>CAYPBR010000098.1:0-1522 GCA_964409005.1 Candidatus Woesearchaeota archaeon | reverse complement strand
CCCTATTATTTTATCTTCAAACTGCTCTATCCTTCCAGGAATTACCCATTTATCATAGATAGATCTCAAGAATTTTCCAAATGCAGTTCTCTCAAATTTCCCCTGCCAGTCCCTTATAAGAATTCCTTTAATCTTTACTTTAACCTGTCCTTTATTTGTTTTGAATTTTGTGCTTCCACGTGCTACTTCTACTTCTGTTAGATTAAGAATTCTAAACTCAACTTTAGATTCAAATTTAAAGTAGTCTGTAAGTTTTCTAGAGCCAGTCCATTTAATATCTATATCTTTTGAATCTCCCTTCAATTTCTCAGAATATTCCTTTTCAGCAACAGCTAAATCTGTCTGTTCTGTAAGCCAATCATAACAGAATTTATAAAAATCTTTGAAAGAAAAAATTCCCTCATATTTCATAAAACTTGAAAATATTGTTTCTTTTTCTGCCATGTGATATCCTCTTTTAAAATAAGAAAAGAACTTTATTTAAATGTTTTCTTATACAGAATTCTTGCATGATTCACACACCAACATTCCGTGAATCCTATAAAGGATATCTTGAGCTCCACATTCCTCACAAATTCCTTCCTGCATAAAATCTTTATCTTTGGCTCTTCTGACTCTTCTCAGTTTTTGCGCCTCTTCTCTTATTTTTGCAAACTCGTCTAGCTCAGGATAGAAATCTGGTTTAAAATTCAATATATCTCTTACAGTAATTATTCCGACGAGTTCTTTGCCCTGAACAACAGGAAGTCTGTCAAACTTTAATTTCTTCATTTTTTGTATAGCATCTCCAATTTTAAAAGAAGGTTTAACAGTTGCAATTTTCTTAGGAGAAATATCTTTTGCTTTAATTTTTGATAAGTCATCTTTGGATTTTTTTACGACAGCCCATAAAATATCTCTCTGAGAAATAAATCCAACTAAATTTTTATCACTAATTATAACTAAGCTACCAACTCTCTTTCTGACCATCTTTTTGGCACACTCTAATAAATTTGTATCTGATTTGACAGTAATAGGATCTCGGGTCATAATATCTGCGACAAGTATTTCTTTCATGTTTTTAGAAAAGATTCAGAACTTATAAATTTTTAGTTAAAAAAATGCAATTTTCAAATTACAACAATATTTTAAAAGAATGTTTTAAGAGGTTTCTTCAATCTCTGAAATTTTTTCTAAATTTTTAGCAATAAAAGGATTATTGTCTCGTTGGTTATTCTCCGGTTTGTAAAATTTTCCAGGATTTAAGTTTAATTTTCCAGGTTTCCTCCACCAAAAGCTTCCAGGGACCAGTATCCACGGATTAATTGCTTCATAATATGATTTAATCTGATAACGCACACATCGTGCATATTGTTCATTAATAACTTGATGTTCAAGAGCACCCCATCCGGTCAACATAGAACTAAGGCTGTGTGCACTGCTATTGAAAGATACATTTGCAAGATATATTAAAAGAATGATATTTCTTATCCCCTTTTTCATAATAATACTAATAATTAAGAATTATTAAATCTTACTCAAA
>CAYPBR010000097.1:0-1540 GCA_964409005.1 Candidatus Woesearchaeota archaeon | reverse complement strand
AAGGGCAGTTCTAAAAATTGAATTGCCAATGTAAATATAAAACAAAAAATAATACCATCCTAAGATTTTTTTTAACTGCCTTGTTGTTATTAACAAAACAAAGATGAAAACTGTTGATAAAAACTGCAATAATTATTTGATATTCAGAAACATATATGATTATCTTTATGACAAAAAATAAAAAATTATGTCTAATAAAAAACAACCTGCACGGGGCTTTTTTGATGAGTATGAACAATTGGAAAAACTCAGTAAACTCAAAGACCCGTTGGAAAGACTGAATAGTAAAATTGACTTTGAGTTGTTCAGGGAAACACTCCATGCAATTTATCAAAAAACAGAGCGCAAGAGCAAAGCAGGCGCAAAACCTTATGACTATGTGTTGATGTTCAAAGTAATTATTTTGCAGCGACTCTACAATTTATCGGACGAACAAATGGAATTCCAACTCAACGACCGATTAACATTCAAACGATTTACCGGATTGGAATTTAGCCATAGGGTACCGGACACCAATACGATATGGCTATTCAAAGAAAAGCTCAAGGAAAAGGATAATGAGCGAAAATTATTTGATTGTTTTTACAAAAAATTAGAAGATCATCATTTGATTGTTTCAGAGGGGAAAATGGTAGATGCGAGTTTTCACGAAGTCCCTCGTCAGCGCAACAGCAGGGAAGAAAATAAAACACTGAAACAAGGTGATATACCAGAAGAATGGAAAGAAGAAAAACACAAGAATAAACTCAGGCACAAAGATACCGATGCCCACTGGACAAAGAAAAACAATCAAAACTACTACGGATACAAAAATCATGTAAAAGCAGATTTAGGAAGTAAGCTGGTAGACAACTACACCGTAACCGATGCAAGCGTACACGATTCACAAGCATTAGAACCATTGCTGACAGAAAAAGATAAAGGACAGGCATTATATGCCGACAGTGCTTACACAGGAGAAGGTCAAGAGGCAAGCATTAAAAAAGTAAAAATGGTAAATAAAGTACACGAGAAAGGATACAAAAACAAACCACTTACAGCCACACAAAAAGAGAGTAACAAAAACAAATCAAAATACAGAGCACGGGTAGAACATATATTTGGATTCGTAGAAAATAGTATGAAAGGAACCTATATGCGATGTATAGGAATAGCACGAGCAAGAGTAATAATAGGACTAACAAATTTAGCATATAATATTTGCAGAGCAGTACAGATAATAACACTATCAAGGGAGAGGTGCGTCCAATCGGTAAAATTGATAGGTTATTAACAAAAAAGAGGAGGAAATGAACAAATCAAACGCAAAAAAACGGCAAAAAACTGGTTAGAAAAAACAGAAATGGTGATTTAGAAAAAAATTATCGCAAAAAATTTGAAAAGTTCAAATGTGATGAAAAGAATTTATGAAAAATGTATTTTTAGAACTGCCCTTAATATCATGTCCAGGTTATCTGTTCCTGTGGCGCCTTTGTATCTCAGCGCAATTTTTTTAGCGTTGCTGATATTTCTCGTGAGGATATTTTTAAGGGAACGCTTA
>CAYPBR010000096.1:0-1543 GCA_964409005.1 Candidatus Woesearchaeota archaeon | reverse complement strand
CTTAGAAAAGCATCTGCGTATTCAAAAAAGAAAGTTGTTCCTTATACAAGGGTCAGTAAGAAAAAGAGTAAATCTTTCATAAAAACAGTCCCTCAGCAGAAAATTGTTAAGTTCAGCATGGGTAATCAATCTTTGTCTGCGCAAGGAAAACTTCCTCACAATTTGACAGTTATTTCTTCAGAAAATGTCCAAATGAGGCATAATGCCCTCGAAGCATGCAGACAGTATATAAATAAAAAATTAGATACAGAACTTTCAGGACAATATCTGTTTAGAATTATTCCATTCCCCCATCATATTCAACGTGAGAATAAAATGCTCACACAGGCTGGTGCTGACAGAATGCAGACAGGAATGCAGTTGTCTTATGGAAAAGCTGTTGGAAAGGCTGCGATTCTCAAGCCAGGCTCAAAAATTTTCTTCATCGCTGTTCCGAATGAAAAGGCAGTCGAGTTTGCAAGGCAGATAATCCGCCAAGTTAGGTCTAAATTGCCGGGCAAGATAAAAGTTTTGTATGAAAAGAAGGAATAGTTAATTTTTGAAAATGTTAAGCTGGAATTTTAAGTGGAACCTTTTCTTTTATCCTCAATTGTTTATCCACTTCTGAATTGACAACAGACCAGTAATACTCAACAAACTTTTCTACTTGTGGATTTTCCCTATTTAATTTATACATTTTAGCTTTCCCAACATTTCTTGTATTTACAACTATTTTTCTTTTAATAAATTCTTTCCAGATTTCTTTTAAAGCAGTATAACTTACATCTGAAAACCTAGCAATGTCTTTCATTGAATAATCAAATTCCGAATGCACTATCAAGAAATTCCAAATTCTATTTTTTACATTATTTCCTTCTAATCTTAAAAATACAGATACCATTTTATGATTTAATAGAGAACTCTATATATAAATGTTTCTTTTTTGACCTTTAAGGGTCAGAAAAATGACTAAATCCTTATATAATTAACTAACCTAAATAATTATTATGGTTAAAGTAAAGAAGAGTGAATATATTAAATTAAGCAGAACATTAATCAAAAAACTTTATGATGAAACATGTTTTGGCAAGGGCTCTATATATGTTGAAAATTTAAAAAAAGGCATTCCAAATAATTATGTTAGTAAAGTAGAAACTGTTCTAAATGCATTACTTAAACAAAGTATCTGCGAGAGAAAAAAGAAAAAACATGGTTGGAAATACTATTTAAATATAAAAAGACTTGATAAGATAAGGGAAATAATAAAAGAAAAAGGGCATAGATCAATAATACCAATTTTATTAATTATATAGAAGGAATTTTCTTTTTTCAGCTATTGCCTCTCCTCTTCTAATTTCATCTTTAAATTTTTGAGTGTCTAATTTCCAGTTCTTTAAGATACCAAATATCTTTTTTATAGAATTTTGTTTTTGAATCATAATTATTATATGCTATTAGTCTTTTTAATTTTATCATCAAATTTATTAGAACACTTTGAACCTTTTCTTACATAACTATCAAGTAGTAACAATATAGAAAGGTTTATAAATAATAAATTTGTGGA
>CAYPBR010000095.1:0-1549 GCA_964409005.1 Candidatus Woesearchaeota archaeon | reverse complement strand
CAAAGATTTTTCATAAATTTGAAGACCTGCAGGGCAAAAATCTTTTCAGGGGGAAATTTGTTGATAAAGAGAATTTGCATTTAACTCTGAAATTTTTTGGAAATATCTCTGAAGAAAAGTTAGAGGAGATAAAGGGGAAGTTGAGAGAAATAAGATTTGAAAAATTTGATTGTGGGATTGGGGAAACAGGGGTTTTTGATGAAAGACATATTAAAGTGATTTGGGTTGATTTAGTTTCTGATAAACTCAAAGATTTACAAAAACAAATATCTGATGAATTCCCAGAAATTCCTTCTGATTATAAAGAGTTCAATTCACATATAACCACAGTGCGGGTCAAGTCTGTTCCAGACAGGGAAAAATTGCTGGAAGAAATTAAAAATATTCATTTAAAAAATTTGGATTTTGTTATTGAAGAGTTTGTTTTGATGAAGTCAGAATTAATGAGGGGAGGACCTAAATATAAGGTTCTTGAAAGATATAAGCTATCATAATAATCTTTATTAATCCTGATTCTTTACTATTTTTTAATGGGCGAAGAAATAAGAAAGCTATCTCTTACTGTCGATGAATTGCTTTTTTATGAATATGGCGGCCGCGCACCTTTCTTCAGGAGAGACCAAAAACTTCAAAGGTATTGTTTAGTTATACAAAATTTAGATAACCGTAGAGATCTTACGAACCTTTATAACGGATTTGTTAATGGAGTTTTCCCCAGAACAGGGCAAATTAATCCTACATGGTTTGATATTTTTGAACCAGGAGTGTGTTTGACTAAAAGAATGTTGGATTTGCTTGAGAGAAAAAAGAGATTTGTATTTATTAACGCTCCAAAAGGTATTGATACTACAAGAGTTTCAAATAGAACATATGTTATGAATATGGGAGAGATTGATTTAAAACCAGAATATCCTAAATCTACCTATATTTCTCATCGACAAGCTTTTTTATAGCTTCCCCCTTCTTCCCAATAACTTCTCTGAGTTCTTCCTCGCTGGCATTGATGATATTTTTTATTGTTTTAAATTTCTTTAGAAGTTTTTTAGAGATTTTTGGACCAATTCCCGGAAAACCTTCAACAATGAACTGAAGCTGCTCTTTTTTTGAAAGAGTTTTTTTAGTTACATTCAGCGGAGCCTCGCTTGGCGCTGGTTTTTTTGCAAGTACTGAAATAAATTTTGCAGTGTCTTCATAGTTTTTTGTAAAGATTATTGGAACTTTGTGTTTGAGGAGTATTGAAAGAAGGAAACCTCTTACAGAATTCGGGTGCATTCCTGTCCAGTCTTCAGAGTCTGTGTAGAGTTCCTGCTCATCAATTCCCTCCACAATCAGGAGCCTGTTTTCATATTGCTGAAGCTCTTCAAGTTGTTTTGACAATCTTCTGTTTTTCATAGAAGTGATAAAATCAGAGACTGTTTTACGCTCAATCGCAACATCTTTGACAATATAATCTGCAACTTTTAGTTCTTTAAATTCTATATTTAATCCATTTTCTTTTAACTCAGAAGGAATCATGGAATTTTTCTCTCTGTAATCTATTATTATTTTT
>CAYPBR010000094.1:0-1550 GCA_964409005.1 Candidatus Woesearchaeota archaeon | reverse complement strand
ATTAAAAGATGTGGAAGTAAACACATTAAGTAAGGCCGCAATGAAAGCGATTAAAAAATAAACAGGTGATTATTAAAGACAATTATAATGGGTACTTGTTTTCTCCTCATGAGAAAGAGTATTTAATACATTTACTTTTAAAATTTTTTCATTTAGGGGGAAATAAAAGAAAAGAATTGTCCGCTAACGCCAGAATAACTGCTGAACAAAAGTTTTCTAATAATAAAATGGTTGAAAATTATGAAAATTTATTTAATTCTCTGATTTCTGGAAAAAAGGTAAGTATTGCATGAAAAAACTTTTGATTATTGGAAGTTGCCCACCACCTATAGGTGGTGTCGTAATACACGTTAAAAGGCTCCTTGATTCTTTACAAAAAGATAATATTGCATTGGAATATATTGATTTAAAGAAACATTCTAAGTACGATATATTAAAAGCTATTTTCACTAATGATATAATCCATTTACATACATCTAGCCCATATATTAGATTTATAATCGTTTTATTAGTAATTTTCTTTTTAAAAAAAATTATTATTACAATTCATGGTAATTTAAACAGATTTAATTTTGTAAAAAATAGTTTTGATCACTGTTCAATTCTTCTTGCAAATCATGTTATACTATTAAATAAACAAAGCATCGATAAAGCAAAAAAAATCTCAAAAAAAACCTCTTTAATCTCAGCATTTATCCCACCAGAGGAAGAACACTTAAATTGTCTGGATAATGATATTCTATTAATGATAAAACAATTAAGAAGAAAATACAGTATAATTTTCTGCACAAATGCTTTTAATATTTCATTTGACAAAGATGGAACTGAAATTTATGGAATCAGCAAACTTATATCAATATTTTTTAAGTTAAATAATAAAGCCCTGATAATTTCAGATCCGTCGGGTGAATATTTAAAATATGTTAAGGAACAATCTATACATGTTCCTGATAACATATATTTTATCAACTATCAACACGAATTTTTTAATATTATAAAGCTCAGTGATATACTGATAAGGGCAACGACAACAGATGGGGATTCTCTCTCAGTGAAAGAGGCCCTTTATTTAAACAAAAATGTGATTGCATCTGATTGCGTTTCCCGACCATCAGGTTGTGTGTTATATAAAAACCGGAATTTCAGTGATCTACAAAACATTATATCTAATTTTGATAATCACAGAAAAACAGAAAGTAACCGTGAAGTTGAAAATGGTTATATAAAAATCAAAGAGTTGTATTTTACTACCTTTGGACTTAAAAAGTAATTAATAACGAATTACACTAATTTGCACGAATTAAATTAACTTTGACATAATCCCATAGAAATAATTAGTGAAAAATTGATAAAGTTGACAGTTGGCAGTTGGCAGTTGGCAAAAAGGCAAAAAACAACAATTAAAAAATCATAATCACATGATTAAAAATCCTGAAAAGTATAAATAGAGAAAAGCCGGCAATCTACAGTCTCCAGTCGGCAAAAAACAATTGCCGACTGCCGATTGCCGACTGCAGATTGTGGACTGCCTACTGCCGACTGAAGATTGC
>CAYPBR010000093.1:0-1615 GCA_964409005.1 Candidatus Woesearchaeota archaeon | reverse complement strand
GCCCTCGATCCTGGAGCAAAGCGACAGGATTTGGCGCGGTTCCTGAATAAGCGATGCGCGAACGTCTTACGCAGGAACCGTGACAAAAGACGGCGTCTGCTCCAAAAGATTTGTTAACTTTCCCCTTATTTTCATTCATATTATTTCAATTGTAAGTTACTTCACCAATTAATTTTATATAATTTTTACTTTTCTTTTTCTTTTACAATATTTTCGTAAAACTTTTTTCCTAAATCATTAAGTCGAGCTCCGCCCAAATCTCCCGTAAATGCGCCACCTTTTGGTAAATCGAGTAAACAAGTAGTAGATAATGGCGAGAAATCAAGTCTACTACCATCCAGCCATATTTTTCTCTTTTTTTCTTCTTCTGTTTCGGATTCGAAATTAAATTTATAAACATAAAATTTTTTTAAGCATTCTATTCCAATATACGGATGCATTAATTCTATACTAAATAACAATAGATTATATTCTTCAAATGTGAATATGCGATCTTTGAATGTTTTTACAAAAAGACGACCAAGGTATTCTGCCTTATCTTCAATTTGATAACGATCAACGGCTATAATAGTTTGTTCAATTATTCTATTTAAAGTTTTATTATTATTTATTATTTTATTTAAGCTTTCTTCTTTCAAAAAGTCTTTATTCTTTTCTTTAAATATAGGACCAATAAAACGGGAATATTTTCTTATAAAAAAAGCTAATTGGATGTTTGATTTAATATTGTTCAGTAAATACGCCCATTTTATAATTGGTATTTTTTCTATAATTGTATTATCTTGAATTATTGACTCGATTATTTCATCCAAACTAATTTCTGCCGCATCTATTAGAAAATCACTAATTGAGTTCTTGAGTGAATGTATTAATTCGTTCTTATTGCTTTCCATCTTTTTATACCTCGAATAAACAAAATAAGAGCATAAATTAAAAGCAGTCTTACAACCGCTCTTAGGAAAATATTAAATTAAAGAATATTCATCAAATTGTTTATATTTGATTCTATAATAGTATTAAACTCTCCATTTAAATTTTCTTGACTAGCATAGTGCCTGTAACTATTTTCAGTTACTACTATATCACAATAAGGAATAGCCATTGATAAAAAGGCGATATCTTTTATATCGTTTCTGTGAATAGGTTTTGAAATATCTTTAAATCTTTGAAATGTTAGCTTAGCTTGTACATATAGTGATGGAATTGACCTTAAAAATGCATCTGTATCTGTTTCAATGGCCTTTTGTATTTCACTAAGATATTCTGGTTTTAGATATTTTTCTAAAATATCAATATTACGCTTCTTTCTATATTCATAAGCTGGAGAAATTAAATGACGAAAGCGTTGAGTATCATCAGTAATTTTTGAAAAAAGATCCTTTCGTAATTTTTCTTGCTCTTTTGCAGCATCTTCCCATTCATCATATTGAGTAAGTCTATAATATTTCAGAACATCATTAATTATAAATGTTTTTAATGTATCAACTTGAACAACTCTTTGTTTAATAATTTTTTCTATATATTTTTTTAATTCTTCCGTACCGGTTTTTATTGAGACTTTTTCGTATCCTCTTAAAAAAACGGGGTAATTATAAAAAAAATAGAAAAAAAAGTA
>CAYPBR010000092.1:0-1663 GCA_964409005.1 Candidatus Woesearchaeota archaeon | reverse complement strand
TAGATATGTTTAAAAAACTCCGTTTCTTGTTAAAAACATGGATGAAGAAGAAGGTATTGATTTAGAAGCCATTGAGAAGCAGATTTCAACACAAGATAGTGAAAATCAATATTTAAGGAATAAAAATTTATCATTACAAGATTCTGTAGAAAGCAATTTTCTTCCCAAAGGAGATACAAACGTAATTGAATTTAAATTATCTCCTGAAGAACTTCTTGAAAGAATTGAACATTATCTAAGAGGAGATATTTTGAGAAACAGAACTAACGCTGACAATGAATTAGAAACTTTTTATTCTAGCCCAACAAAAAAAATCACAGTGAGTTTATTTAAAAATATGAAATCAAAGATAATTTATGTTGTTGATGAACACCCACAAAAAAATATTATTCATAAAAATGATAAAGAAAAAAAAGAAAAAGATGAAGAAGAAAAAAATTGGGAAATTTTAAGTATTATTGAAGGAAAAGGAGAAGAAGCTGTAGAAATGACAATAGAGGATAACTACAAAAATTTCTTACTAGAAGAATTAAAAAAAGGGCTTAAAGAGAAAAAGAAAAAATTTACATTTGAAAGCTACACAATAAAAGAAGTCATAGACAAATCCAGGATTAATTTAAATGAGTATGGTATTTCTGAAATGATGAATACTCTTTCCATGTATATTAATAAAGAAACTTTTTTATCTTTTTATAAGGAGGAAAGAATAAATGAAATTATGGCAGATATTGGAGATAAATTAAATGAGTTTCTTCTTATCAACGGTAAATTAATGGGATTAGATACAGAGTTTAAGAAAACAAAATACCCTTTAATGATTGTTACAGTTTTACATTCTATTGAAAGCAGTTATAGAAGGGCGCTTCTAGGAAATGAAAATAGGGGGACAAGAGAAGGAATACTTATTACTCAACATCAACCACAAATATCAGATACAATGCCTATGCAGAATACAAAGAAAAAATGGAGTCCTTTTAATAAAAGCACATGGTGAAGGCATCAACCATTCGTTGGATTTTAACAGCATCTGGACTTCTTGTTATGATATTAATTTTGCTGTCTGAATCTAGTACAACAGCAAAAGGCATAGGAATGATTCTTTCAATATTTTTAATAGCAATGGGAATTATAATTACAGGACCTTTAAGAAAATATTTTCAAGAAACTAGGGAAGGAACTCTAAGACCTGATTCAAATATGTCCTAAAACCTAAAAATATCAAGTTTACATAATTTTTTAAAGTATAAAAACACCAGTATTTAAATAGGGGGTATTCAAATTAATGGGAAAGAAAATAATTTTTAATATCATAGTATTTTTTCTGATAGTTTCAATAATTTCAATCAATTTAGTTTCTTCCCAGTTTGGCTTTGATAACCCTGATTTACCAAGGGTAACAAGAGATGCTCCAGCAGTTATTACTTTTAACAATAATACAGGATCTGTCAATTCCTCTGATTATTGGGATGGTTTGAATACTCCAACAGATATATCTATTTTTCTTTTAAATACAGGAGATATAGCAACAGGAAATTATACTTTTGATACTTCAACTTTTTTTATTGATTCAAGTAGTAATAGAGTTGGAATAGGGACAGACACACCCGGGCAATTGTTACATCATATAGGGGGCGATAACTCATTTCTTATTGGCGACACTACT
>CAYPBR010000091.1:0-1686 GCA_964409005.1 Candidatus Woesearchaeota archaeon | reverse complement strand
GTGGCTTTTGTTCCAAGACCTCTTTTTTCCAGGTCAGAAACTATTGATGCAGGAGTATATCTTTTTGGAGGTTGTGTTTCTTTTTCTTCAGTTTTTACATCTCTTATTTTTGCTTTGCCATCCATAGTCGGCACTTCGCTTTCTTTTAATTTGTGAGGATAGATTTCCATCCATGATTTTTTCTTTATTTCTGCCCCCCTTGTGGAAAATTTGAGGCCTTTAATCTCTGTCTCTATTTTTTTATTTTCTATTTTTGCATCATCACAAAATAGTGCAAGAAATCTTCTAGCGATTAAGTTGTAAATTTTTTCTTCATCTCCAGTCAGAATTTGGGTGTTTCCTGTTGGGTAAATTGAGGGGTGAGCAGGGTCTGATTTTTTTCCTTCAATTGGTATTTTTTTCGTGACCAATTTTTCTACATTGTATTTTTTTGCAAGTTTCCTTAAGATGCTGGGATATTCTATTGAAGAAGGGAGTTTTTGGCTTGAGGTTCTTGGATATGAGATTAAACCATTGAGGTAAAGGGATTGTGCTGCCCTGAGAGTTCTTGAGGGAGTTATCCCATGGAATTTGTATGCTTCTATTTGAAGGGTTGTTAGGTCGAAGGGGGGATTTGGTGAGAGAATCTGTTCTTTAGTGGTTGTTTTTAGTTCAACCTCCTTTCCATTCAGATTTTCAAATTTTGATAATTCACTCTTTTCAAAGATATCTTTGTTATGTTTTAATTCTACTTCATGGGAATTTTTTACTTTTATGAAAATTTGCCAGTAGGTTTCTGGTTTGAATTTCTGGATTTCTTTTTCTTTTTGGACTATTAAATTTAGAGCAGGGCCTTGAACTCTTCCGATAGACATCATCCTGAATTTTCCAGTGGATTTTATTGCGTTCATCAATGCTCTTGATAAATTTATACCATAGAACCAGTCTAGATAGTGTCTGGTCTCACCTGCAATTGCCTGCCCCCAGTCAATAGTAGAAGATTTTTTATCATAAGAATCATTCAACTCGTGTTCGGTCAAAGTAGAGAATTTCATTCTGTTCGCGTCTCTTTGTCCGCAGATAAATCTTACAATATTTAATCCAATAACCTCTCCTTCAACATCATAATCTGTAGCAACTGTCAAACTCCCTGCCCCTTTTACGAGTTTTAATATTGTATCGTAGTATTTTTTTGTAAAATCCCATTTTCTAGCAATATAATTTGGTACCCAGGTTATGTCAAAAACAGGGACTTTTGAACCAGAATTTTTTTGTTTTAGGGTAAATAAGTGACCGACAGCACAAGTAACAATTATCTTTTTGCCATTTCTGTCAACTTCGTAATAAGGAACTCCTTTGTTATTTTGTTTTACAGATTTTCCTAGAGCATTTGCAATTTTCAAAGCGGCTTGCGGTTTTTCAGTAATGATTAGTTCATAGCCGTCTTTCTTTAGATTTATCTTTGGAACTTTGTATTCAGTCTTTTTTTTAATAGTTTTTTTAGTTATCTTTCTCTTCCTTTTAGCAGGTTTTTCTATTTTCTCCAGAGATTTTCTGTCAGGTTTTTTGTATTCTTTCTCAACAGCATATTTGACATCTTTTTCATCAACTGGAAAATAATCTTCAGCTATTTTTTCTTCTTTTGTTTTTTTGAGTTTTTTGCGGGGCATGATACTAGAATAAGAAGCAGTTATATAAAAAGGTTTT
>CAYPBR010000090.1:0-1719 GCA_964409005.1 Candidatus Woesearchaeota archaeon | reverse complement strand
GGGTATGTCTTGTGAAAAATGCACATTTGATTTAGTCTATGCTACAATTAAAAATATAACTTTGACCTCAATTTAATTCAGCGTTCTTTTCCGGCTTGAGTTGAATTGAGTAGTATTTCTTAATTGATTTTAGTTGGAGAAGATTTCTGGATTTTACTGGGGCTTTATGAAAAATGGAAAGCCTTATGGAAACAGACGAAAAGATATTGGTTGAAATGGAGTTGACTTTCTTAATTGAGACAACTTTGAGATTAGAAGAAGAGCTAAAAAAAGTTTTGTCTTCCTAATAACCTAAAAAAGAGAATGTTAAGATTAATAACCCTTAGCAATATAAACGACATCTGTCGCAGTATCGTTACAGATTACACATCTTCCTGTTGACTTTTCCTTTTTGTTAGCTAAAGTTCCTTGAACTTCTGCATTTATCTCTTTTTCAATATATTCTGCGCATTTTTCTCCTTTTTTATTTATCGAACAAAAATTAACTCTGGCTATTTTTCCTTCTTTTATGACTTTTCTAATTTGATCTTTTGTTTTACAATTTATTATCTTGCCTTCCATGAATTTTTCTGCTCTTTCTTTCAATCTTTCATCAAATTCTTTCCCAAGTCCTTTTATTTTTGAAATATCTTTCATAAGAAGGATTTCTCTTTTTCCCGTATCTCTTGAGAATAGTGTTAATCTTTTACTTTTAACTTCTTTTTCCCCTATTTCCAATCTAAATGGAACCCCTTTTAATTCCCATTCATTGAATTTCCAGCCAGTGCTATATTCTTCCCTGTCGTCTATATGGACTTCATAATTTTTTAATTTATTTTTTATTTCTTTAGCATACTTTATGATTTTTCCTTTATTTTTTTTTGTGTATATTGGGATTATTACTATTTTTATAGGAGAGATGCAGTATGGTAAAATTAAACCTTTATCATCCCCGTGAGTTGAGATTACAGAGGCTAAAATTCTTGATATTGCAGGACCATAGGCAGTTGTCCACAGGTAATCTTCAGTCCCTTTTTCATTTATGAATTTTGCACCGAATACTTTTGAGAATTTCTGCCCCATTAAATGAGTAGATGGTTGTTGTATTAATTTTCCATCTGGCATTAAAACATCTGACCCTATTGTATATTCTGCTCCTGCAAATTTGTCCCATTCAGGTCTTTTCATAGCTAAGAAAGGAATCCCAAACTTTTGATGCATAATTGTTTCTGTTATCTGAATATCTTCCTGAACCTGTGCTTCTGCTTCTTTTTTTGTTGCAAATGCATTATGACATTCTATCCAGTTAAATTCTCTTCCACGAATTAAGGGCCTTGTTGCTTTAGTGTCATATCTAAAAACAGAACCTCTCTGGTATAATTTTAATGGCAAATCTCTGTGACTTCTTACCCATAGAGCAAACATTGGGGTGTATAGAGTCTCACTAGTTGGCCTTAATGCTAATTTTTCTTCATTCTTTGCAGTTTGAAGCCAAAAAACCTCTGGAGTAAATCCTTTAATATGACTCGTCTCTTTTTTTAGATTTGATTCTGGAATTACAGAAGGCATTATTGTTGGTTTATGCCCTTTTTTTTGAAGTTCCTCTTCATACAGACTATACATATTTTCCATGGTTAAAGCTCCCCAGGGTCTTATAATTATGAATCCTTTGATACCGAGTCTTAAATCTACCACTTCTGCTTTTTGTATAACTTGTGTATACCATTCAGAAAAATTTTT
>CAYPBR010000089.1:0-1735 GCA_964409005.1 Candidatus Woesearchaeota archaeon | reverse complement strand
TATTATCCTATTAATATAAGGCCCTTTAATCTAATAATTATTTTCCAGAATCCAATCCTACGCGCCAAATATAGATATAATTCAGGCGTCGGCGGGTGGAATGATTTTCTTCCATTCCCTTAATCTACTAGAACTTATTCCCAACTGCTGCGCCAAATCTAATTGCGTAATACCTTTAGCATGAGATATTTTTCTCCTCAGTTCATCCAGCTTTGTTTTATTTTTATCTTGTTTCAATTCTTCTTTCTTTCCAATAGATTTAATAGCTTCATCTTTGCATTTCTCATAATCTTTATAAGTTGCATTTTTAATATCATTAACATATATTTCCAATTTATCAAAAATTTTTTCCAGGATTAAAGGCATTCTTCCACCAAAAGACATTACTTTATGATAAGATCTTTTATGTTTCATCCTGTAATCATTCCACAGAAGTTCAAGCTTCCTTTTCCTTATATAAATAAATCTCCCAATCTGATCCTCTCTCATGTGAATCATTCCATTAGATCTATCTACAACCATATATTCTGGGAACTTCCAGAATTTTGTATAGTTAATTATAAAGAAATGTCTTTTCTTTCTGATAGTCATAAATAATCTAAGCATATCTCTGTTAAGTTTACTGACCTGTTCTGTACTTAAACTATCAAGTGAAGGTTCATCCCATATAATTATTTTATTTTTAGTTGATTGTGCAAATTCAATTAATCTTTTCAATCTAAAGAATAAGTGAATCTCTCTCTTTGTTTTTATTTTTACATAGACAGCTTCAACAATAGAAGTGTTAGTCTTACCTTTCCCCTCTTTCCCCTCATTTATAAAGACTGCATCTTCTTTTGGGTTCTGTTGTGTTATGCCTCTTACAACTCTATCAAGTTTCTTAACAAATTGTTTCTCTATAACAAACTCTTCCTTATCAATAATAAGCTTGTTATCAATTATCTTAATAGTCATCTCCTTCTTCTATTTTAGAAGGCATGAAATATTTTTTTAGTTCCAATTCCCATTCCCTAACTATTTCAAAAAGCCTTGTTTCTAATTTATAATCGTAAAAAGTTACTCTTTTCCCTCTATATATTTTTGTTCTTAATTTCAACTTATCAACTTCTTCTTGATATTTTTTAACTTGTTTTTCCTCTAAAAGAGGTGTGGCATTCATAAACAATATCTTAACTTGGTTTATATGGAAATTTTGTTTTGTAATTCCCCTCAGAAATTCAAAACCCCATCTTATTTTCTCTAGAGAAATATGGATCCTCTGAAGAGTGGCCACAGCCATATTAAATTTTGTTTCTCTCCTATCCCCACCCTCTTGTTCATCCATATAACTAAATAAGATTTAAAGCATTTTTAAACATATTGTATTTCCTTTCTTTTTTTATTAAGTTCGGAAGTTACGCGGTAAAAACATCAAAGCGTGGCAAAGCCACGCACAAGCGGCTCCGCCGCCCCCGTGAAACAAATCCGCCGAAGGCGGTCTGAGTGCGAAGCACGAAGCATTTTTGATTCCTCTTTCTTTTGGAAAGGGTCTGGGAAAACCTTTTCTTTTTAAACATATAATAAAAAAACTATACATACAATAAACCAACAATGAATCTTAAAAAAGAATTTCTGAAAATAACTAAAAAACAAAGGGAAAGCTTGATTTCCAATGGAAAGAATCTAATGCCTATATTATATATTATATATTATATTTATAATAATACATACAATACATACAATACAATTACCAAGT
>CAYPBR010000088.1:0-1745 GCA_964409005.1 Candidatus Woesearchaeota archaeon | reverse complement strand
TGCTTCAAGATTATATGTTTCCATCTTTCTTTAGATAAGTGAATTTTTCTTCCTGTTTCATCAATTATTTCGAAAATGTTCATTTTAAACCTTCAAACTAACAACTTTACTAATTCCATCATGCATACTCACCCCATAGATATTCGTTGCATTCATGATGACCTCATCGTTGTGTGTTATTACTATATATTGTCCTTTCTGCATATATTTTTTAAGAAGACCAGCGAGTCTTTCTGAATTTCTCTTATCAAGTGCAGCATCAATCTCGTCTAGCATGTAAAAACAATAAGGATTGAGTTCCTGAATCGCAAATATCAGAGACAATGCCACGATAGTCTGCTCTCCTCCTGAAAGAGACTTTACATCAAAATATTTCCCGTGTCCTGTTTTAACCAGAATGTTAACTCCTCCCTTGAATGGCTCTTTTCTGTTTTCCAGCTCTAACGAAACTCTTCCTTTCGTACTTAATTGAGAGAAATTCCTTGAAAAAATTTCATTCAGCGAATTTAATGTCTTTAGAAATACTTTTTTCTTTTTTATATCAACCTCATGAATTATCTTAAGAACTCCTTCTTTTTCTTTTGAAATAGTCTCTGCTTTTTCCTTTATCGCATCGTACTCTTGTTTTATAGAGTCATAAACTTCCAGAGAACGTAAGTTGACAGAACCTATCCTCGAAAGTATTTCCCGCGTTTTATCTAATCGCTGGATAAGAGCATCACGATTTGTTTTTATTATTTCTATATTTTCAAATTCAAGCATCTCTGTCTCTAGATTTTCAATAATAGCATCGGATTTCGCCCTTTCAATTTTTAAATTATTTATCTCGTATTCTATATTATGCCGGATATTTTGCTTTGTTGAAAGTTGCAATTCATTTTCCCTGATTTTTCTCTGCAAATCATCTCTCTCTGAAATTAATTTCCGGAATTTTTTACTTAATTCTTCCTCTTGTTGTTTTTTCCCTTCAAGCGATTGTTGTCTTTCTTTCAAACTATTTTTAAGAGCCCCCATTTCTTCATTTGAATCTTCTTCTTCCCGAGAAAGTTGCTTTAAAGAAATTTTTGAGCGTTCTAGCTCTCTCTGCTTAAATAATATCTCTGAGTCAATATTCTCTCTAGTTCTCAAAGAAATTTCTTCTAACTCCATACGAACTGTTTCATATCTTTGCTCGATATCTTCACTTGAATCAAATTTTTTCTCTAAACCTTTCCTCTTTTTTTCTAACTCTAAAATTTCTTGCTCTGTCTTTTCTATTTTATTCTGAGTTATTCTAATCTGATGTTCTTTTTCATTTATATTTGAAATTTTAATTAAATCTGCCGCCCTCTTGGATGTCTCGAGATTTATTTGTTCTATCTCCTGCTCTAAGATTTCTTTCTTTTTATAAATCTCTCCAAGTTCTTTATCAGAATTTTCTACCTGTTTTTTCAAAAGATTTATTTTTGGAATTATATCCTGGTGTATTGAATCAATATGCCCCTCTGTTATCTTGCTTTTACAGACAGGACAGACATCCATCTTAGAAATTTCTTCAATTAATTTATTATGTCCCTCTACCTCGTATTTATTTGCATAAGATATTTTTTCAAGTTCGATTTCTTTTTTTCTTAATTCATCCAGAATCTCTTTTTTTTCTGCTAAAGAAAGTTTTAACTTATCAACTTTATCATCCTCTGTTTTTCTGTCAAATAATTCTCTGGATAATGACTTGATTTGTTTTAGTAAAAATTCAGATTCGCTGA
>CAYPBR010000087.1:0-1870 GCA_964409005.1 Candidatus Woesearchaeota archaeon | reverse complement strand
CAGAAGAGAACGAAGAAGTTGTAGATTTTATATTAAAAAAATTTAAAGATATAAAGATAGAAAAAATCTCTCTGCCGATAAAATCACAGGCAGGAATAAAAAAATGGCAGGACAAAGAATATTTAGAAGATGTTAAATATTCATGCAGAATTTATCCGCACGAATCAGACACAGAAGGGTTTTTCATTGCAAAATTCAGGAGGACGGGATGAAAAAGTTAAATAGAATTTATATTTTTGGGACAGGTGGTGCCGGAAAGACCAGATTAGCAAATCGGTTATCAAAAAAATTGAAGATAAAAACTTATGATTTAGATAAATTGTATTTTCTAGAAAAATATGATAAAATACAGGGAAAGAAAAAAAGAGGTAGACTATTGATAAAAATTTCTAGTAAGAAAAAATGGATTATTGAGGGAGTATTCTCAAAAAAATGGGTGGAATCTGCGGTTAAAAAATCTGATTTGATTTTGATTTTAAATTTTCATCCAAAAATTATTAAAAAGAGAATATTATTGAGATATCTAAAAAGAAAATTTTTTACTAGAAGAAAAACAAATTTTAAGGATACTATAAAACTTTTAAAATATTCTAAAAAATATGAAAAGGGGATTTTACTTGACCAAAAAAAATTAGCAAAGAAATATAATAAAAAAATACTTGTATTAAAAAATAAAAAACAAATTGGTAATTTATTGAATAATATAAAATAATTAAATTTAAACTAAAATGAAAATACCATTAAAAAATCTACATTTAGTAATAACAAATATAGTTAGAATATTAGTTTTAATTGCAATGATTAATTTTATAATTAATCAAAATTGGTTAATGCTTTTTGTAGGGGGGCTTACAATTTTTCTTACATTTCTTCCTTCAATTATAGAGGAAAAATATAAAGTGGTTCTCCCTGTTGAATTTGAAATTATCATTATCTTATTCATCTATGCTTCAATAGTCTTAGGGGGCATGCAAAAATATTATATTAAATTTCCATGGTGGGATCTGATGGTACATGCAACATCTGGAATGGCATTAGGATTTGTAGGTTTTCTTATGCTTTATATTTTGTATAAAGGAAACAAACTAGAAGCTAAACCAATTACAATAGCTATCTTCTCGTTCAGTTTTGCACTCGCGATAGGAACTCTATGGGAGATATTCGAATTTACAGTAGACAGTTTAACCGGCCTAAATATGCAGAGATCTGGATTAAGAGATACTATGTGGGATTTAATAGTTAACAGTCTCGGGGCATTGTTTGCATCTTGGCTTGGTTATTTATATCTCAAAAAAGAAAAAACCCATATAGTAGATATACTCATAGATAAATTTCGTGAAAAAAATCCAAAGATGTTTAAATAAAATGAATCAATTAAAAATCTTAAACAAAAATGAAAAACAAGAAACAGAGAAAAAATTAAACAACCAGTTTGGAATAGAAAATATTTCTGGGATAATTCTTAGGAGAGGAAAAGAAAAATTGTTTCTTTTTTCAGGAAGTTTCAATAAGCAAGAAATAAAAAACCTAGAAGAAACAGTGCCTATTGAAAGAATAGGAATTTATTTTGCGAAAATTGTTAACGAAAATGAGATTAGATTGAGTATTGAAGGAACGCAAATTTTAAAAGAACAAATAAAGAAAAATGTTTTTGAGTTAAATGAAAAACAGGCAGAGGAATGGATGATGGGGAGAGAGCTTCAGATAAAAACAGGTAAGAGGGGTTTTTTAGTGATGAAATATAAAGATAATTTTATGGGTTGTGGGAAAGCTTCTGAAAATAAGATTGGAAATTTTATTCCTAAAAATAGAAGGCTTAAGCAAAAGAATAATTAGGCTCCCGCGTGACCTGTCTTTGAACCTGAAGAAT
>CAYPBR010000086.1:0-1906 GCA_964409005.1 Candidatus Woesearchaeota archaeon | reverse complement strand
TGAATTTGAAAAAGCTTTTTTTATTTTATCGAAAACCATATTAAATTTAACCCCGAGATATTTATAAATATTTCGTAAGTTTTTTGATACAATTTATTTTTCAGTCTGTTTTAACTTTTTTTATTTTTGTTCTTGGTTTATAGAAAATCTTGGTCCCGCAATGGGGGCATACGAATCTCTTTTCAAGTGCTTTATTCATAATTTTCTTTCCGCATTTAAAACATTTATAGGTTGGCATGGTAAGACACTAAGGTTTACTTGACACTCAATCTTCCTTTAAGAGCATCAACTTCCCTTTATTTAATTTGCTTTTATTATCATTTTAAATAATATGTATCTGATGCAAATTTTTTATCACATTTTTTGCATTTCCAGATTCCTTTTGATAATCTTTTAACCCCAAGCCTCTCACAAAAAGGGCATTTTTGTTTTTTCTTTTGTTTTTCCTCTACTTTCACAACTCTCGCTCTTACCCTCTTTCCATATCTAGGACCAAACCTTCCTGCTGATTTTGATTTCTTTGATTTTGTTGGCATTGTGAGTTGATTAAAATGGGGCTGCCCGGATTTGAACCGGGGTCGTCAGGCCCCAAACCTGAAAGGCTACCAGGCTACCCCACAGCCCCTTATTTAAAAAAGAGTGTGGGTAATTTATAAAGCTATTTCTTCTCGGTTTTCTTTTCTGTTTTTTCTTCTTCCTTTTCAGTTTCTTCTGGTTCTTTTTCTCCGGCTTCTTCTGCTTTCTCTGCCTCAGCTTCTTTTTCTTTTTCCTCTTGCATCATTATTTGCTCTTGTTTTTCCTTTATTTCTGAAAAATATTTATCCAATTCTTCCTTTTTTTCTGGGGGTGTTTCTGTTTTTCCTTCCTGTATCTCTCCGTCATATTTTCCTTCACTTATTTCTTTTTCAACTTCAGAGGCAGACTTATTTTCAATTAAAATACCAAGACTCACACAACTTCCGACAATAGTTTTAACAGCTGCTTTTAAGTTTTTAGAAAGCATGTTCGGAAGTTTTGTCTTTGCTATAGAGATAATCTGTTCTATAGAAGCGTTTGCTACCCTGATTTTATTCTGTTCTCCAGACCCCTTTTCAATTCCTAATTCCTTTTTCAATAATTCTGAAACAGGCGGAGAAAATACACTAATGTCAAACTCTTTTGTCGTTGCATCTATGTCAAGTTCTACTGGAACTTTCAACCCCTTGAAATCTTTGGTTGCCTCGTTTACTTTCTGGATAACCTGACTGATATTGATTCCTAGAGGTCCGAGTTTTTGACTCAGAACAGGACCTGGTTTCATATCTCCTCCCTCGACCAAAAGTTTAACTTGCATTCTACAAAACCTCCTGCGGGTTTTCTAGGAGTTTCCAGCGACCAATATTAAATCTATTCATTTTCTTCCTCCTCTCCCTCTTCTCTCCTTATCACTTTAACATTATCTAATTTAATCGTAACAGGTAACGGGACAACAGCCCCGAGCAGACTCACGACAACTTCTTCTTTTTGCCTGTCTATTCTTAAAACTTTTGCTTTTTCTTTTTTAAAAGGCTCTGAAATTATTTCCACTATGTCCCCATCTTTTATTGAAACGCTTGTTGCAGAGGGCTCTATCATGTTTTTTATCTCTTCGTAGCCAATGGTTTTTCCGATAATTCCTTTCACATAAGGCAGATTAAATACAGCTTCCTCTGCAGAATCTCTGTCCTCTGCTTCCAGAAGAATATACCCTCGAAGTCCGTGTGGACGTGAAACTGAAAAAACATTTATATCTTTTTTTTCAACTCTATTAGCAATCATATCAACTGCTCTCTCTTCTTTATTCGTCGTAACTTTTATAATGAAAATCATTTTATTTTGTTCCAACTACACCTTAATTATCTAAGGATTAGTATAATTAGTTAAAAAG
>CAYPBR010000085.1:0-1924 GCA_964409005.1 Candidatus Woesearchaeota archaeon | reverse complement strand
GAAGCAAACTTTAGTTCAGAAGATAAAGTTAAAGCTGAAGAATATAAACATTTGACCGCAAAGCAGGCTGCAGAGATTGCAAAAAAATCAAAATCAAAAAAACTTCTTTTGACTCATATTAGTCAGAGATATGAAAGGAATCCAAAAAAGATTCTGGATGAAGCGAAAAAGGTTTTCAAAAATTCTCATTTGGTTAAGGATTTAGATGTTGTCGAGGTTTAATTTTTCAGAAACAAAAACTTTTAAATAGAATTTCTTCTTGAATTATACATGCCCCTGTAGCTCAGTCTGGATAGAGCACGAGACTTCTAATCTCGGTGTCGCAGGTTCAAATCCTGTCAGGGGCATTTTGATTTGAACTTTAGTTTGTGTTTCAGATTTATCTGGAATGCACGCCAAGGATTTTATTCTTGGCACAAATCCTGTCAGGGGCATTTTTATATCAGATTATCTCTAAAATTAAAAACTGGATTAGTCCTATAATAAAACCGAGAACCGCCCCTGAAAATTTAATAAATCCTAGTTCTTTCTTTGCCGTATTTTGGATTATCTGCTGTAATTCTTCACTATCCATCGACTTGACTTTTGAGGATATTTCTTTTTGGATATAATTGATTATTTTTGTTCCTATATAAGGAATTTTTACCAGGGTGTCTAGTTTTTTCGGAAGAAATTTTAAAGATGATTCTGCTATCGCTTCTGCAATTTTTTCTTTCCTTTTTGGGATAACTCCTTGTATGCCCAAAGTTTTTTTCTTTGGCCAGAAGAGAAGTTTAATAGCAAGCCAGTTTGTGAATAAACCGATAATCATTCCGGTTAAAGGGAGGACAATTAAATTTGCTGTATTCATTCAGAATTTAATATAAATAGATTTAAAAATTGTGTGTTGATTATTTTGTTATTGAATCTGCGTGGGTGGCACAGTGGTTACTGCAACTGGTTGCAGCCCAGTTTTTCCCGGGTTCGAATCCCGGCCCACGCTTCAAGGGAAACCAAGTTTTCCTCGCGTATCTGTTCCTAATATATTTTGATAAATTTCATACTTAATAGAGAAAGAAGCAGAAATATAATTGTCACCAAGTCTGTTATGTTTATTAAAGATGTCAGATTTATAATTTCCCAAAAATATAACAAGTTTATCAGTCTGCTAAAGGTAAACGCAATGATTGAAATTATTAAAAATATTACTGAGAGTTTTATTCTTCCTCTGCTCCTTTTTGCTACCAATATACCAATGAAAATTCCAATCACTCCTAGTATAGCTGAGGAAAATATTATTAAATCCAGATTTAAAGCCATTTTTCCTTTTCTGTTTTACACACTTTCTCCTAACTCATTTATTAATTTTTTTAGTTCTACCCTATGTTTTGTCGTTTTTTTATGCTGTTTTCTCAGGCGTTTGAGCGCTACCCTTTTCTCTGCTTTACTTTGAAAGATGTTCTTAGATAATCTTGATTTATATCTCACATATTCTTTTTTTTCCTTTTTTGTTATTGCACTATGTTTTGATCTTGGCTTGTGTTTATCAGGAGATTTATATTTGAGAGATTTGTATCTCTGAGTTTTATATTTAATTCTTCTTCCATATTTCTTTTCTTGAGGTTTCCTTTTTCTGTGTCTGTCTGTTACAGATTTTAAAGCACTGTAAAAATTAAGTGCAGTCATTAGTAAGAAAAAAGACATTATTACGACCAAGATTTCAGAAAGATAAGAAATTGAAAAAATATTTGATTTACTTAAAAGATTTAAGATTCTTATCACAATTGCTAAAAAGATTGCTGTTATAAAATAGGTAAAAGCTACGCTGATTTTTCCCGTACATCTTCTTTTAACTTCAAATAAACTAAAAAGAATTATTATGTAAAAAACAAAGACAACTAAACTGAGTGATGTCGCAATCCAGTCAAGCATTTTATTTTTTTAT
>CAYPBR010000084.1:0-1934 GCA_964409005.1 Candidatus Woesearchaeota archaeon | reverse complement strand
AATAGAAAGAAAAGAGAAAAGCTAATAAAAATAAAAAAATAAAAAACTAATAATAACTTTCCCCAAATTCTTCAGTTTTTTCAGGTTTTTTCCTTAACAAGACGACTAAAACCACTAACAATACAATAAAGATTATTGCTAGTACGACTGTTAAGATGACAATTGCGCTTTCTGCAGCTACTCCTTCAACATTTGCATTAAGTCTTACTGATCCAGCGAGATCTTCTCCAGAGAACACATTAACGTCAAACTGATATTCTCCTCGTGAGTCTGCGTTTGCAAATATTTTTACTGTCTTGCTAGAACCAGCAGGAACAGCGACCACAGATTCACTCACTCTTACAGAGAGACTTCCGGTAGATTCTGGAACAACTCTGTAAACCTTAACTTTGTTGGTTGGGTTAACAATCAATAAATTGTATACGCCATCTTCACCAGCTGAGAAAGTTTTCCTATACTCAGTTACTACCACATTATTGGAAAAATCGTTATTTACTGCAATTTGCTTAACCGCAGTTAAAGTCAAGTCACTATTTCTTACTTCTACTTCAAGTGCATATATTCCTGATACAGCATCATAAGGTATTCTTAGATAAACCCTTACTCTTAACGTATCTTCGTCATCATTATCTTCTTCTATTTCTGCAACTAAGTCTCCAACATAGATTGTTTTTTTAAGGTCTAATGCAGGAATTCCCACATCCAAATACAAGTCATCAAGATAGTTATAACCGACATTTTTAAGAACAACATCAACAGGCATAAGTTCTCCAGCTTCAACTGATTGACTTGTGCTTATGGACATTATTTCTACATTATATGCAGGTCTCTGAACTCTTAGAGGATAGCTTTCTATTGTTTTGTGGTCTTTACCATCTATTTCTACATTAAGAGATACATCATCACTAACTTCGTCTTTAAGCTCATAAGGAACCTGTAATGTCAAGACCTTTCTGTATCTTTGCCCTTCTTCTACATCAAAAACTTCAGATACAGAATCCACTCTTACCTTATCTCCTTCAACTTCCACTTCAACTCTGACATCTGTATCGTTTTCATCAGCAGTGAAATATACTTTAACAGTAATAGTTTCTCCTGCAACAATAGATGGGTTGTCATATAGAATGTCTTCTACATTAATGCCATTAATCTCAACATCTATATCGGTTGTTATTTCACCAGCACTTATACTACCAGTTAAAAACAAAACGCTTGCAATTATCAGAAAAAAACCAAAAAGGTTTTTTGATTTCATTTCCATTTTATATTTATTTGAACAGAAAACTTTGTTTTCTGTAAATATACCCATGTCTAGCTATTTATAAACTTTACGGTGATTACAAAAATAAGTAATTATATAGTAACAAATAGAGTGAATTATGTCACCTGTTGAGTGAACATTCAGTTACTTTTTACTTTTTTCCTAGAAATCCTTAAACCAGGTAAGGAATCTTGGATAGAAGGGGGATTTTCGTTTATGATTGTTATTTTTTTCTCGACGGTAAATTTGAGAGAAGTCCATTTAAGTCCCTTTTTGGAATCCTTTTTCGATATCTTATTTTTTCTGCAGAATAATAATAATTAAAAAGGTTTTTTTATTGTATAGAATTATGATAGTGTTGGATATAGAGACTAGTGGTTTAAATATAGGGGAATGTGGCATTTGGCAGATAGGAGCAATAGATATGGAAAATCCAGATAACTATTTTTTAGAAGAGGCGAGGATAGATGATGAAGATCAAGTTGAAATAGGGGCTCTGAATGTTACAGGAAAGTCAGAAGAAGAGCTGAGAAATAAAAATAAACAATCTCAAAAACAATTAATTTTTAATTTTTTAAAATGGAGAAGGACCTGCAAAGAAAAAATAAGCTTAGGACAAAATGTAGGATTTGATATAATGTTTTTACAGACTAAATCCATGAAATACAAAATT
>CAYPBR010000083.1:0-1940 GCA_964409005.1 Candidatus Woesearchaeota archaeon | reverse complement strand
ATGCACCATATAGAAACTAGCGTGCCAAGGATATTAGAAACTCTGAGATTGAGATGAAATGAAATCAAATAAAAAAAAGAGGTCTTTGAAGAAGGTCATTTTCGCGATTATCATAGGATTTGCAGTTGTATCTTTCTGGAGAGGCGTGTGGGGATTAATGGATTTATATCTTTTTCCAGATAATCTCATATTAAGTTTATCTGTATCTGTCTTATTAGGTATAATTATATTATATTTTACTAAACATCTAATAGATGAATTAATATGAAACATAACCTAAAAATAACAGCGATTCTTCTGATAATGTTTGTCCTGACTCAGTTTATAGGACTCTATGTTGTAAATCATTATTTAGATAAAGACAAGGATCTTCCATATGGTTTAGAAACTCCTGAGATTAAAGAAAAAAACGATTTTTATATAATATTTTCTCAAATCGTTATAGCATTTATAATTGCAATCTCTCTTTTGTTCTTTCTGACTAAATTTAAAGTAGAATTTATTTTGAAGCTCTGGTTTCTTATTGTGGTAATGATTGCTCTGGGAATTTCTTTTAATTCATTTTTTCCAGAATTTAGATATGCTGCAATATTCTCATTGATTATAGCACTGCCATTGGCAATTTCAAAGATTTTTGGTAGAAATTTAATAACTCATAATGTAACAGAATTATTAGTATATCCGGGAATTGCAGCCGTGTTTGTTCCCATTTTAAATGTTACAACAATAATTATATTTTTGATATTAATCTCTATCTATGATATCTGGGCTGTATGGCATTCAGGAATCATGCAAAAGATGGCAAAATACCAGATAGATAAACTTCATATTTTTTCCGGATTTTTTATTCCTTATGTTTCAAAGAGGATTCGTGCAAGATTGAAGAAAATGAAAAAATCAGGGTTGAAGAAGAAAAAAATCAGAGTAAGTGTTGCAATCCTTGGCGGGGGGGATGTTATTTTTCCAATAATAACTGCAGGAGTTATGTTAAAGACTCTTGGGTTTGTTTCAGCAATATTTGTAATTGCCGGAGCAACTCTCGGGTTGAGTTATTTATTCTTCTTTGCTGAGGAAAAGAAATTTTATCCTGCAATGCCGTTCATCACAGCAGGGATTTTCTTAGGGATGGCTTTGAGTTATTTGGTTGCTTAAATATTCTCCCTTGATTCTTTTAACAACCCTTTCCCTTGCAGAATCCAAGGTTCTTTTTATGTCCTCTCCAAACTCTCTAATTCCATCTTTGGTAACAACGACTAAATCTAATCCGCCTGTATAAATATCTTGGGCTGCCTCATCTAAACCAGAGACAGCTAAGTCTATCCCTTCATTAAGAGATACCCCTCTCGGAATCAATTTTCCTTGTTTTGAGATATAGTTTAGGGCATAGTTAGATCCAGATCCGATAGAAGTCCATTCTCTCTCTTCGACTTTACCGAGTGGCCAACAGGTATATAGTCTAGGATTATCAAATCTCGTTGCTATTAATAGAGAATTTACATAGTCAAGATTTGGTAATTTTTTGCCCCACCTTTTTTCATTCAAATTTTTTAATTGTGGAAAATAGCCCCTTTTAGTAACACCCCTTATATCTATTTTTCCCTCTAAAATTTTAGATAAAAAATCTACATATGATTGATCATGAAAACCTGCCGTGCATAGAGCAATCTCTCTTTCATTATTTACATAAATTTTTTGCATCTCTGATCTCGTTTGTTGTCTAAAAGCTACATCTCCTTCAGCAGTCCATCTCGTCTGAGTTCCACTTAAATCTGATGCTAAGATAACTCCACTCTTACCTTTTTCAGCTTTAATTCCAACAAGAGTTGTCATAGTTTCCCATAATTTTTTATCTTTAAAAACCTTTGCCCATTGTTCCCACTCTGGGAAAGTAACAAACCATAAGTTTTATAAAGGAAATCTTCTATAGATTTTTACATGGT
>CAYPBR010000082.1:0-2052 GCA_964409005.1 Candidatus Woesearchaeota archaeon | reverse complement strand
CCAGAGGGCGGGGTGGGCGGGACACTCGCTCCCACAGAAAATACAGCGGGCACTGGCACAGAAGCAGAAGAGAAAAAAGAATAATATATCTTTTATAGTACAATAATCTTTTTAAATAAACTTCATATTAAATAAAAATGGGAGGAAGTTTTTTTAATCAAACTCAAGAAGCAGTTTATAAATTTTTAGATCAAGAACTTCCAGAATATGCAGGCATATCTGAAATAGGATGTGGAAAAATAAGTGCAAAAGTTTTTGCGCAAATGCTTGAAAAAGGAAGAATATCTAGTTATCAGGGATTTGACATAAGGCAAGATGCAGTGAAAATAGCAGAAAGTCATGGATTGGAGGCATCATTAGTTACAGAAGACACTCCATTAAAAGAAATTTTAAGTAGAGCAACAGCATCAGAACTACACAATCCAACAGTGGTCATGCTTGGATTATCAGAAGTTGCTCCAGATACTGCAAAAGAATACACAAAACTAGTTGAACAATTCCCTGAATTAAAAATAGTCTCTTACCCTGAAATTTAATTTATTCTCTCATCAATAATACTAAAATATTTTAAACCCATTTATCTTTTTGCAAGTATATGATTATAAGGAGGTATAAAATATGAAAAAAATATATACAAAACTTTTAGTTGCAGTAATCTCAATAGTATTTATTTCTGCATTTGTATTCGCAGCAAAACCAGATTTAACACGACAAGCTGTTGAAGTAAACCCATCAGAAGGACAAGCAACAGTATTCATACCAGCACACGCTAAAGAAGTTGCTCCAGGAGTTTTCAGTTTAGGACAAGCTCAAGACATAGATGGTAGAGTCGTACAAGGATATTTGTTTGTACGTAACAAAAAAGAAAACGCAAAACCTCCATGGGCTGGTGGTGGAAATGACAAGGGAACAACTACATGTTACGAATTCTTAGCAAAAGGAGCTAAATGGAAACAAACAGAACAATACATAACTGGTGTTGGAGTAGATGTAGCACTTACACAAACAAGTTTAGATACATGGAATGAACAAAGTAATATATTTGGAGCAAGAGATACAATAGGATTTACTGATGGAGCAGATGATGTAAGTCCAGATGGTAAAAATGAAGTTGAGCTTGTAAATTTAGGACCAACAAATACAATTGCATATACTATTGTATGGGGTATATGGGGTGGACGTCCTAGTAGAAGAGAAATAGTAGAATGGGACGCAGTATTCAACACAGCTTATCCATTTGGTGATGCAGACGCTAATCCATCTGTTATGGATTACCAAAATATAGCAACACATGAGTTTGGTCATGCAGCAGGTCTCGGACATCCAGATAATACTTGTACAGAAGAAACAATGTATGCATATGCTGGCTACGGAGAAACTAATAAAAGAGACTTATTTACAGGAGATATTGCTGGAATAAACGAACTTTATTAATTTATTTTTTCTTTTTCTTTCTTTTTATTTTTCTAACACCATCTCGCAATTATCTATAAATTTTATCGTGATGCTCAAAATCATAAAAAATTATTTTATCGTTAACTTCATCATATTTAAATATCAACACAAAGCTTTTGTCAATATGAACCCTTCTAAAATCATTTAAAGGTGCCCTAAGATTCTTATAATGTTTAATATCTTCTGAGCTGACAATTTCATTTATTTTTCTCAAAATCATCTCATATTTTTTATTATCTTTCTTTGATAATTTTTGAAGAACTTTTTGTAAATTTTTTTCTATATCAAATTTATACATTTTCGATACTTTTTCTTAATTCATCAACAGAATTAAAACTAATAAATTTTCCATCTTTCTCAATTTTTCTTAATTTCCCAATATACTCTGGTCTCAACTCAGATTCTAAAAAACTTTCTTCATATACTTTAACTATCAATGCAACAGCTTGAGATTTATTTTTTAATCCAAATTTAGCTTTCACTATATTAAGAATCTTGTCTCCTTCCTCACTTAAATCAATGATACTTTGCACCATTTTAAAATTATTATAAATTATAATGGATTATAATGTTTTTAAACTTTTCTAACACCATCTC
>CAYPBR010000081.1:0-2054 GCA_964409005.1 Candidatus Woesearchaeota archaeon | reverse complement strand
AGGAAGTTTACGAAAAACATAAAAATTAAAATGGATACTATAGATTCTTATAATTTAGATTGGTTAATGCAAACCCCTATGCATATCATTTCTAAAAAAGTGAGTCATGATTATACATCAAGGATTCCATTTGGACCTTGGAAAAACTTTGCAACTGCTGAAAATCCAGAAGAAGTGAAACAAACACTTGCAGAATATTTAGACCCTGAAGGAAACTATAAACTTGTTTCTGAAAGAGGAATTCTCTCAACAAAACTAACCTTTGTAAATAAAAACCGGCAACCGCAAGAACACCCAGGGAAAGTAGGGTTCTATACTCATTTTAGAATTTCTCCAGGGATTTCAAAAAAAAGTTTATTGGAAGAAATTGCAGAAGTGCAGGAGTAAGATGGGAAAAAAAGCAATTTTAACAGGACTTGCATCAATTTTATTGGTGGCGGGATGTTCAAAGAAAATAGATTTAAATGGAGAAGTTGTTGATATGCATGGTTATGCCCCATACAAAGGCATAGTTGCACTGGATATATGGGCAGACCCTAATCGTGTAAATAACGAAGAATTAGATTTGTTATATCACGAAAAAAATAATATAAGGGCAATATTAGAAACAGGACATGTTTATTTACCATTCAAAAAAGGAGACGAAGTATATTTTGAATTAGAAGATGGATTTAGAAAAACAGGAAGGAAAAATAATCTTGGAGAGCCAACTTATTTCATCGATGTTCCAGCTCATGGAAAGCTAATAGTATATAATCCAAAATCTGAAAGAGACTCTAATTAACTAACAATATCTTTAACCAATCCCACCATTACCCTTAAGAATTCCTGTGTTTTTTCCTGCCACTCGTCAATATCAGCCCCTTTTAAATCAGTAATATCTCCATGAGAGATTCTTTTGTGAAGCATTAATAAATCCCTGTACCAAATCACATATTTCATTTTTAATTTTCCTGCATCTACGAATTGACCTTTTAAATCAACAGGAATGTGTTCTGGAGAAGACGGAACGAGACCGGCAGATATCAGAGCTGCCTGAGAAGAATCCACCATTGCCCAGTAAAGCCCCTCGATGGAGTTTAATTCTGATACTTTACTTCTCGATATATGTGCAGGAGCTCTCTGAAGAAGACTGTAGACGGCCTCTGGTGTTGATTTTATTTTTCCTTCGACCAAGAGATGCTTTAAAGGCTCGAAATAACCTCCAAAATCTATCAGTGTTTTTCCGTCTCTTATTATATTTATAACTACAGGGTCCCCTTTTATCAGGTCATCCCACCAAGTAGTCAACTTTATCGTGTTGATGTGCAAGTCAACCTTGTAAGGATTTTTTTTTGTAATTTTTTCAAGCTCTTCCCTGTACCATGCGATTAATTCCTGGTCCCATTTTATCGATAAGTCATCCAGAATAATTATTATATCCAAATCAGAACCGGCAACAGATGTTTTTTTTGTTGATGAACCAAAAAGAATAATCGATTTTATAATTTTGTTAAATTTCTGATAAACTTTTGTTGCAAAATCCATTGCAATCTCATGTTCTGTCCTCAGCTTTAATGTCGGAAGATTTTTTAAATCAAACTTAGGCCTTTTGGATTTAGAGCCTTTTGTTTTTTTCTTTGTTGTCTTTTTTTCAGAAGCTGTTTTTATTTTTTTCTTCATTTCAATCCTCTTTTATTTTATTTAATATCTTTCTAATGTTGATACTATATTTGATATCAGTGATGATAATAAACCAAACGCACTAATACTCAATCCAGTTATATTTAAAACATTTGCTTTTAATAAAGTTACTATAAAATATATGAATATTACAAAATTTATTATTTGTGAAAATATTAATAGAGATTCTCCCTTTTTCATTTTAAGATACTAATGTCCTTATTATTCCATAAACTAACAAAGCTAATGCGATAAAACCTAATATCCACGCAATAGTCTGAAAAACTTTTAATGTACTTTTTTTCATTTTAAATAGCCTTTTTTATATTTTTATTATACTAAACAGGTTTTTAAAAGTTTTTAAATTCATCAAAACAGAGTAGTTACTCCAT
>CAYPBR010000080.1:0-2065 GCA_964409005.1 Candidatus Woesearchaeota archaeon | reverse complement strand
ACCAAAATGCTTATCCCAATCATCTACTTTTACAACTTTTTCTTTCTGTGCTTCTAAAAGTTCTTTAATAAATTCAGGCCTTAATTCTGGCTCTAACATTTCTTTACCATATAAATTCAGAATTAGATTAATTGCATCACTTTTATCTCTTAAGTTTTCTTTAGCTTTAACTATATTTAAAATTCTATTTGCATCTTCCCTTATATTAACAATTGCTTTTACCATTTTAATCTAATATTAACTCCATATTAATATGGTATTAATAGATATTTATAAACTTTTCTATATCAAATCTTTCTGAATAAAATTTCAGCTTTCTTGATCTTCTTCACTTCGAGAGATTTTTTTATATTCTCATATTTTATTTCAAATCCAAACTGCTTTGCAATTTTTTCACTCGTGGCAGGAATAAATGACCATAGTAAAATTCCAATTGCTTTTAAAGAATCTGCAAGCTCGTAAAGAACTTTCTTGTCTTTTGTTTCCCATAATTTCTTTTTCTGCACATATTCGTTACAAACGTCAATAAATGTAAAAATCTCATTAAGAACTTTGTCAAATTCAAAATTATCAAATAGTTTCTGAATTTTACTTAAATTCAGTTTCTTCAAAAGCTTGTTTTCTGTCTTCTCTACTCCGTTCTTTTCAATCAAAGCTGAAACTCTGCTTACTAAATTCCCAAGCTTGTCTGCAAGCTCGTTGTTATGTCTCGAGATTAAAACTTTCTCTGAAAAATCTCCGTCCTGCCCAAAGGGAGTTTCTCTAAAAAGAAAATATCTGGCAGAATCAACATCTGCTATATCTACAATCTCATCAATATTTATTATCTTTCCTCTTGATTTTGATATTTTCTCTTTTCTAAAAGTCCACCACCCATGTGCAAAAACAGTTTTTGGCAAATCCAACTCAGCAGAGAGTAACATTGAATGCCAGATAACAGTATGAAACCATAAAATATCTTTTCCAATGAGATGAACATCTGCTGGCCAAAATCCATCTGCTCCTGAAATATAATTTAATAAAGCATCAAACCAGACATAAGCCACGTGTTTTTTATCAAAAGGCAGGGGAATACCCCATGAAAAACTTGTTCTTGAAATGCTTAAATCCTGCAATCCTTCTTTAAGTCTTGAAATAACTTCTCTTCTCTTAGAATCCGGCAAAATAAGCCCTGGTTCTTTTCCATATAACTTCAAAAGCTTATCTTTATATTTGCTTAACTTAAAAAAATAACTCGGCTCTTTTAATCTTTCCACTTTTATCTTATGGATAGGACAGTGTCCTTTTTCCAAATCTTTTTCAGTATAATATGCCTCACATCCAGTGCAGTAATATCCTTCATATTTCCCAAGATAAATATCTCCTTTATCATAAACTTTCTGAAGAATTTCTCTTACTTTTTTTTCATGCTCTTTATCAGTAGTTCTTATGAATTTGTCATATTTTATATTTAATTTTGCCCAAGCTTTTTTAAATTCAGGAATTAAAGAATCTACAAATTCTTTAGGTTTTTTCCCTTTTTCCTTGGCTGCATTTTCAATTTTTTTTCCGTGCTCGTCAGTTCCTGTTAAAAATCTTACCTTATCTCCCTTAAGTTTGTGCCATCTTGCTAAAATATCTGCCGCTATCGTCGTGTATGCATGCCCGATATGGGGAACATCATTCGGATAATATATCGGCGTCGTAACATAAAATTTCTTTGCCATATCTAAAAACAGAGAAGAAGATTAAAAAAACTTTGCATCAGTGGCTTGTGCTTCAAATACTAAGAGCATTTCTCTATCAATCTTTGCTATTGGTTTCCTCTTACCTTTTACATATTTAAACACCTGCTTTCTATATCTTTTATTTGCATCCATCAGATCTGGATTTGGCCTTACAAAAGGAGTAAAAACCAAATAAGGGTCAGGATAAAATCCTGAACTCCTGAAATAAGTCTTAATTTCTTTCTGGTGAGCCCTCACGATAAAAGCTATGTCATGCGCACAGAAAAATTCTTCTCTAGGTCTAAAATAAGATATAAACATCTGTTTATCTTTGCACGAATGAGATTTACTAGTCATAT
>CAYPBR010000079.1:0-2106 GCA_964409005.1 Candidatus Woesearchaeota archaeon | reverse complement strand
TAGTTACAGGAGTTGCAGCACATGGTCTTGATAAATCCTGGCTAGGAAGAGAAATCAATCAGGAATTTATTAAAGATGTTCGAGAACTTTATGAAAAATATAAAATTCATCCTGCAGGAGAAGGCGGTGAATTTGAAACTTTTGTGCTCGATTGCCCTCTTTTCAAAAATCCTTTGAAAGTTGTTGATAAAAAGATTTCTGGTGAGGATAATTCATGGAGAATGGAGATTAAAGTTGAATAATCAATTAAATTCACTTGTTAAATAATATCTACGTATAGATTCTGAATAAAAAATGTGTCCACTTTCTTCTAATCTCTGAAGCATGATAGCATATCTTGAAGGATTGGCTCTACCATTTACCTGATTTGTGAGATCATCCATACTAATACCTCTTTTGCCAAAATCCCATAATGTATCCAAAATTTTTATTTGCATAGTTTCTAATTTTTGAAGTAATAATTTTCTCGTCATTTTTCCTTCCCGCTTTTCATATTTTTTTCCACAAACTTATTCCTTTTTTTATCATAGAAAATTATTTTACTAAATCCTTCTGAATTTGCATAATCAAATACTTTTTTCATGTTTGTTTTATATATTATCTCACAAATTTTTTCTTGTTCTCTAAGTTTTTTAGCAATATCGATAGCCTCTTTATCTTTCCCATTTGGCCAGATTAATATTTTTTCTCTATTTAATTTTATTTTTGATAAATTTGATAGTCTTTCCAAGCCAAAACTTATTCCTGTAGATTGAACATTGTTAAACATATAACTTCCACCAGCACAGATAGTTTCTTTCATGCCTTTTACTTTAACTTCGAAGACGTTTCCATTATAATATGATAATCCGCGTGCAAGACTTGGCTGAAACTTTATCTCAATCCCATAGTATTTGCAATATCTTTTCAGTTCTTCGATTTTAGAATAAGATTTGTATTTCTTAAAATAAGATTCTGGTTTTTTTAGGACAGTTAAAATCTTGTCTGCTTTTAATTTCTTTAAATTTACTCTAACTTCACTTTCAGCTAATTTATCTAGTTTATCAATCTCCCTTAAAACTTGTTTTTTATCCTTAACATTTAACTCACTTAAAACCTCTGCTAATAACTTTCTATTATTAAAATATATTACAGGCTTAATACCAAGTTCATTTAAAATATCTTTAACAAGTGCTAGGATTTCAGTTTCATCTTTTATTGTAGAACCAACAATGTCTGCATCACACTGTGTGAATTGCCTGAATCTGTTTGCACTAACTGGCTCATCTCTAAAAACTTCTCCTATCTGATATCTCTTGTAAGGAAGCTTTTTGTTCTTCATCAAGCGTTTTAACTGGAAGGTAAATTCATATCTCAATGCGAGCTTACGTTTTCCTTTATCTTTAAGTTTGAATATATCTGAGATAACTTCGTCTTGTTGATTTTCTCCCCTGACAAACTCTTCATATTCAATTACTGGAGTTTCAGCAGGTTCAAAACCATATTGTTCAAAAGCTTTAGCTAGGATTTTCTTAATTTCTGCACGTTTTACAGCTTGTTCTCCTGTAAAATCCTGGAAGCCTTTTACTGTTTCAGTCATTTTAGTTTTTTCTCCATAAAAACAAAGTCTTTACGTTCTTTATACTTTAATTTTTTATAAAATTTAAATGCTCCAGCTTTTCTTCTGGTTGCAAGCCTAATTTTTTTAACTCCTTTCTTTTTGTATTTGTTTTCCACGAGGTTCATAAGTTTCTTTCCAATACCTCTTTTTTGGAATTTTGGTTTTAACCAAAGCTCATCAACATATGCCTTTTTTTTATCCTCTAACGTTATGGAAGATGCTATAAACCCGACTATTTCTTTTTCATCTTCATAAACATAAAGATCTTTTTTGGAAAGATCTCTTATTTCTTTAAGAGCACTTTTAAGATCATATTTATCATCATATGGTTTTTTAGAGGATTCCTTTATCAATATTTTTGCAATATCTTTGAAATCTTCTTTCTTAGCTTTTCTTATTTTCATTTTAACTCCTTTAATCAATTTTTGTCCAATCTTTTCCTAAAAGATTGAGGGTGGAAGGGGAGAATCGAACTCCCGTTTTACGGACCACAACCGCACGTTCTA
>CAYPBR010000078.1:0-2123 GCA_964409005.1 Candidatus Woesearchaeota archaeon | reverse complement strand
TGACATAGATAAAACAGAGAACCCTGTAGATTTAAAATCAGGAGAGACAAAAAAGGTAAATTTCAATGTAAAAGATATAAATAATACAGCGTTTCAGATAATTGAGTTCAGCACTCAAAATTTAAAGTATGATGTTCCTGTTTATATCGGAGAAACAGGAAGAGAACCAGCAGGAAAGGAAAAGAGCTTCAGGTTTGAACCTTCTGTATACAATATTTCTATGTCCACAGATTCTGATACTACCAGAATAATTTATTTATATAACAATGGAGATGTTCTTTTGGAAAATATCAGCTTATCAATCTCTGATTTATTAAAATCATATGTATCTCTTTCAATAGAAGAAATTGAAGATTTAGAAGCAAATAAGAGTGTGAAGATAATATTGAGTTTTTCTTCAGATGCTGATGAAAAATCTCTGGAAGGGCAGATAACAGCGAGGGCAGAGTCTCTCTATGCTTATTCAGCAGTGTTTTTGAATTTTATAAAAGATTATCAGCCTTTTCCGGGAGAAGAAGAAACTCCGGATGACCCAGCTGTATTACCAATTTGTTCAGAGATGAATGGAAAGATTTGCTCTTCAGATGAGGGTTGTGATGGGGAAACAGAATCTGCAAGAGATGGAAATTGCTGTTTGGATGAATGTCTTGAAATAGAAGATGATAACGGATGGAAAATAACCGGCTGGATGATAATTGTTGTAATCCTCGTTTTTTTATACTGGTTTTTTAAGGCAAAATATCGCAGAGCAAAAAGGCCGATAGATTTGTTGAAGATTGCGAGGGGGAAGAAGAGGTAATTATTTTTTCTTTCTTTTTCCGACTGGTTTTTTTATGAGCCTTCTCTTTTTTCCAGTTGGTTTTTTCTTTTCTTTTTGCACTTTTTGTGATTCCAGTACTTCTCTCAATTTTTTTTCTAAAATTGCCTTCTCCATCTGTATAACTCTGGCTACTTCGTCATATCCATGAAGTCTTCTAGTGAGCTCGTTCAAAACATCATTCCATCCATTATTTGAGAGAACTAGTAATTCAGGATATATTATTTCGATATGGGCAGGCATATATTTGAACATTAATATTGCTAGAGATAATATTTCATCCACTTCAACCTCTATCTCTGCAAAAGTCATGTAAAAATCTTTTTGATCTTTCATAAGTGTAGGCTCACTTATTTTTTTCTCTCTAACATCAACCCCTTTTTCTTCGTCAATTTGGTCAATTATTTTATTTAGACTTTCAATTAAATGTTCTGGGGGTCTTCCGATAATCTCGATTATCATTATAGCCCTTATCCCTTTTGTTTCTTCATTCTTCAAAGCCATTTTTCTTATATTTGTACCTCTTTAACATAAATAAGAGAGCGAGCAAAACACAAAATGTCACGAATCCAAAAAAGGCATACTCACTTTTGCTTAAACTTTCACTGTCATCTTCGCTTTTTATAATTTTTGGATTTAGATTTATTGTCTGAGAAGTTATTGGTGAGCGATTTTCATTATCTACTATGTTAGTTGTTTCTGTTATAGATTCTTCAGGTTCTTCTTCATTGGTATCATTGATAGGGAGAGTTTCTTGAGTATCATTTTCTTCTTGTTCTCCATCTTCAATTATGCAACCATTTTCTTCCCCTTTAGTAGAACCAATAAATTCCCAGATTTCACATAACTGCCACGTTAAATCATCATTTTTATTATCTGCAAATAAATATGTTTCATCGATAGATTCATTATCTTTATATAAGAAAACTTTTTCATCAGAATTATCTAACCATTGTTTATTAAAAACATAAACAAAATATCCAGAGAAACTTCCATTAAGTAGGATTTCATCTCCATCGTTATTGATTAATTTATAATCACTAATATTAATTTCAATTTCACTATATAACTCAATCCATTCATTTCTGGAATCAGTCCCTTCTGGATTAGATTCAACCTCATTTATTCTAATAGCAGAAATAATTGGGAATAAAAAAATTAAAATCAATAGGAACAAAATCTTTTTCATCATTTTATCCATATTTTTTCTTAAAATCTATATATTCTATCTCCCCCCTTTTCTTACCTTTTTTTGCAATTAATATCTTTGAAAATATTTTGTTTTTAAGGTACCACCCACATTTTT
>CAYPBR010000077.1:0-2197 GCA_964409005.1 Candidatus Woesearchaeota archaeon | reverse complement strand
GTGTATCTATCTAATTCTTGGAACTGAATTGTTATAATTTTATCTTTTGCAGGGTTTAACCCGGTAGTTTCAATATCTAAGTAGAAAGTTGCCATAAATTCCAAAAGAACCCCCAACTTAAAACACTTTCGTAGTAATAAGAACCAAAACGTTTATATATAATGTAAGATTGGTCTTACTATGGAAATAGATATAACTAAACTTAGTTCAAAAGGACAAATAGTGATTCCTGTTGAAATGAGAAAAGGATTTACAGCAGGAGAAAAGTTAATTATATTTCGTGATAAAGACAGATTAATTCTTAAAAAAGTGAGTGATATGGATGAACAAATGAAAGAAGACCTGGAGTTTGCAAGAAGGACAGAAAAAGCTTGGAAAAGTTATGAAAGAGGAGAATTCAAGAGTATGGATTTTGATGATTTTATAAAAAAGATGAAAAAATGGTGAAGATCTTTTGGAGTGATAATTTTCAAAACATCTTTTCAAATATCAAGGACCCCTTGCTTAAGAATAAAATAGTAAAACAGATTGAAAAAATTAAACAAAATCCAGGTGTCGGCAAGCCCATGCGATATGAGAAAAAAGGTACGCGTGAATTATACATAAAACCTTTTAGACTGGCTTATGTATATTTACCGAGAGAAGACAGAATTGTTCTCTTTGATTTATACCATAAGAAGAGGCAATAATTTTTCTCCTCCAAATATAAAGAGTTTTCTATCAAAACCACAAGATTTATATTCTTAATTAAATTATATTTAACATGCGATTTGGGAATCTTTTAAATTATCTTCCATCAGCTTTAATGGTTGGCTTAGCAGCGGGTATATATCTTGGAGCATATGATTTTCACAGAGATCTTAGGGAAATAGGAGATAGTATGGGTAATATGGTTGATATGAGAACTGTTGGCCAACTGGAAATTATTAATTATGATCTTGTAGAGATTCATGAGTCATTACAAGATATTCACGAGATTATGCAGGACCATATTCAAGAGCGTGATGCGCGTGCCTCATTGGATTCTGTTGCAAGTTTGCCTTGAACTCCCTAACTCTCAATAACTCTCCCAAAGCACCAGTTTCCCCTCGTCGTCTCTTAGAAATAAACTATCACCTGTGCGCGTCCAGACATAATCTTCCCCTGTCCAGAATAATTTATCATTGCTATCCACACCCTCACCCAATTCTATTATCACCTCTTTTTGTGATTCTAATATAAAACTTGGAAATGTGAATTTTTTCCTGCCTTCATCTTTAATATTCCAGCCAGTCAAATCACATTGGATATCACAGTTATTGTAAAGCACGACAGTTTGAGAGTTATAGTTAAGTTCATTTAGTTTAATACATTCTGAGCAAACATCAACAGAAGCTTCGCATAAATTAACATTATCATTGATACATTTTTCCCATGATTTTTTAAAATCACTATAGTAAACATCTTTTCCAGAAGGAAAATAAAAATTAGCAAGACCTTGCTTAACTATTTCCAGATTTACATTTTTATTTTCAAAATAAATATATGCCAAGACCCTATCATATCTATCATACTTATCTTTACCAAATTTTAACCTTACAGTTTCATTCAAAATCAGGTTCTCAAGGAACTCTTTCGCTTCTTCATAATAAATTTCACCTTTCTCAGGGGAATTAATGCCGAGCAGTCTTGTACTATTGTTATCTGCTACGATTGTGTCTCCATCTATCACTCTTTCAACATGAACTATTTCATAATCAATCAAAAATTCTTCGAGAGTTTTATCTAAGAAAGAATAGTTTATGGCGAATAATAAGAAGACCAGGACAACTAATAACAAAGCATCTCTTCGTTTAGCATTCATCATAATAGAATATAAATCAGAATTAAAAAACTTTAGAAATTGGGGGTGTAGAAGGAGAGGATACCGAAGCATCCAAATCAACCGAAGTTGACCCCTCTACGCAAAAAGTATGTTCCTTGGGTTTTTAAGGTTTTCTATGTTGGATTTTACTCTGGTTTTGTGCATGCGGGGGACAGGGTTCGAACCTGCGTAAGCACTAAGCTACAGCCTCTTAAGGGCTGCCCGTTTGACCACTCCGGCACCCCCGCATGTAAAGACAACCAAATTTTTATTTAAAAAGGTTATCAAAAGCCTCTGCAGGGAATCGAACCCCGGACCTCTTGATTACGAGTCAAGCGCTCTAGCCAACTGAGC
>CAYPBR010000076.1:0-2258 GCA_964409005.1 Candidatus Woesearchaeota archaeon | reverse complement strand
ATTGAAAAATCAGGTATAGAACTAAATATTCCAGGATTTTTACTCATCGATACTCCGGGTCATGCAGCCTTTACAAATCTTAGAAAACGTGGCGGAAGTCTGGCAGATTTGGCAGTTCTTGTAATTGATATAAATGATGGAATAAAACCACAGACAGCAGAAGTAATTCAGATTTTAAAGAAGAATAAAACTCCTTTCATAATTGCACTGAATAAGATAGATAATATATCTGGCTGGAGAAAACTCGACGAAGATTTAAAAAAAAGTATTGAGTCACAGCCACAAAATGTGAAACAGATCTTTGATGAAAAATATATGACCCTTATGGGCTCTCTAAACAGCTATGGATTTGATGCTGATTTATTTTATAATATAAAGGATTTTGCAAAAAAAATAGCACTGATTCCCTGCTCTGCAAAAACTGGCGAAGGCATCCAGGATCTTATCATGATGCTCTGCGGAATAAGCCAGAAATATCTGGAGAATAAACTCATTCTCGGAAAAGATGCCAGAGGAGTTATGCTGGAAATAAAAAAAGAAAGAGATACAAATTATATCGAGGCAATCTTATATGACGGCAAATTATCAAAAAAAGATGAGATAGCTGTTTCAAGTTTTGAAGGAACGCCGATAATAAGCAAGATAAGAATTCTCGAGGAAATAGAACCCCTGTGTGCAACATTTAAACCTGCTGAAAAAGTTGTAGCTGCAACCGGATTGAGAATGCAGCTCGTTGAAAAAGCAGAGATTCTTCCTGGAATGCCTTTTGTGATTTACAAAAATAATAAAGAAGAAATTAAAAAGATATTCAAAAAAGAGCTCTCTGAAACAATAAAAGTACAAAAACATGGAATTATTGCAAAAGCAGATTCATTAGGAAGTTTAGAAGCTCTCCTCATAATGTTAAAAGAAAATAATATTCCTGTCGTGCGTGCAGGTATAGGAAAAATAAACAAGAACGATTTAATTTGTGCAAAAGCGAACCTTGAAATAAATGAACTAGATGCTGTCGCTGTTGGATTTAATGTTTCCATTGATGATGAAGCAAAAGAAATACAGGGGAATATCAAAGTTTTGACAGAGGGTGTGATTTACAAACTCATTGAAGAACTCGTTGAATTCAGAGATAATAAAAAGAAAGAGATAGAAAAAAAGAGATTAATGGGACTGACAACTATTGGTAAATTAAAGATTCTCCCACAATATGTCTTTAGAAATACACATCCTGCTATTTTTGGTATTAGGGTTGAAGGGGGAAAACTAGTCAAGGGATTGAATTTGATAGATAATAAAGCAGAGAAGATTGGGAAAATTAAAAATCTGCAATCAGAAAACAAATCAGTCGACGAAGCTACAGAAGGTATGGAACTCGCGATATCAATCCCAGGAATTAATTTTGAGAGAAAACTAAAAGATAAGAAATTTCTCTATTCAGATATATCAGAATCTCAGTTTAAAAATTTCAAGAAGAACAAAGATTTGCTTTCTTCCAATGAGATGAACTTACTTCAAGAAATTGCTGAAATCAAGAGAGAGCAGAATGCTGATTGGGGAAGATAAGTTTTATAAATCGGTTTCTCAATTAATCATCATGGTTTTTAAAATAAACATATCAGAGAAGAGTGGAAAAACTTATAAGTTAGAAATAGAGGGTGAAGAACTAGTTGGAAAAGAGCTTCATGATAAAGTGCAGGGTCGTGAAATTCTGCCTGATCTTGAAGGATATGAGTTTGAAATAACAGGAACGAGTGATAAGTCTGGTTTCACAGCTATGAAAGAGGTAGAAGGTATTGGATTAAAAAAAGTTTTATTAACTTATGGCAAGGGAATGAAAAAAAGGCCGAGAAAAGAAGGTAAAAAGAAATTATCAAAAAACATGCCGAAAGGATTGAGATTGAGAAAAACTGTTCGGGGCAGAATAATTTCTCCTGCAATTGTTCAGATTAATCTTAAAGTTCTGAAGGAAGGGGTAAAAAAACTTTCAGAAGTTTTTGAGGATAAGAGCAAAGCAAAAGAAGAAGTGAAACCTGAAGCCGAAGCGCCTGTAGAAACCTAAAAAGAATAATCTAAAAATGAATAATAAAGGTGGCAGATTCACTTATAACGGAATAAAATTTGGAAGAATTCTTGGTTCTCCTTTTCAAAATCCAGCAGAAGAAGAGGGAGATAAAAGATATATAGATCCTAGAGATATTGTAAAGGAAGAATTAGATTGTGTTACTGCTTTTGAAATTATGCGGGGAAGAATTCCCCCTCCT
>CAYPBR010000075.1:0-2285 GCA_964409005.1 Candidatus Woesearchaeota archaeon | reverse complement strand
TTAATCTCAGCTTTCTCTTTTTCAGAAACCTCGTGCCATAAAAAGTCCATGATAAAATGAAGAAGTCTGGATTTATAAGATTAATCTATGTCCAAAAGAATATACTCCCCATTATATCCAATGTTATAAACCTGTGTTTTACCTATTTTTCTTTTTCCTTTTCCTTCATGTATGTGTGCACAAAAAACATATCGTGGTTGTTTTCTTTTTATATATTCCAAAATCCTTTTACTACCAGCATGTTTTCCTTTCCAGTGTTTTGGTGCGTATTTTGCAGTAACCTTGTCTAAAACCCCATAAGGGGGTTGATGAGAAATTAAGATATCCAAATCTTTAAATTTAGTTAAGATTCTTCTTACTTTATCTGTCTCTCTTTTAGCCATTTCTAATCTCTCTATATAATTATCTGGTTTAAATTCAATAACCCAATTAGTATCTACAAAATATTCTAATCCCCCTATTCTTAACCCTTTGAAATTAATTATTTTATTGTTTATTATCCTAACTTTACTCATAGACTTTAGTTTTTTTGTCAATAAAGGAAGTTTAGCCCCAATTTCTTTAGATAATTTTTTTGTTTCAGCGTCTGAACTCTCGACATTCCCATAAATTACAAAGACGGGAGCAAATTTAGAAAGATATCTCACTATCTTTATGGTGGAACTATATGCTTCCATGAAAGCCTTTTTTTGTTGTTGGGAAGAATATTCAATTTCTGGCAAACCTTTCTTTTTTCTTTCTACATTTTTAAATGCCATTTTTCTCATTAAATCAGCCCTTCCTATATCACCAGCTATTAATATTAAATCAACTCCTTTTATTGGAGCTTTTTTTATCTTTTCAGAACCATGCGGACATCCAAAAACCAAAATTTTCATAACAAAACCAAAGAAAAACCATATTTAACTATTTCTTTTTGCCTTTTTCTTCCCAACAGAAACATGAACTTCCCTCAATTGTTTTGCAGAAATCTCTGAGGGCGTATCAAGCATTATATCTCTAGCTTCTTTATTTTTTGGAAACGCTATCATCTCTCTGATTGAATCCTCGTCAGCCATCAATTGCACGATTCTATCAAATCCTAGGGCAATTCCTCCGTGGGGTGGTGCTCCAAACTTCAGGGCATCTAACAAGAATCCAAATTTCTCCTCAGCTTCTTTCTTAGAAATTTTCAAAACTTCAAAAACCTGCTGCTGAATTTCCGGGTCATGAATTCTTATACTCCCTCCACCAATCTCAACCCCATTTAAAACCAAATCATACGACAAAGAATGTGATTTTTCTTTATTTTTTTTAAAATCAGCCATGTTTGGCATTGTAAAAGGATGGTGCACTGATTTGTATCTTTTTTCCTCTTTGCTATATTCAAAAAGAGGGAAATCAACAACCCAGCAAAAAGTAAATTTCTCTTTAGATTTTCTCAAATCAGGACTGTCAGAACCATATTTCTCAACAGCATGTTTATAGGTAATCCTTTTAAAAGGAGTTTTCACGTCGACATTCAAAACTTTCTTAAAAACATATTTTATCATTTTTTCTATTAATCCAATAATATCTTCCTGTTCAATAAAAGACATTTCCACATCTATCTGTGTAAACTCTGGCTGTCTGTCTGCACGCAAATCTTCATCTCTGAAACATTTGGCAATCTGAATATATCTATCAAAACCAGCAACTTGTGAAAGTTGTTTGAATAACTGCGGGCTTTGAGGTAAAGCGTAAAACTTTCCGGAATAATTTCTACTGGGAACTATATAATCACGGGCACCTTCTGGCGTTGATTTTGCCAGAATTGGTGTTTCTATTTCGATAAATTTCTCTCCATGAAAAAAGTCTCTAACAGCTTTTAGTGCCTCGCTTCTCAAAACAATATTTTTCTGCATTCTCTCACTTCGCAAATCAAGAAATCTGTACTTTAATCTCAATTCCTCTGTAATTTCCTTGTCATTAATTTCAAAAGGCAGAGGAGGAGACAAATTAAATACCACTAATTCATCTATCGAGACTTCCACTTTCCCAGAAGAAAGCTCTTGGTTATCAGTTCCTTTCGGTCTCTTTCTAACCTCCCCTTTTATTAATACACATGATTCAGGAGTCAAATTTTTAACCTCTTTAAAAAAAGAACTTTTTTTAGAAGCAACTGTCTGAACTCTTCCATACCTATCTCTCAAATCAATAAAGATAACATTCCCGTGATCTCTAACACTATCAACCCAGCCAACAAGCGTAACTTTTTTTCCTACGAGTTTTTCATTCACCTCTCCAAGATTATGTGTTCTTAGCAT
>CAYPBR010000074.1:0-2299 GCA_964409005.1 Candidatus Woesearchaeota archaeon | reverse complement strand
AAGGATTTATCGGACAGACTTTCGAAGCAGTGTATTCTATAGAAGTCAAAAAAGAAGAAATAAAACTGAGCAAGGAGCATTCTGATTATAAATGGTTAAATTTTAAACAAGCTTTTAAAAAATTAACATGGCCGAATCAGAAAAATTGTTTAAAAATTGTGAATGCATGGCTTGAAGATATTAAGAAAATAAAACCAAGAGAATTTATTAGTAACTCTGGCGCCTCTGTTTTTATCGGAAGAAACGATTCTAACAATGAGAAATTAGTTAATTATTTTAAGGGCAAAGAAAATACCATTATACATACGACGGCTCCTGGTAGTCCTTTTGGGGTCATTGATAAGATAAATCCTTCAGAAGAAGATATTTCTGCTAGTGGAGCAGCAGTTGTTAGTTACAGCCAGGACTGGAGAGATAATAAATCAGATACTTCTGTGGATGTATTTACTGGAAAAGATATCTACAAGACAAAAGGAATGAAAACAGGAACATTTGGTGTAAGAAAATCTAAAACTATAAAAATTAAGAAGAAGGCTATACTAAGTTTGGAGAGGAAAAATTAAAATGCCAAATCTTAGTCAGACACAATTGGGAAAGCAAGGCATAACAGAAAATTTTATTGAAACATTGAAAAATAATTTCAAAAAACATAATAATGTGAAAATATCTGTTCTCAAAAGCGCTGGTCATGACAGGGAAAAAATCAAAAAATTCTCTGATGAAATTCTTGAAAAATTAGGAAAAAATTATACTACAAAAGTTATTGGGTTTACAATTTTTGTAAAAAAATGGAGAAAAGCTGTTAGGTAAAAAAAACCATATATATTTAAGAATCCAGAAATTCTGATTTTAAAATTATGGAAAGGGGTGCTCTACCATTATATGAGGATAGTTATGTATCTATAAATTATGTGCATAAAAAAGAGGATATAAATTATGCTTTGGAGGAGATGAGTTTTTTATTGGAGGTCAATTATTTGAAGAGCTTTCAAGAAGTGTACATTGGCGCTGGTTTAAAAGAGATTATACTTTATTCGAAGAAGGTCTTAGATCTATAAGTAATTTTTTCCATACTTCCATGATAAGTCATGAAATAACAACACCATCCTTGTCTAAGATACTTAAAAAAGTCAGAAAAAAAGATTGGAATAGACTCAAGGAATTTGTTCAAGAAGAATAAATTTATAAACCTTTTTTGTTGAATAAAAATAGATTAAATGGCTATAAGCTAATCTAATTCCGAAAGGAATGATCAACTACAATGGGAGTTTATGAAATAGATGCTCAGGAATTTAATTTGAAATTAGCTGAAGCTTTGAAAAAAATTCCGGAATTCAAACAACCTGGATGGATTGAGTTCATCAAATCCGGTCCTGCAAAAGAGAGACCTATTGAAGACCCTGATTTCTGGTATAAAAGATCTGCAAGTATCTTAAAGCAGATTTACAAAAAGAGAATTGTCGGGGTTAACAGACTCAGAACCAAATATGGGAGCAAGAAGAATAGGGGAGCCCGTCCAGAAAGATTCAAAAGGGCTGGAGGAAAAATAATCAGAACAATTCTCCAGCAAGCTGACGAAGCTGGTTTCACAGAAATCGCAAAAGCTATTAGAGGGGTGAGGGAAAGAAAACCAGGAAGACAGCTCACTCAAAAAGGCAAGGAATTTTTAGAGGGTATAAAATAAAATGGGAAAGACATTATTAAACAAATTAAAACAAACAGGAAAGAGAGCTTTGCCTTTCATCTTAGCTGCAAACATGCTCAACCCTTTAAATGCACAGCAACCAGAAAAAAAAGATAAAAATGACTGGCTATATCATGGTTTAGAGGCAGGTTATATCACATTTAATATTGTAGATTATTTTACAACACAATATGCTTTAGAATATGGTGCACAGGAATTAAATCCAATTGCAAAACATTTCATACACAATAAAACAATTTCTGCCCTAGTGAAAGGGGGGGTTAGTCTCACAACATTGTATTATCTTAGAGAATTAAAAGAAGAAAATCCAAAATTGGCTTATGCCTTTTTGATTGGATTAAATGCGGTCTATGGACAATTAGCTTATCGTAATATTAAATTAAACATTAGTCTTGATTTGGATAGATAAAATGGGAATAAAAAATCCAGATAAAAAAACAAAATTAGCAAAGAAAGGGAGACAGACAAAATGGGCTCCGGTCTGGGCTGTTCTTAGAAAATATGGTATGGGAAAAAGGATACATCCATCAACTATGACCAAACATAGGCGTTCATGGAGAAGAACCAAGCTCCACATCAAACCAAGAAAAATTA
>CAYPBR010000073.1:0-2354 GCA_964409005.1 Candidatus Woesearchaeota archaeon | reverse complement strand
TCTGACCTCCTAACTCCACTGGGAGCTGAGAAAAACTTGTCCCGAATGTTTCATAGTTTATCTGAGGCAAAAACTGACCATAGCCGGAAAAATAACCCTGCTGAAAACCGACTGCCTGATTCCAGTATGGAGCATTTTTCATTGCATAGATAGGACTTCCGAGAGCTTCGAAAGATTGTGCCATTGGGGAAGTCTGGAAATGTTGCCACCAATGTGCAGCTTCGACAATCTTTTTTACGTCGTCTGCTTTTTTCCCTAGTTTTTCCATCATCTCTTTCAGAGGAACATTCCCCATGCCCATGGGCATCTCAACATTTTCCAGTCCAAAATTATCAGAGAGATGAATATGCTTTAAATAAGGAGCAACCTCTTTCGTTTCTTTAATAATATCCTCTTTAGTAAACCCAAATTTCCTCAGCTGATTTATATGCCCTACATCCCAGGTAACCCCTATCATCTTCTCAGCTTGTTTTTCTGCCTGTCCTTTTGACATTCCTTCTTTAACAGCTCTTTCAACAAACTTTTCTCTTGACTCTTTAACAATATTTTTCAAATCTTCACCACGTGTAAAAGCACTCATACCGGCAGGAGGATTTTCAATGCTGATTATAGGGGCTTTATCCCCGAACTTTTTATAAGAATCATATGCAACATTTCCAAAAGTCGTTGTTGTTTTATTCTGTGCAAATTCATGAACTGGTTTAAATAGTTTCGGATGCACACCTGTTAAATCCATCATTAATTGCTGTAAGGAACTTGATTGATTCTTAATATCAACAGGAGCTTTTTCAATATTTTTTTCAAAATTTTTAGCTATTTCTTTTAAGTTATGTTTATCATGCTCTGAACTATACTTGTATGCCCTATCAAAAAGTCCATTGAGATGTTTTCTGATGTCCTGCAATTCTTCCTGGGCATTCCAAAATCTCGATAAAACTTCTCTCTGGGGTGGAGTCAAATCTTCTTCTCTTGCTCCTGGAGGAATCTGTGATACAATTGGGTATGTTTCATTAAGAATTCTGTCTGCTCTTTCTTTCGGAGCAACAAGCTTTGTTATAGAATCCCCCCACTGTGTATCATTCATAATTTCTACTTGTTTTTCTGCCGTATACTTCTCCTTAACTGGTTTTCCCCCAACTACTTTAGGATAAAATCTTTCTTCTTTTTTAACAGGAGTAATCTGGCCGCTCTCTTGATCAATCACTAATAATCTCTCTATCTCTTCTGGTTTTTCCCCGGGCTTTAATCTTCTTATTTCTTCCTCGGTTAATTTTCTTATTTCAGGAGCTGGCAACATTGCTGAAGAGTGGAAAGTTATTGGAACACCCTCTTTTGGATTAATCTCGTGAGTTTTTTCAACAGAAGCAATCATTTGCCTTTCTGCAGCCTCTCTATTTGCTTCGCTGAATCCTTCTTTCGATAAACCAGAAGCTTCTACCAAAGGTCCGTGGACAGTTATATCAACACCAGTCAACTTGCTGAGCCTGTTAACTTCTTTAAGGTGTGGTTTTGGAATTGCTTCAACAATCTCAGGGGTAACCATAGAGAGCTCTACTGTCTTTTGACCAGGAGCTATTTTATCAGAAACTTCTTTTAAAATATTTGCTGTACGGGGATCTGTTGTAATCCCAACAGTTCCGATAGAAGCTCGGTACCCTGTAAAGAGACTCCCGTAACCCGGGTCCAGACTAGAGTATCCTCCCTGATACAAGTCTGAAATTTTATAATCACCTTTTTTCATCTGGATTACCTTTTACCTTTATCTATTTGAATTATCATTATTTATTAATCTATTTTACAACTTTATAATATTTTTTATCAACATCTCTGGATTCTAACAGGTCCGGATATATTTTTTCTATGGGTCTTCCTGCAATTGACCCCATGGGATCTAACAATTCGTGTCTTGGAATCTCTCTCTGAGGCATTGTATCCCTTGGTGTTAGCACGGGTGGCTCAATATTTGTCCGGATTTGACCAGTCTGATAAGGATTTTCTTCAGTCGTCGGAAGATATGACCTCTCTTCTGGTTCGGTAGTTGTGATTGGTTCTCGTGTTTCTTCCTGTCCCCAAGTCTGAGAACCTGCGATACCCTGTTCCAAATTTTCTTGCTCAGGAATATTTTCCTCAACTCTCTCGAGCACAGGAGCCTTAACTTCACCAGAACTCTGCAAAAATCTGGCAAACTCTTCAGAACTCATCCCCCCTATATCTCCTTCAATAGTTCCCTCTAATCCAGATTCTTCGACAGAATCTTCCCCCCCTTTTAATTCTTCTGATTCCTCTTCATCCTCTTTCTTTTTTTCCATCATTTACAGACGTAGAAGAAATATATAAAGTTAGTGATTTGATAT
>CAYPBR010000072.1:0-2527 GCA_964409005.1 Candidatus Woesearchaeota archaeon | reverse complement strand
AAGAAAGGCAAAAAAGAAATTAAAAGTTCTGGTATTGGAGAGTTAGTTATGAAAAAAATAAAAAAGCTTGACAATGTCGCTTACATAAGATTCTCTTCTGTTTATCGTGATTTCCAGGATGTTGGAGATTTCAAAAAGGAATTGAGAGGATTGTAATATATTCAATCCAGGATAAAAATCAATATAAAGGTGAAAAGATAAAAAATAAATAGAATGACAGAAAAAAGAGATAAAAATGGGTGAAACAAAAACTGTTCAAAGAAGTGATGAGGGATTACAAAGCTATACAAGAACTCTTCTTAGATCTTACGATGCAAACAGACATATTTCTGTTGATGAGGCATATAAACTTGTTGAAGCCCAGAGAGACCCTTTACTATTGAGTGTAGATGTATTAAAATCAGCTGTAGAAAAACAGCAGCTTAAAACATATGAATTTGATGGAAAACAATATCTGGATAGATTAGATATTGGAAGAGTATTTTACACTCCAAAAACAAACCCAGAAGGACTAAATATTGAACGTTATTTCTCTCAGGAAGGTCAAAATCCCTTGGATAGTGTTGATTACGAAACATCTCATCTAACAATAAAACATATTGACGGAACTAATATTTTTGAGATGGATGCAGAATTTCCAAAAACCTGGGATGAGAATTCCAGAACAATTGTCGCACAAAAATATTTTTTTAATCCCATACAAAAACAAAAGGAATGGCAGGAAAAAATCCAGTCAAAAATAGGACACCCTGGAGAAAATTCAATTAGAAATTTAGTAACCCGTGTCTCGAATTTTTTTGCAGACGAAGGTTATGAAAAAGGATACTTTGCGACAGAAACGGACAGAGATGCATTTAGAGATGAACTCTTATCATTGCAAATCGATAGAAAATTAGCATTTAATTCTCCTGTACAATTTAACGCAGGAATATTTAATGAATATGGTATAAAAGGAAACAATGGGATAAATTATGTAAATCATGAAGAAACAGGAGAGATAGAAAGAATATATGATGCTGAATATCAACACCCACAATGTCATGCCTGTTTTATTCGCGGTCCTAACGATGACCTTGAAAGCATTTTAAATCATAGTGTTGACGAAGGGGCAATTTTTTCTGCAGGGTCAGGTATAGGACAGAACATTAGTCGTTTACGGGAGGCAGGAGCTCCTTTATCAGGAGGAGGTAAAGCTTCAGGACCGATTAGTTTCCTCAAGATTCTTGATGATGGTGCAGGCACTATTAAATCAGGGGGTAAATCACGGCGTGCAGCACGGATGACAATTATGAATCAAGACCACCCAGACATAATGGAATTTATCCGTGGAAAAGTTAGGGAAGACCACAAGGCACTGACTCTTATGAAAGCTGATTATAGTTCTGGAATGGACGGAGAAGCATATACCACTGTCACTCATCAGAATACAAACCATTCTATAAGACTTGACGATGAATTTTTCGAGCAATTAAAAGAAGGAGGAAATATCAAACTCAGAAGAGTAAAAAATCCAGAAGAGATTGTTGAAGAAGTTCCTGCAGACAGGATGCTCAAAGAAATTGCTTTTGGTTCCTGGAGAATTGGTGACCCTGCTGTTCAGTATCAGGGAGAAATTGACCGTATGCACACTGCACCTAATTCTGGTTGGCAGGAAGCGACAAACCCATGCGGCGAATATCTGTGGTTAAATGATACCTCTTGTGACCTTGCCTCACTTAATGTAACTGCTTTTATGAATAATCAAGGGGATTTCAATGCAAAGGACTTTAAACAGGCAGCGAAAGTTGCTTCTATTGCTCTTGATATTGCAAATTCAGCAGCATCATATCCTGTAGAAGAAATTGCAGAAATTAGTCCTGAATTCAGAACTATTGGTGTTGGCTACGCAGGTATTGGCAATGCTCTTATGAGAAAAGGAATGGCATATGATTCTGAAGAAGGGCGTGCCTGGGTTGGAGCTGTTACTTCTCTTTTAACAGGAGCTACCTATGAAATGTCTTCCAGTCTTGCTGAGAAAATTAATCCTTTTACTCATTTTAATTTTAATAGAAAACCTATGCTCAAAGTGATGCATAATCATAAAAAAGCTCTTGAGAAAATTCTTTGGGAACATATTGAAGACCCAGGACTTAAAAAAGAGACATATAAAACATGGAGAAATGTAATTAAATCAGGTAGAGAAAATGGATTTAGAAATGCTCAGGCAACAGTTATTGCACCAACAGGAACAATTTCTTTCTTAATGGGGACAAATGATTCTACAGGTATAGAACCTCCTTATTCACTCGTAATTCTCAAGAACTTGGCAGGGGGTGGGACTCTGAATATAGTAAACAGCGAAGTAGGAAATGCCTTAAAAAATCTGGGATATGATGAAGGAAAAATAAGAGATATTACAGATTACATTACTGAAGAGATTGAAGAAGGTCTTGCTCGCGGAACAGTGATTGGCGCACCTCATTTAAATCCTGATCATTATAAAATATTTGATACTGCTGCAGGAAACTATGCTGGTGAAGGAAGTATT
>CAYPBR010000071.1:0-2632 GCA_964409005.1 Candidatus Woesearchaeota archaeon | reverse complement strand
GGTGCGGACAATGGTATGATTAACCTTATACCTTTTTTCATTTCCCCTACGGACACACAAAATATAGGGGAAAAAAGTAATGGGACAATCTGAAGTAATAAAAATCTTAGAGAAGAGAAAGGTATGGTTAACTACAGGAGAAATATCAAAAATATTAAATGTCAGCAGACGAGTTGTAATTTGGTCATTAAATAGATTATATCACTATAATGAGGTATCAAGAAATATAAAGAGGGAAAAACAATATAGAACAGATTACAGATGGAAAATAAAGATAAAAAAATAAAAGAATTTGAAGAAGAAAAAGCAAAAGAGACCTTGAACGAATTTGAAGAAATTGGAGAAGCTAACTTTGGAATTATGATAAGTAAGATTAATTGGTGGAAAATATTAACAAGAGTAGTAATTACACTTTTGATAGTCTTGGTTTCAGTTTTAATATTAAAGTAACATAATCCCACCACTAAAGTAGTGGGCTTTTCCCTATACTCAACAAAAACAATATGGTAAACAAACTAACCACACAGAATTGCATCATCACACGAGAAAATAGGCTTTGTTACGGTAGCCTTGCACATATTCCTCTTATAGAGTTGTGCAATATTTTTGGAAGCACTAAAATCAGAATCAGAACAATGCCCACAAATCTTACATTCAATAAATCCACTATGCCTGATAGTTTCAATATTATTACAGACATTACAGGTCTTGGAAGTATATCTTGGATTGATATAAACAATCCTGATTCCTTTTTCCAAAGCCTTGTATTCAACAAACTTCTGCAATTCATAGAAACTCCACTTATGAATCCACTTATTGTATTTGGCAGTTTTTCTAATTCCTTTCAAATCTTCCATGACGATTACATCGCCATTATTCAAACTTCCAACAATAGACTTGCTAATGTTGTGATTACTCCATCTCATAAACCTTCTCCAACTTCCAGAGATTTTCTTCAGTTTTCTCTTGGAAGCTTTCGTGCCTTTAGATTGGAGAATAGAAAAAAACCTGTCATGCTTAACTCTCAACTGCTTAATATTTTTTCCAAAAAATCTACCATCAGAAGTAACAGCAAGTTTATTGACCCCCAAGTCCACACCCAGAACTCTATTATGTTGTTGAGAGTCTTTGGGTGCTTCCTTGAGGAATGTGAAAGTAAAATAATATTTTTCTTTATTTTGAGTAAGCAAACTTTCCTTGATTTCCCAGTCAAAATACTTCAAAGCATATTCAGGAATTTGAATAGGAATCTTGACTCTGCCTTTAATAGTAGAAATACTCAAAACATTATTTTTAAAGGAGAAACTTCTTGGATTATTATATCTTACAGAAACTCTATTAATAAAGGGTTTGCTCTTGGCTTTCTTAATCATTCCACAAGCTTGTTTAATACAGGAAACAGAAAGCTGAGAAGTCAATCCAATCTTTCTCAAATCCCGATAAACAAAAGGATGGAGTTTGATATTATTCCTGATTCTCAATTCCCAAGCCCTATCAACACAGAGTTGAAGCCCTTGTTTATAGAGTTCAATGGTTCTAACTATAATCTCATTGACTTTAATCTTAATTGGAATACTTGCTCTCAACAACATCAATTATTTAAAAACTCAAACTATTTAAACCTTTCGTCTGCTTTCATCCCACCTATAAATAGTGTGGGTAAATCAAAATGAAACTAATTACAGCTGTTGAAGAAGTTTTAGAAGAAGATCCTAAAACTAGAGAACAAGAATATTTATGGAGTTTCTTTGTAAAGGTTTTAAACAAATTAGGCTATCGCACATACGTAGAATTTAAAAAAGGTATTCCCTCACCAGAATCAATATTAAAGGAGCGTAGGGATGTTCTAAACAAAAGAAATAAATACCCTAAAGAAAATAAAGAACAAACTTTGGATCCCTCAATGAGTAGATATTCACCTTATTATTCTCCAACAGGAGGGAAAGGATATTAATAAGTTTTTAAATGGAAAATCAAAATATAATTATTTTATTTGCATCACTTATTTTAATCGCAGTAATAGTTGGTATACTTTTCCCTTTTTCTAAGCCAATAGAGATCCAAACAAATGTTTCCTGTGACCATAGTCCTAGTTTACACGTAAAGAACAATCTTGAAAAAGGGCTTGAGGAGACAAGAATTTGTGAGGAGAAATGCTTGGAGATAGATGTAGATTCTTCTTCATCCGCTTGTAAGGATGGCTTGTTGGTTTGCTTCTGTCATCCCTAAAAACTTCTCGGACGTATTAAGACTTCTCGGACTATGTTGTGTGACCATAGAAACATTTATAAACTTCTTCTTCTTCTTCTTTTTATGAAAATAAAAGATTTCATACAGAGATTGTTTGGAAGATATTATATTGATCTTTCAAAACTTAATTTTTTCTATGAGAGGGGGATGATTCCCCTCTTCAATTTTTTAAATCCAGGCTGGGGGAAATTAGATAAATTATTAATTCCACCAATAGTTTATGGAGGATAAAATGACAGAAGAAAGAAAAAAAGTTAAGTGCCAGAAATGCAAGCACTCTTTCTTGACAAAAAGTAAGCTAATCTTAGTCAGCTGCAATAGCTGCGGAAATAAATTTAAGCGAGAAGAAAATCTCGTGAGGCCGAAAGGCCAGGAGAAATTA
>CAYPBR010000070.1:0-2667 GCA_964409005.1 Candidatus Woesearchaeota archaeon | reverse complement strand
TCTCTAAAGAGTTTTTGGAAATGCAGATGGAATCTGATAAAATAAAATGGTTGAAGGATATTGTGGAAGCTCTTACACAGGAAAGAACCTCTTCAGAAGAAATTGGAGATCTTATTGGGGATTATATTATTTGAACACAATAATTCTTAAAAAAGATTTTTACTTATAGAATTTAAAATGGTTAATGAATTGTATGGTTTAATTCTTCATGAAATACAGGCTATGAGTTTGGATACAAAAGTAAGAAAACATGGCAGTGTCGAGGAAAATTATGAAAGCAATGGATGCAATACTAATCTTGCAGAAATTGTAGTTAACTTTGCAACAAAGAGAAAAAAGAACTGGAGAGGCTTGTTGCTCAGAGAAAGAGAACCTGTTGTAGATATATGGGATATAAGAAGAAGGATTCGTTATAAACTTAATTATTTTCCTACTAAAGTAAACGACATGAGATTAGAATATCAGGAGAAAAAAGAATATGATGGGCAGAAATTATTAAACAAAGTTGTAATTACTACATCACCTTTATTTATTTCTGAAAGCCAGGATTATAAGTCATCTTTTTTATTATAAATCTAGAATCAGTTATGTTTGAGATTACTGCTGAAAAAATCATCCTTCCTACTACAACCTTGAAAAGTCCTTCGTGAACAGGGATCTTTGCAGCTTCGGAGAATTTTTTTATCACATCATTTATTTCTTCTTTTGTTAATACAATGTTTGTTTTTTTTGTTCCTGTTGTGGTCTTAACCGTAACGACCTCGTTAGGTCCGCTGCATTCTATGTCTGTTACCAGCGGGTCTTTTATTAAAGAGTCTAGTTTTCCAAGCTCCATCTGTGTGTCTTTAGTTGAACTTGGTTTGAGATATTGAAGATGTGAAGGAAGTTTTGTTTTAGGAATTTTTAATACACGCTTAGATTTTGTTGTCAGAGACTCTGGTCTTGATAATGGTTTAACCAAAGGTTTCAATTGCTGAATTCTTCCTCTTTTTCTTCTTATCCCTTTGGTTTCTTCTTTCAAAACTTCTTTTAATTCAAGAACTTCTTTTGGTGCAGAATGTTCAATTAATTTCCTCGTGAATTCCAATAAAAAAAATGCTTTGAATTCTTCTGAAGTTTGTCTGAGCATTTTATCTTTCAGCTAATTTTTTTGGAGAACTATTGAGTTTTTTGAATTGTGTAGGTTCGGAAGAAGCGGATTTTTGATATTCTTCCATACCAGGAGTTCCCGGTCCTTGTCTTGGAGGAATTCTCTGTTCAGGAGGGAGAACCGGCGGTCTCATAGCCGGACGTGGCTGCAGCGCCGGAGCAGGTCTTTGAACAGGACGCTCTTGTCCAGATATTCTGTCATGCATTAACGTTAAACCACGGGCAATTGTTCTATTCTGCCCGGCTAGACTGTCTAGTTTTTGCATAATTTTTCCCTCATCTTTAATATCTTTTTCTACCTTAAAATCTTTTTTAGCCAGCGACTTTGCAGATATTTCAAATAATTCCAGTAGTTTAGATATCTGATTGGTGAGATTATCAAATTTTGTAGACAGATTGACCATTACTTTTTGCAGGGCTATGAAATTTTCAACTAATTTTTTTTCAACCCCTGTCTCTCTCGTTTTTTTATGAACAACCTTTGTAATAGTTCTGGGAATAACTCTCCTGGTTGGTTCTGAAATTCTCCTCATTTTTACCGGATTTTTCTTAACTACACCTGTTTCTTTCTTACTCTTAATGGCAGATTCTTTTTTTCTGATAGTGCTTGCTCTTTGATGTATAGAACTTTTTGTTCTTTTAGTTTTTTTGGCCATATTTTGTAAAGGGTTTTCTAATTTATAAGTTTTCCCAATTTAAAAAATATCTAAAACTTCATCTCTTTTTTCTTCTTCCTTTTCTTTTTCTATAGCTTGAACATCTTTTTCTTCTTCCTTTTCTTTTTGGGACTCTTCTAAATATTCTTCTTTTTCTTTTTCAATCGCCTGGATGTCTTCCTCAATATCTCTTTTTCCTGCTTCTTCTTTAATGTCTTCTTCCTCAACCTTTCTTTCTTCTGTTTTTTCTTCTTCCACTTTTTCTTCTATAGGTTCTTTTTTCTCTTCTTCTACTATTTCCTCTTCTACTGGCTCTTCTTCTTTTTGTTCTTCTGGTTTATATTGTCTGGGCTCTTTATCAGTATCTTTCACCATGGATTTTTCAATTTCTGAAACATATTCTGCTATATCGGCTGCAACATCTGCATTTACACTTATACTGTCAATACCTTTTTCAACCAGAAATTTAGCCATTTCTTTCTTACTCCCTGCCTGTCCGCAGATGCTAGTTTCAACATTATTTTTCTTTGAAACTCTTATAACATATCCTAATTGGTATAATATTGCCGGATGCATCTCATTATAGAGATACTGGACTTTTTCATTTCCTCTGTCAATAGCCAAGATGTATTGTGTTAGATCGTTCGTTCCAAAAGATATAAAGTCAAGACCCTCCTCACATAATTCCCCTATTATCTGCACTGATGCAGGAGTTTCAATCATTGTTCCAACTTTTGCGTCATTGAATTCAATTTCTTTTAAGAATTCTTTAACTTTTTTCAGTTCTTCAACACTGATTAACTGAGAAATTAGCACACCAATTTTTTTGCCGGTTTCAGAAACCTTTTTCAATGCCATGAGT
>CAYPBR010000069.1:0-2693 GCA_964409005.1 Candidatus Woesearchaeota archaeon | reverse complement strand
TGGCTAAATCGACAAATTCGTAGAGATTAACAATAACACTGTCTGTTTCTTTTCCTATATATTTTGAAATATCTGATTCTTTAGTCATTCCCAAGGCTTTTAGAACAACTATAATTGGAAGATTTTTGAATCTGCTAAATGCTATTTCAAATAAACCATTTTTATCTTCAGAAATTATTACAGGTATCCTGTATGTTCCTTTTGATGAAAACATCTTTACTGTCAAGTTGCCTTTACGGTCTGTTTCAACAAATGGTTGGTTTTCTGCGAGATCTTCTGCCATAACCATAACTCTCTCGTTCCCCTTGATTATAAAATACCCCCCTGTATCTAGAGGATCATTATTTTTTTCAATTAATTCTTCTCTTGACATTCCGTGAGTATTACAGGACTTACTTTTTACCATGATTGGAATTTTTCCAATTTCCACCACTTCAGAATCAACTTGGTCATCTTTTTTTACAGTTAATTCCAGGGTAATTGGTGCAGAATAAGTTATGCTTCTCAGTCTCGCTTCAGAAGGTGTAATCAGAGAAGTGCTTCCATCAGCCTCTATAACCCGTGGTTTTCCTATTTTTATTTTCCCGAGCTTAATTTCAAAATCCTCGCTGGGAATATTTTCTGCTATCTCATGAACAATTTCCTGCATCCTCTGTTCAATGAAATTATTAAAAGAAATAATATTAGATTCTACAAGGGAATGATCTTTTAAATATTTTTTTACAACGAGGTGTTCCATTTTGGTTTTTTGTTTTAAGCTGGTTTTTATTGTTGGTGGCATGGTTCTAAAGACCCGCGGGTGGTCTTTATTATACTACAACTCTATAATAAATATCTATCTTATCTTCTTCTTTTCTTTCTATTTTTATTATATCGCCGACAATACAGCCTTCTGGCAAAGCCGGATCTGTTGAGAGAATTTTTGGCAGTTGAGATTTTGAAATGTTTAATTCTTCCAAGAGCTTTTCAGCCTCTTTTTCATCGAGTTTAATATGTTTTGGCTGTAAAATATGCATGGTTCTAATTAAGAGGTTATAAATTTATAATAACTTTAACAACTTCCCAATAATAAAAGATATCAATTTTCGATTTATAAATCTTTTGATTATAGGGGCTTTGCACAATAAGTCATTCTTGCACAAAAAGTCTTTAAGCCAGAACTTCTTTCTCAGCTCCTTTAACTAAATTCCAATCTAATTTTATTAGTTGCTTCATGGCAGGATTTTTTGTATTTAACTTATATAGATCTGATTTGCCAATCCTCCGTGTTTTTATCACAATATTATTTTTAACTAGTTTGCTCCAAAAGGTCTGTAAGGTAGAATAACTTACTCTGGAATTTCTTGCTATCTCTGTCAAAGGATAATCAAAAGCCTGAAAAGTTATAAGAAAATCCAGAACTTTGTTTACTGGGGTGTTTCCAAATACTTCCACAAATACTGATCCATTTTCCATAAGTTACTTACTAATTATGGGTTTATAAATGTTTTTATTCCTGTTTTTATATTTCAATATTAGAAACATTTAAATATTCTTATCTTTTTTATTAATTATGAAATTTGATGACGATGATAAGATAAAGGCAACAATTCTTTATAATTTAAGAAGAAAAAAGGTAATTGGCGGAGTCCATACACATTTTGACACCTTGAAAAGAGGTTTTCCTTCTCATCTAGGAAAAGATGTAAATAAGATAGCTAATGGATTAATAAGGAAAGCATGGATTTTAGCTAAGCCTGCCCCTTATGGTCTACAAGTTTCCTTAAATAAAAATAAATTAAAAGAAATTGAAGGATTTATTAAGAAAGTTTTAGAATTTAAGTTTTGATCACAGGGTTTGCACAATAAGTCGAAGTTGCACAAAAAGTAGATACCTTTGGTGCGGGCGTACATATTCTTAAGCTATTGTTAGATTTTTTAAAAAATAAAAAGATTTTTAATCAGAATCTGAATTATCTATAAATCTACTAGTTACAATCATCGCCCTATGTCTGGAAAAACGCTCCATTATTAAATCTGCTTGCGTTTCACTCAATGGCTCTAACGATTTAACTAATTCACTTTCTGGATCTAAAGAAATTTCTCCGTCTCTCAGAGAAGTGGAAGCAATCATCTTCCCCCCTTCATAACGAATGTTATAAAGATCCTCACTTTTTGTGTTTATATACAATCCTTCCATAAAAAATTTACAAGAATATCCTTTATAAACATTTCCATTTGTAACTACTAAAGAATTAATGATTAAACATGGCCCCGGGGGGATTTGAACCCCCGACACCTGGATTAAAAGTCCAGTGCTCTAACCAGGCTGAGCTACGGAGCCTTTTTCAGATATGTAGCGAATTAACACACCTTAACATTAGGGGTTAACGTAAGGGGATATGCCCCTCGTGAGCTACGGAGCCACGAGGACAACTACGTTTTCCTTCGTTTAACCTTTCCTTAGATACAGGAAATAGTTTATAACTTTTTCCTCACACAAATTTCTTCAATTCTTTCTCAAAATTTTCTTTAGAAGTAGAGCCTATAAATTGATGTACCTGTTTCCCATCCTTGAACAAGATGAAGTTAGGAATAGAACTTATGTTGAATTTTTGTGCTAGCTCTTGATTATCCTCAACATCTATCTTTCCGAATTTTACCTTCCCCTTAAACTTTTCACTCAATTCATCAAGTATTGGAGCCATCATGAG
>CAYPBR010000068.1:0-2776 GCA_964409005.1 Candidatus Woesearchaeota archaeon | reverse complement strand
TTATGGAACTCTCTTTGGTAACCAGAGTTTTTCTTCCTTTATTTTTTTTATTTTGGGTTTTCTAATAATCTTTTTCTCTGGTTTTTTTTCTAAGAGTTTCTGAAGTTCTTCTAGTTCTTCTGGTTTTGATTGTTGTCTTTCTGATTCCAATGTTTCATTTTTATATATTGGAAGAATATTGATGATTATTTCTCCGAGAATATTTGAACCTAAAATCTGAACATCTTTTGATTTGAGACTGCTCTTAATTTTTTTTGAAACTTTTTCCGCAAAAGAGGAGATAGTTTTTGGTATTTTTTTCCCTTCCAGGACAGGTTCTTTTGGAATTATTAGAATATGCCCACGGGAGATGGGGTTTATTTCCAGAACTGCAATTGCATTTTCATCTTCATCTATTTTGTAAGACGGAGTTTCTCCTGTAACAATTGAACGGAAAGGATTCTGATGAGAATTTTGCTCTTTTACTAATTTATTCTGCTTTAGGAATTCTTCTAATTCTTCAGAGTTCATCACTGCAATCTTTTGCTTTGCAAGTTCCTTTTTATCCTCTGGAAAACTTGAATCTATCTGTTGAAGGAGTTGTTTTTTCAATTGTTCTGTTTGTTCTTCTGATAGCATTTTACCCTATAGCTCTCCTCATATCAACGACCTCTGCAGAATTAACATTTTCTATATCTTTGAGTGAATTTTCAAGTCCTTCCAGTTCTTTTTCTTCTGGCCATGCGAATAATATAATCAGGGCATTCAAACCAAAAGCTATTGGTTGTTTTTCAAATTGAGGATTTTTGCCTCCATTATCTTCTATGATTTTCCTTGCTTTTTCTTCTATCTCTTCGAGATTTACATCCGGAGAAGAAGGCATTATTTTTATTTTAACAGCCGAAATTCCCATGTGTTATTTTAACGAAATGGCTTTATAAGTTTTTTTAATATTTATCATAGCAATACTTAAATATCAGCTGAATTTTCTCTCTCCATGATTCATGGAAATTATGAAAAGATATTAAATGTGATTGCTAAATCTTCAGGACTGTCTGTCGGAGAAATAGAAAAAAGAGTCGAGGTTAAAAGATCAAAGCTAGCCGGGTTAATCAGCAAAGAAGGAGCTGCCCAGGTTGTTGCGGCAGAACTTGGAATTTCTTTTGATGAAGAAAAGTTAAAGATAGAGGAGCTGGAGCCGGGGATGAAGAGGGTCAATCTTGTAGGAAAAGTGATTGGTCTATTTCCTGTTAGAACATTTACGCGAAGTGGAAAAGAGGCCAAGGTTACAAATTTACTCATTGCAGATGAAACCTCCAATATTAAAGTTGTTTTGTGGGATATGAATCATATAAATTTAATCGAAAAAGGGGAAATTAGCGATGGAAAAGTTGTTGATATTTTAAATGCAAGCATGAGGGACAACGAGTTGCATTTAGGGAGTTTTTCTGAACTGAAATTGAGCAATGAAGTTTTAGAAGAGGTTAAAACAGAGAGAGTCATTAAAGAGAAAAAGATTGTTGATTTTAGAATAGCAGATGATATAAGGACTAGGGCATTTATTGTTCAGTCCTTTGAGCCACGATTTTTCAATGTTTGCCCTGAATGTAAGAAAAAGCCTGATACAGAAGGGGAAAATTTTGTTTGTGGAGAGCATGGAAAGATCGTTCCTGAGAGAAGGGCTCTGATAAATTTTGTTTTAGATGATGGTACTGAGACCATTCGTTCGGTTTTATTTCACGAACAGCTTTCAGAGTTAGGAATTACAGAATTAGATGATGCTGAAAAATTATTAAATCAAAAGCAAGAGCTTCTCGGGAAAGAGATGGTTTTTCATGGCAATGTTAGAAATAACCGTTTTTTTAATACCCCTGAATTTATAGTTAATAAGGTTGAGCAATTGAATCTTGATGGTTTAATTGAAAATCTAGAAAAAAAATAAAATGGATTTAGCATTGATTATTGTAATAATTTTATTTTTAATTGGCTTGGCTGTGGCCTACTTTTTAGGATATAAGAACGGAGCATTTAGAAAAGACAAATTATGGGAAGCAGAACTTCCCATTCATCGCAGAGATGCCATTCTGAAATCCAGGGCAGTGCTTTCCGGACAATTTTCAGAACAATTAGCACCCTTTCTTCCTGGTTTTGACTTTAAGCCCACCGAGTGCAGATTTGTCGGCAAACCGATAGATTTTCTAGTTTTTAAGGGGATGGATGAGAAGGATATCAATGAAATAGTTTTTGTAGAAGTGAAGAGCGGTGACGCTAAACTTTCCCCTATAGAGAAGAAAGTAAAAGAAGCTGTGAAAAATAGAAAAGTCAGGTGGGAAGAATATAGAATACCTAAAGAATTAACTAAGAAAAAAGAGTGAAAAAGAGAGATTATTATAAGTATATCAGAAACTATAAATGCTTATAAATAAAGCTTTTGTTGATTTTTCATGGCTGTGAAGAAGGAAGAGATTGAAAAAGAGCCCCAGTTGACTGATTTGCCAGGGATAGGACCAGCAGTATCTGCAAAACTAGATGCCGCAGGAATTTACGATTTAATGACTCTTGCTGTTATGACTCCAACAGAGCTAGGAGATGCCGCAGGGGTTAGTTCAGCTGTTGCAAGAAAAGCTATTCAGGCTGCACGAAATATGCTGAAGTTGGGCTTTGTTGATGGTGCAGAATATGAAAAGAATAGAGAAAATATTCACTATGTTACGACAGGAAGTAAAAATTTTAATCAACTTCTGGGGGGAAGAGGTGTTGAGAGCAGAGCGATAACAGAAGCTTTTGGAGCATATGG
>CAYPBR010000067.1:0-2787 GCA_964409005.1 Candidatus Woesearchaeota archaeon | reverse complement strand
GACCCCTCATGGCATAACTGTGTGCACATCCGCAAGCAGGTTCACCATTTTCAAATATTATAGAACGAGCACCACAACAATATTCGCAAGACATCCCCCCTTCCAGATTATAAAGAATATCAATATATCTCTGAAGATCAACACCTTCAAGAGTTTCAGTCCTATCAATATTGCCGAGTAACCTGATTGTTTGATCTGCTAATTGGGCATTATTCTGACTTACATCACTATATTTTATATCTAACTCTTCTCCATAGACAGCAGGCATTCCTGTGGGAATAATTTCTGAAGCAGAAACTGTTCCTATAACTGCGCCAGAAACAGGTCCCCCTGAAGATTTTCCGAGATTAAACATTAATAATCCGACCAATATAACTATTACAAGAATCTGAACATAAAATCCAAAATCTTTCTTTTCTATTTCCATAGGATTCTTAGAAAAATATATTATATAACCGCTTTGGTGAAACTAGTTTCATGAAACTAGCCTTGGATATAAGTCCCAGATCAGAATTCAAACAAACTCAACATTCAATTTAGCTAGCTCTTGTCTTAATACGCTAACTGATTCTTCTTTAATTATTTTTAGTTTATCGTGCCTTTTTTCTTCTTTTGCCTTTTCTATTTTTAGGTTGTCAATTTCTAATGCAATTTCCTTTATTTTAGAATATATTTCCTGAGTTTTATCCTCTTTTTTATTTTTTTCTTGATTTGCTATTTCCTCTAATTTAGAATGTACTTTTTTTATTTTTTCTAGTATTTTATCATCGCTTAATTTAGCTTCATCTAACAAACTTATAATTGATTTCCCATCGTCTTTTAAAAAGAATGTATAAAAATCTTCCCTATGGTCTTTAACCATCCTCATTTGTTCAGGGTTTATATGGAAGAAATTAGCTAGTGCCTTAAAATCAAGAAGTTGCTTTAATTCTAAGATATCCTTTTTTGACTCCCCCCTAAGAGATTTAATTTTTTTCTGCTTAGCTAAGTTCTCTAGATAAGAAAAACTAGTCTTAATTTCCTCTAAACGATGTTTTAAAATTCTATTTTCTTCTTCTTCCTTACGTATTTTTTTATTCAAATCTGATTTTTTTTCACTAATCCCTCCCAGAGTTTTATCGATTGGGGTAATTGTATCTAATTGTTCTTTAATTATCAAAAGATTCTTAAAAGAATCTATAATGGGTTTATTCTCATCAAAAGTTTTTAATAGTTCTTTAGAAAAAGCTTTTACACTTTCTTTTACACTTGCCATTTCTTTTCCAATCAATATAGTAGCTCTTTCATAATTCTTATATGAGCTTTTATTAAAATCAAGAAAAATCTTATTTATCTTTTTCATAAATTCTTCAAACCCATTCATTTCTAGATTATTTAAGTTTTCTAAGAAATTTTCAACTGTTCTAATATAATCTTTTTTACTGTTATTTACAATTCCCTTAATGTTCTCTTTTTCTTTTTTTGCATCAACATCAAAATCTTCCAAGATCTTTATTTTTTTATTTAATTCGTTATTATGCCTTTTAATCTTATCTTTAATTATCAATATAATTTCATTTTGTTTAAACTCATTTTCTTTAATTTTATTTTCAAGCCAATTTTCAATGTCAGAAAAAACGAGCTTTTCAGTAACAATTTCTTCAACTTTATTTTCCTTAACTAATTTTTTGAATAAATCAAATATTCCCATGCCTTTTTCCTAGAAATCTATATATTTAAAATAAGCGTCCAGATCGAGAATCATCAATCCCTCAAAACAACAATATTATTCATGCCTCTTCTCTTTCTTTCAATAAGTTGTTTTGCCTCGAGCTTGTCCAGAAGTCTTGTGGTTTTTACTTTTCCAATTTCAAGTTTTTCCATCAAGGTAGATTGGAACATTGCTTTTCCATCTTTTAATAATAAATTGATAACACTTTTCTCATCTTTATCCAATGCTTTCAAATTTAATTTCTTCTTTTTTTCCTTAACCTTTCTTATAATGATTTTTTCTTTTGGTTTATTGAAGATTAAAATTATCCCGATTACAACTAATAATCCGACAATACTGAGAGCGAGATAGGTTTGCTGATTTATCGTGGTGTACATAGGGCAACTCTCTCCGTGTTCTCCTGCGCAACTCGTGGTAACTATCTCTTTTAATGCATTTTGAAATAAAAGAATTATAATCACTAACAAAAAGGCAATTCCTAAGATAAGAAATCCTACGTGTTTGTTTTCCATATCTTAGAATTAAATTTTGTATTTATATAGCTTTCTTTTAATCAGTAAACTTTTTATACTTTAAAATTTATTCAATGTTAACATGGCAAAAGCAGGTGTTTTTATTATTGTTTTAATTGCTCTGGTTGTTGTGGTTGCTGCTTTCTTTTTATTACAGGAACAAGAAGAACCTTCTTTGCGTATAGATGTATCAGACGATAATCAACAAGAACCAGAATCACAACAACAATCTTCACAGATAAAAGAATTCACAATAAGAGAATCTAATTTTAAATTAAACCCATCAACATTAACAGTAAATGAAGGGGATACTGTAAGAATAACTGTAATAAATGAAGGGGGGACTCATAATTTATTTGTAGAAGAATATAATGAGAGAACAGATATTGTTTCATCAGGAAATACCAGGGTCCTAGAGTTTGTTGCGGATAAAGCAGGAACATTTAGTATTTGGTGCGAGGTTGGAAGTCATAAAAGTTCAGGTATGGAAGGAACATTAACTGTCCAGTAAAATGAATTTTAGAAAATATAAAGAATATGCTCCCTTTGTTCTTAGAATAAGTA
>CAYPBR010000066.1:0-3003 GCA_964409005.1 Candidatus Woesearchaeota archaeon | reverse complement strand
TCAAATCTTTTCACCATAATAATATCCTCAACATTTCTATCGTATAATGGAACTCTCAAAAGCTCCTTATATCCCATAAATCTTAAAAGATTAATAACAGGTATTTGGTCAGAACGTGTGTCACAAATAACTGCATTATAATTTCCTTTTCTTGCTTCATCTTCTCCCTGTCTCAACATAAAAGCACCAAAATATCTTCCTTGTAATTTTGGATGAACCCTCAGATTTTTTAATTCTAAAATTCTTGGGAAATCCTTATGTGGTTGGGTAATCAAATCCCCAACAAGATAATCATCACTTAAAGCCAAGATGGCTTTTTTATATCCAGATTCTATTTCTGGACTAACTTTACCAACCACCCAGTCTTCATAATAAGGATAGCTGAGCGATTGTTGTAATAAATGTTTTTCAAGTTGTTGGATATCTTTTCTATCTTCAGCTAATCTAAACCTATAATCAAAAGCCATTAAAAATTAATAAACAGACCATTAATAAAGATTTATGGGTTGAATTAAACAAAAAACTTTATCACGAATAAACTTATATACTTATTTTCTTTACTTTTAATATGACATTATTAGTTACCGAACCTTCAATACTTAATCCAATACTTAATCCAATTGAATATTTTGCAACAAAAAGAAAACAAAGACTGGAAGGTAAATACTTTACAGAAGATAAATTTTTTAGACTTCAATGGGATGTTATAAGTAAAGCACAATATCTAAAACTTTCTGGTTACGATGCTCCATTTATGGAACAAGAAGAAACATTAAACGCACTTCAACAAAGACTTAATCAAAATCCTGAATTTTATATTCAAAGTATTGTTTCTGAAGAAGATAATCCCTCAACTTTAGAAAGATTATCAAAAGCAAATCAAGGCCGAATAAAAATATTTGAAGAACCAAATCAAAGAAAAAGAGGTTACATAATTTTTGGAGGAAAGGGAGCTACTCTCTGGGATAGCACCAGATTAACAAAGCACCCTGTAGAAAAAAGACAAGGAGTTATTAGAAGACAATTTTCTAACCATTATCTACAGATATCAAGTATAGCAGAATCATCCCATGATAATAATTTTGAGAGAATAAGAATAGCACATTTATAATATTAATTCTTAACAAAAAACTTTATTAACCTCGTGGATTTTTATTTAACATGCAAGAAAAAGAGGCTGAAAAAAAAATAGTTTTTATAAAATGGTTTTCTGAACTGAATAAAGATTCTGGAGATGTTGCAGGGGGAAAAGGAGCAAATCTCGCAGAAATTTACAATATAAAAATTCAAGTCCCTCCTGGATTTGTTGTTACTGCACAAGCTTATGATTATTTCATAGAAAAATCTGAATTAAAAGAAAAAATAAAACATCTTCTAGAACAGATAGATTATGAAGATACTAAACAATTGAACAAAATTACAGAAGAGATAAGAACTCTGATAACCAATTCAAAATTTTCAAAAAAAATGGAAGAAGATATTCTTGAAGCATACGGGCACTTAAATATCCGTAAAGTTGAAAATGTTGGATATGGAGCCAAAACTGCGCTGGATATTCTCAAAAGCTCTTCTGAACCTTTATTCGTAGCTGTGAGAAGCTCTGCAACCACAGAAGACTTGGCAGAAGCCAGTTTTGCTGGACAACAGGAAACCTTTCTCAATGTTAAAGGAGAAAAGAAACTGTTAGATTTTATAAAAAAATGCTTTGCATCTCTTTTCACTGCAAGAGCTACATATTACCGAAATAGAAAAGGTTTCAAACACGAAGAGGCGAGTCTCGCAGTTATTGTTCAAAAAATGGTCGATTCTGATAAGGCAGGCATTGTCTTTTCAAAAGACCCGACTAAAAAAAATGATAACATAATAATAGAAGCTGTATTTGGGCTGGGGGAAGGGGCTGTCTCTGGAAAAATTACCCCTGATAAATACACAGTTTCAAAAGAGCTGGAAATTCTGGACAAAGATATAGCAAATAAAAAAATTGCGATAACCAGAGATTCGGCAGGGGATAAAAAAGAGATAAAATTAAGAGAAGAAAAATCAAAATCTCAGGTTCTGACAAAATATGAGATACAAAAACTTGCGGAAATTGCTTTAAATCTTGAAGAGCATTATAAAAAACCACAGGATATCGAGTTTGCAATCGAAGGGAAAGAGATCTACATTGTTCAGACAAGACCAATAACCGCCCTTGAAAAAAGAATAGAATCTGCGGAAGAATTGCAGGGGGAAGTAATCTTGACAGGACTTGCTGCATCTCCGGGCATTGCGTACGGAAAAATCAAAATTATAGAAAATTTAGATGACTTAGATAAGATAAAACAAGGAGATATACTAGTGACAAAAATGACAAACCCTGATATGGTCGTAACCATGCAAAAATCTGCTGCAATTGTCACAGACGAAGGAGGTTTAACAGCCCACGCCTCAATTGTTTCAAGAGAAATGGGAATTCCTGCTGTTGTAGGCACTCAAGAAGCAACTACCAAATTAAAAGAAGGGGAAATAATAACTGTCGACGGTTCTAACGGAAAAATCTACAAAGGAAAGGTCTCTGAAACAGTCAAAAAAGAAATCAGACCAGTAACTGCTAAAACAAAAACAGAAATAAAAATAACAATTGATTTACCAAATTTTGCAGAGCGTGCAGCTAAAACAGGACTAAAAGGTGTGGGTTTGTTAAGGACAGAAGGAATAATTTCCGAATCTGGAAAACATCCAAAATATTTTCTTGAACAAGACAAGATGCAGGATTATGAAGAAATAATTTTCAAAGGAGTGAAAAAAATATCTCAGTATTTTGAAGAGCTCTGGGTCAGGACTTCTGATATAAGAACAGATGAATTCCAAAATTTAGAAGGGGCACCTAAAGAAGTTGAAGCAAATCCTATGCTGGGAATGCACGGAATCAGATATGGAATTAAAAATCCAGAAATACTGAAAGCAGAACTCATGGCATTGAAAAAGGTTTCTGAAACCGGCAAAAAAATTGGTGTGCTAATT
>CAYPBR010000065.1:0-3057 GCA_964409005.1 Candidatus Woesearchaeota archaeon | reverse complement strand
TAATAAATAAATTAGCGACAGGAAAATCTGAATTTTCAAAAGCAGAGCAAGAGACACTTGCCATTGTTGCATTTAAACAACCAGTTAAACAATCAGTGATAGTAAAGATAAGAGGAAATAAGGCCTATGACCATATAAAGAAATTTGCAGAACTAGAATTAATTAAAAAGAAAAAATCAGGTCATACTCATGAGCTTAGTCTGAGTGATGAGTTTTATGATTATTTTGATATTTCAAAAACAGAAGGAATTGGAGAAGAATAATGGAATTCATAAAGATAATAATATATATTTCCATTTATATTGGATTGATTGCAATATCTTTCTATATTTTGAGTTATCTTTCGAGTAAAAAGAAAGAACAAAAGTTTTATACAGATAAAGAGCTTCCAAGAGTCTCTGTGATAATTCCTGCCTATAACGAAGAGGAGAGTATTGAGAGAACTATAAAATCAATCGTTAAATCAAATTACCCAAAAGGTCTATTAGAGGTTCTTGTTGTGGATGATGGCAGTAAGGATAAAACTTTTGAGAAAGCTAAAAAACTTGAAAGCGATATTGTCAGAGTTTTTTCTAAAAAAAATGGTGGAAAAGCTTCTGCTTTAAATTTTGCTATTAAGAGAGCTAGGGGGAAAATTATATTCACCATGGATGCAGATACTTTTGTTGAGCCAAAGAGTTTGAAGAACATGGTTAAATATTTCAAAGATGGAGAAATAATGTCTGTCACACCATCTATAATCACATATAAACCGAAGTCTGTCTGGCAGAGGGTTCAACAGATAGAATATGTCTTTGGTCTTTTCTTAAGAAAAACTTTTGCTTTTTTAAATGCTATTTATATTACCCCTGGGGCATTTTCAGCATATAGAAAAATTTTCTTTGAAAAACATGGGGATTTTGATGAGAATAATATTACAGAAGATTTAGAGATGTCACTTAGAATCCAGTATCATGGATATAGTATAGAGAATTCTACTACTTCTCCTGCATATACTATTTCTCCAAGCCGTTTTGTTGATCTTATGAACCAGAGGAGGAGATGGTATACTGGTCTAATGAAAAATGTATGGAAACACAGGAAGATTGTCAGTAAAAAATATGGGGATTTAGGATTATTTGTCATGCCTATAGCGGGGATTAGTATACTCTTTGCAGTTTTTATTACTGTTTATATGGTTATCAAAACTTTGTTTAAGGTTGCAGAAGAGGTTGTTTTTTGGCACAGTATTAATTTTGATTTTTCAAGTTTATTTAATATAAATCTCTATTTTTTCGAGAGATTTTTCTTTTTGTTATTTACTAATCCAATATTTATTTTTATATTAGTATTTGTGGGTCTCATGCGTATCTATGTAGTTTTTGCAAAGAGGAGGATGGGCAAAATTACCGGGTTGGGCATTAATTTACCTCTTTTCTTTATTTTCTTTGCAATACTCTTTGGATTTTGGTGGTCAATTTCACTAGTTTACCTTTTATTTGGGAAAGAAGTTAAATGGAAATAGCAAATTATTAAAACATCTTGAAATTAAGTATTAAATGGTGGAAAGAAAAATTCAGAGTAAGAAGAGGTATTTACTGGCTCTTTTAATTGGAACAGCAGTATTCATAATTGTTTTTGGAGTTACATATTCTATTTCTTATTTAGAATATCAGAGAATTAGCTCATCTCAACAGCAGACGTCTTATTCCATTTTTGAAGATAAGCTTGGATATTCATTGTTTGATCAAGAGATTTGTTCAGAAGAATATTTCAAAAAAGTTTCAGAGAAACTTGGATTCCAGGGGAGGATTATAGACGATTTAGAAAAGAAATTTGGAAAAAATGATAATAGAGTTTTATTTAGAAAGAAATTTTATAGTTTAGTGGAACTGGAGCATTTCGAATTTGTAAAAACAATGAATATAGAGTGTAGTTTTGATATGCAAACTATTTTATTCTTTTATTCGAACGAACCTAAAGAGATAAAAGACAGCGAGAAGTTTGGAGATTATTTAAACACTATTTACAGAAGGAATCCTGATTTATTGATATATTCTTTTGATATAAATCTAGATAGTAATTTGATTGAAAATCTGAAAGAAAAATATGGTATAGAAAAATCTCCAACCATTCTAGTAAATGAGAGATTTAAAGTAACAGAGATACAGAATATAGAAGATGTTGAGAAATATCTAGATTAGTTTATTCGTCTCTATCACAGCAATCTTAAAAAAGAGAGTTAACTATTCTTTTTTATGGAGTGTTTCAGGTGCGGGATATCTGAAGATAGAGTAAAATTACTCGGTGCTATATCTTCGAGTGGTATTGTTAAAATCTGTAAAGAATGTTCTTTGGAAGAGCATCTCCCCATAATGAAGAAGCCAGTTTATTCTGATTCTGAAAAAGTTGAAAAAAGACATAGTGTTCGTGAAGTGCTTTCTCGTATTTCAGGAGTTTCTATAGAAAAAAAACCAGAAGAAGATGCCAATGCTTTGGAACTGAAGAGACAAGAGACTAATTTAAGAGATATTGCAGATAAGAATCTTCAGAAAATTATTCAGGAGAAGAGAATTTCCACTAAAAATCTGATAGACAATTTTCATTGGATCATTATGAGAATTCGCCGCTTTAGAAAGATGACTCAAAAAGAGCTTGCACGAGCAATTGATGAGCCGGAAGCAGCGATTAAGATGGCGGAGCAGGGAGTGATTTCTAATCTAGGACTTATGAATAAGATTGAAAATTATTTAGGAATAAAACTTAGAAAAGATGATGGTGACTTACTTATATCAGATATTAAACACAAAGTTCAAGAAGAACTTTTTCCCTCATTTATAAGGCCTATGCAGACAGAGGGCGTTTCTCTAGAAAAATCTAAATTAGAAGTTAGTTTTGATTCTATAACTTCCAAGAATTTGACAATTGCTGATTTGAAAGAGATAAAAAGAAGAAGAAGGGCTGAAGTTTTCAGAGAAGAAGGAATAGAGATAGAAAAAAAATTTGAAGAGTTGGATGAAAAGATGGAAGGGGATTTATCAGATGAAGAGATTGATGATTTAATTTTTGGGAGAGAGT
>CAYPBR010000064.1:0-3061 GCA_964409005.1 Candidatus Woesearchaeota archaeon | reverse complement strand
AATATATTTTGGTCATTGAAAATATGCTTTAAAAATTGATTCTGTAAACATTTCCTATTATTTCAGCCTTAATTTCCTCTATCAACCTACTCTTTCTCCATAATTTTTGCATTTATTCCTTCTTCAGATGATTAATTTAATCATCGCAAATATCAACTTTATTCTCTCTCTAAAATCTTGGCGTTGATATTTTCTTCTTTACATAACTCTACAAATTCTTCAGCATCTCTTTCAGTTCCAACAATACTCCCATAATGAATCGGAATTACAAGAGAAGGTTTAATGATTTTTGCAGCTTCAACAGCTTCTTCTGCAGTCATTGTAAATCTTCCGCCAACAGGAAGAAGTGCTATAAATTCTTTATCAGAACCAGAATGACCAGTCAACTTTTGCATTTCAGGAATAACATCTGTATCCCCTGCGTGATAAATAAGAACATCATTTATCTTTATCAAATAACCTAACCAGCATTCTTCTTTAGCATGAAAATGTTTATCAGTATTATATGAAGGCAATGTGGAAATTCTGACATCGCGTAAATTTAATTCTTGCCCAGGCTCTACAATCTCCATTTCTATAGGAACATCAAATCGTGTAATTTTACTCTGGCAATCAGCAGGCATAACTATCTTTGTTCCTCGTTTAACGATTTTCTGCATATCTGCCACGCTACAATGATCGTAATGACTATGAGTTATCAAAATCAAGTCTGCTTTCTCAGAACCTTCTTTAATTTGATATGGATCAATATAAACGACACTGGTGTTTTTAATTAGAAAACCAGAATGCCCTAACCATTTCAGCTCAACCTCTCCAATTTTCATGCTTTAAGAAAATCAGGATTGCTTTTAAAGATTTTGAGGATTGAGGCTAGGTTTTTTCCACTCCCCAGATCCATCCCCTTTTAACTTTTGATCCAAAATCTCTAATTCTTCATAGATTCCTTCTATTAAATCATAATTTTTAGCTTCTTCTAAATCTACCCAGGCATATTCTGTAAGTGCAGGACAAAGAATAATCTTTTCAGAATCAGCGTCCCCATATAAACTAACAATCAAACAAGGAATCTTATCATCCCTTATATAAACCATACTTGTAACATATCCAAAATTTCTAATACCTATTCCGACTTCTTCCCTAACTTCCCTTTTAAGCCCGTCCTCAAAAACATTATACCAGTGATGAGGAGTATCTTTTTCTCTAAGTGCATAATCCAATACTTCTAATTTTCCTCCAGGAACAGTCCATCTTCCTGGAAATGCTTTTTCCCAATCAGCTCTTTTTGTAATAAGATATTTCCCCTCAGAATTCATAAGTATTCCAGTTACAACAACATAATGCAAAAGGTTTTTGTCAATTTTTTCAGTCATTTTGCCTCCTGTCTATTATATGCTCCTGAAGAGGACCTGTACTTACTAACATAATATTTACCCCCACCCTTTCTTCTAATTCATCGATGAATTGCCTCGAAGTTTTAGACAAGTTTTCAAATTTATTTTTTCCATGATCCTCAAAATTAACATAGTCAAGAAAAGTTAATGCAATCATATCAGGTCTATTTATTGAAATAGCTTTGTCTAGCATAAAATAATCCTGTTCAAAAACTCTTCTCAGTTTTTTTGTTACAGAAGAAAATTCCTGAATTAGTGATCCTGATCTTGCTCTTGAAGTTAGATCTTCCCATGTTATCTCTTCAGAAGTGAGAGGGCCACTTGTTCCTCCAACTCTTATTGGATATGTTCTCAAAACTCCAACAGTATGCCTATGAAAATTAACAGGAAGCCCTGAATCAGAAATTAAAGAAGAAACAGTTACATCCTGACTTGTTACATAAGGATAATATCCATAATTTAGAGACAATCCAAACCCTTGAGCCCCTTCAACTAAGATTCTTTTTCCACTCTCTAAATGAGAAATACAAATATAAGAGCAATCTTCAAGAAATGGTTGTAAAGAATCATCAAATAATTTTTGTGCTAAATTACCTCTTCTCATAATCTTATCTGATTTTGCAGCACCAGTACCCTGTAAGGTCGAAGAAATACTAGTCAGAGTAGAATCATTTTTTTCAGCATCACAATGTTCTTTAAGGACAACAGCAGAGGAAGAATCTATTTTTAAAACATCTGGAGTAAGTGCATATCTTTTAATTTCATCTCGTAGCACATCAATATTTAAAACAGATCCTTGAGATATTACTAATTGCAAATTCCTGTTTAACACTGCACTTGGAACATGTCGGACAATGTGTTTTTCAGAACCATTATAAAAAGTATGCCCTGAATTAGGACCCCCAGTTCTCACAGAAACATCATAATCCCTTGATAAATAACTTGCAATCTTGCCCTTGCCCTCAGAACCAAAATTTAAACCTATTAAACAATCAAAATAGCCAGCCATAAAAAAACCCCATCACAATTATATTTAAATACTTCCTCAAAAACTTTGACTAATAAGATGGAACAAAAAATCCTCTCAACATTCCTCTATAACCATAAATTAAAATTTAATGAGATAGAAAAACTTCTTCATATAAAATCAAACAAACTATCTTACCATCTAAAGAAACTTGAAAATAAAGCTCTTATCATTAAAGAAAAAGCTTCATACAAATTATCTGAAACAGCAGAACCACTTCTCCCATATATTACAGAGAAAAAATCAATTCTCCCTGTAATCCTTATTACACTTAAAAAAGGAAAAAAAGTTTTTTTCTATAAAAGAAAGAAAAGACCTTACAAAGACTTCATAAGTTTACCTGGGGGGAGAATTCTTGCGGGAGAAACAATCCCGATAGCAACAAGAAGAATTATGAAAGAAAAATTTAGAATAAATTGTAATTTTAAAAAAACCAATGCTGTTTCCCTGGAACAAGTAAGAAAAAATGATAAAAATCTTCACTCTTTTTTATTAATCCTTGTAACAGCAACCACCAAGGACAAAATTGAATTCACAGATATTAAAAAAAATAAAGATAAAATAATAACAAGTGATTATAAGTTAATCAAAGATGATTTAAATAAAAAGATTAAAATAAAAAATATTGTTACAAGAATTTAAT
>CAYPBR010000063.1:0-3085 GCA_964409005.1 Candidatus Woesearchaeota archaeon | reverse complement strand
CCAAAGAATAATTTCTTTCACCAACAAATTTAAAAACAAATTTTCTTATTCTTATATATTCCTCTTTCAAGGGAGGTTTGTAAATGGCTACAGGAAAAACAAGAGAGATTCAGGAATTAATGCATGAACAGAATAAAATCAGAAACATAGCAATAGCTGCTCATGTCGATCACGGTAAAACCACCTTCAGTGATAACCTTCTCGCAGGAGCAGGAATGCTTTCTGAAGAAACAGCCGGAAAACAGCTCGCACTGGATTTTCACGAAGATGAAACTCTTCGCGGAGTTACTATAGATGCTGCTTCTGTCAGCATGATTCATAAAGTAGAGAAAGAGGATTATCTGATCAATTTGATTGACACTCCTGGGCATGTTGATTTTGGAGGGGACGTCACCAGGGCTATGAGGGCTGTAGATGGATGCATTGTTCTGGTAGACGCGGTTGAAGGAATTATGCCGCAGACAGAGACTGTTTTAAGACAAGCACTCAAGGAACTGGTAAAGCCTGTTCTTTTCATAAACAAGGTTGACAGATTAATCAAAGAAGTCAAACTAACCCCACAAGAAATGGAAAAGAAGTTCATTTCTATCATTGACCATATTAATCAACTCATTGAAGATATTGCTCCTGAAGGATACAAAGAGAAATGGAAAGTTGGTGTTAGTGAAGGGAGTGTTGCTTTTGGAAGCGCGGTTCATAAATGGGCTCTCAGTTTTCCATATATGAAAGAACATAAATTAACTTTTAAAGATGTTATTGATGCATACCAAGGGACTGATGTTGAAAAAAAAGTTGGAGAGTTATCTAAAAAAGCTCCTTTACATAACGTTGTTTTAAAGATTGTTGTTAAGCATCATCCCGACCCGGTTGAGGCTCAAAAATACAGAATTCCAAAAATCTGGCACGGGGATCTTGAATCTGATATTGGAAAGTCCCTGATAAACTGCGACCCAAAAGGAGATCCTGCTTTTGTTCCTGTTAAAATTGTAGTGGACAAACATGCAGGAGAAGTTGCAGGGGGAAGATTATTTTCAGGGACCATAAAGCAGGGAGATGATATCTATATGAATCTCTCAAAAAGGAAAGTCAGAATTCAGCAGGTTTCTGTATACAAGGGTGCTCAAAGAATCATTGTTGATGAAGTCAGTGCTGGAAATATAATAGGAATTGTAGGACTGAAAGATGTTTTTACAGGTGAAACTGTAAGCAAAGAACCAATGGAGCCTTTTGAAGCAATAAAACACTTATTCGAACCAGTTGTTACAAAATCTATCGAAGCTACAAAAGCGGCAGACTTGCCAAAACTCGTTGAAATACTAAAACAGGTTAAAAAAGAAGATCCTTCTATTAAAATAGATATCAATGAACAGACAGGTGAAAGTTTAATGTCTGGCATGGGAGAATTCCATCTGGAAATTATAGAAGACAGAATCAAAACTGAAAAAGGGCTGGATGTTAAAACATCTCCGCCAATTGTTGTTTACAGAGAAACCGTAGGCAAAGAATCCTCTGTGGTAGAAGGAAGAAGTCCAAACAAACACAACAGTTTTTATCTAAAAGTTGAACCCTTAGAAGAAGATATCTATGAGGCGATAAAAATCGGAGAAATTCCGGAAAAAAGAGTTAAAAAGAAAGACCCGGAAATTTTTGATAAACTTTCAGCACGAGGGTGGAGCGGAGATACAATAAGAAATATCAGAAATATTTACAGCGGAAATATTTTTCTCGACGAAACAAGAGGAGAGGTCCATATTGGAGAAGTTCTTGAAATGGTGTTAGATGCTTTTGAAATGGTTATGGATGCTGGTCCTCTGGCTCGTGAACCATGCATGAAAATGAAAGTTTCATTAGTAGATATCAGACTTCACGAAGATGCAATCCACCGTGGGCCTGCACAAGTTTATCCTGCTGTGAGAACTGCAATTACTGAAGCATTCAAAAAAGCAAATGCATCTCTTTTGGAGCCATTGCAGATTCATGTTATTGAAATGCCTGATAGATTTTTAGGGGCAGTAACTAAACTAGTCGGTGGAAAACGGGGGCAGATGATTGAAATCACCCAGGAAGGAAGTATTGCAAAAATGAAAACAAAAATCCCTGTAGCAGAAATGATTGGGTGGTCTAATGATTTAAGGTCGGCGACAGAGGGACGGGGGGTCTCATCTATACTAGACCAACAATTTGAAAAGGTTCCTGCAAGTATTGAAAAAGATGTGATTAAAAAAATCCGTAAAAGAAAAGGACTCGCGGAGAATCAGTAAATAGTTTTTAAGGATTCTAGGAAATAGGTTCTTCAGAAAGAGTTTCTAAATCTTCTAAATATTGTTTCATCCTCTCTGTATGAGCTTGGACTACATTACTATAATTTTCTACAGCAGAATGATACCATTTAACATATCTTTTAATTCTATCAAAACCACCTCTTATTGTAGATTCTTTATTAGCTGTTAAAAGATATAATTCTTCTTCTGATTGTTCTTCAAATAATATGCTTGCATATTCTAAGCCCAGTATTTGATCTATTTTAAATCTACTTTCTGCAATCTCTTCTATTTTTGAATACCAAGATTTTCTATCATCTTTATTTAGAAAACCTGGTTCTTTTGAAGAGAATTTTATATGCATACTAACAAGACCGCTGATATATTCTTGTCCACCTATCTTATCTGGTTCCCTAGTATTTAAATTTACGTCATATAATTCAGAACCATCTAGATTTCTATTTGTCTCTTCTGCTAATTTTTGAACCCATTCTTCTAATTGTTCTGCTTTATCTGTTGTTTGAATTGAGTATCTACCCATATTTAGGGAATAAATAGATGATATTTAAATATTATTGTAGTCTATTATAAACAACCTACACAGGGTTGTAATCCTGAACTAAAAGAAAGGATTTGAGTGAAAAGCAGTAACCATAAGTTTTATAAACATAATTTTTTTTAAGATATCACTTAAAAATTTCTCTTGTAAATAGAGGGAAGTTACTAAGCCAAGGAAAGTTTCGTAAAGAAAACCTTGGTTGTCTTTACAATGGCTAAAGAAAAACCAAATATGAATGTTGTGTTCGTCGGGCACGTTGATGCCG
>CAYPBR010000062.1:0-3110 GCA_964409005.1 Candidatus Woesearchaeota archaeon | reverse complement strand
ATTTCTCTGTATCAAAAACATAAACTCTTCCTTTGAAACTTTCTGTTGATTCTTTTGCACCACATTTGGGGCACTTTTCCCCTGATTCATATATTCTATTGCAGACCTTACAAGCTTTTGCTTTAACCATGGTAAGACACCTACGGTTTCTTCAGAAGCCGATATCGGCTTCGCGATGCAAAGCTTTGCTTTGACATCTTAACCGTCAACTTCCCTTTTTAATTTAATTTTCATAATCATTTCTTCCCCTCCTTTGTTGGTTTTTCTTTGACTATTTTCCCCTTAGCAGATTTCTCCTCAGTTCTTGCAGCTTTTTTTGCTTCTTTCTCTTTTTTAATTCTGTCTTCTTCAATCCATTCTAACTTCCCAAGACCAGGTTGCCTCATTGTTAACCCTATTTTAGGAGCATCTCCTTTATGACTAATCGCAACTATCCGGGCCATACATAAATCTTTCTGCTTAAGACTTCTCTTAGTTGATTTTCCCAGCAAAGATCCAGTTTTACTAAAGCTTACATAATCATCCATAGTCTGACTTATGTGAATCATCCCCCTCATAACCCCTAAATCAACAAATGCTCCAAAATCTGTAATCTCTGAAATTACCCCATATACCAATTCCTGTAATTCTGGTTTCCAGAGGAGTAATTTAAATGTTGAATTATAATATGCAGCACCATCCCCGGGAATTATCACCCCTTCACCAACACTTAAAACTTCAACAACTTCAACAACTTTTCCAAACTCCTTATTATAATAGTCTTCATATGTCTCTCTCAACTGCTGATCAACCGCATCGATAGTAGGTAAACCAAACAACTTTGGGTCTACTCTGACATAATCTTCAACCTCTGTTAAATAGAACATTTTAAATTTAAGTAAAAATTGCTTTAAAAAGTTTCCTAGAAGGAAAGTTTACAATGAAAATCTATGATTTGCTTTAAAAAGGTTATTATATAATTTCCAGCCGACTCTTTTCCCGAACAACAACCTTGGAATTTTTTATTTTATTTTTTATTTCTCTATCCAAAGTTGCAACAAAAACATCGCTGTGTTTTTCTGCATAATCTATTAAACCCTTATCAACATCCTTGCCACTTAAATCAATCTCTTTAAAGGTATTCTTATCTAAAATCTGCAAAGAGAGTTTTGCATTATCACTAGTTTTCATATTTTTAAGTTCTCTAATAACCTGCCTTGGAATTAAAATCTTAAGCCCCATAAACTTCAGCTCTTCAAAAAAATCTATTTTCTGTTTCACACATGTAAGGATAAAACTTGTATCCAATATGACTTGTTTCATTTTATTAAATGATAAATAGGGTATAAAAAGTTAATCAAGAGGAAAAACTCTCTGACATAAAATCTTCAATTATAGAAATCAGATAATATCCGTCTCTCTCCATAACATTTATCCAGTAAGATTCTTTCCCTTTTCTCACAGAAATCACTCCTTTCGCACATCTTTCTTCATTTACAATTCCATAATTCCTTCCAGAATAAAAATCTTTAACAATTTCTTCTACCCTGTTTGTTCCACCATACCAATCCGGAATAGCAATTTCAATACGTCCTATTTGTGGATTATCATCTTTCTTAGATAATTTATGCTGGTGTGATTGAACCATTCCCAACTTTGAAGAAAGATCTTTGTCAAGAGCCTCTAATATTGAATCAGGCATATATTTCTGCTCGAATTCCCCAGCAGATTTAAGAGTCTCTCCAGTCGACATATGATTCTTTAATAGTTAGTATATTTAAATTTTTATATAAAAACTTAACATTTATTAATACGTCTTCATATCTTCGTTAATGCAGGAAAAAGATAATATTCTCAGAATTTTAGAGGAGACGAAAGAGGCTATCAGAACAGAAGATAGTTCAAAATTATCTGAATTAAGTAATCAGACGAACAACACTGCATCAAGAACACAAGACCCCCATAACATTGCTATAGCGGTGATAGTTTATTCTCTTAGCAAAATCATAGAAAGAAAAGAATATAGGAAATACCCTGGATGGAGCAACTTCTACAAGACAATTATCTCGGCTATTGATAATTCTATAGTTGCTCTTAAGAAAAAAGATGAAAAAGATATCCATAAAAATTTAGAACTTATCAGAAGTTCTATTGGTAAATTGTCTGGAAAGTTAAAAAATTACATTCAAGACGTTTTCAGAAAAGCCAGTATAAACAAAGCTTCAAAAATTTATGAACACGGGATTTCCATGGAAAAAACAGCTAAGCTTTTGGGAATTACCATGTTTGAATTGGCAGGTTATACAGGTCAGAAAGAAATTTCTGAAGTTAAGATAGGAAAAGCCATGGATGTTAAATCTAGAATTAAACTAACAATGGAAATGTTTAGATGATGCAAAAACAAAAATTAGAAATTTCAGATACTTCGCCAAAGCCAGGTCAAAGTAAAGCAATCATTTTCGATTCAGGAACTTTAATAAGTTTTAGCATGAATGGGTTAACTGATGAAATAAAAAAACTTAAATCTATATTCAAAGGAAAATTCTTAATAACTAATGATGTAAAAAGAGAAATCATAGACAAACCATTAACAATAAAAAGATTTGAACTTGAAGGATTAAGATTAAAACAACTCCTGAGTGAAGGGGTTCTTGAAATGCCTTCTTCATTGGAGGTAAAAGACAACGATATTACGAAAAAAAGTAATGAAATTCTTGGCATGGTCAATAGTATCTTTGTTGGAAAAGACGGAAAAAATATTCACATTATTGATACCGGGGAGACTTCTTGTCTTGCCTTGAGTCATATTCTAACAGGAAAAAAAATAGAAAATGTAATTGCAATTGACGAGAGGACTACCAGAATGCTTGTAGAAAATCCAGAGGGCCTACAAAACTATCTGGAAAGGAAAATGCACATACGAATTAATTCAAAAAAAGAAAATTTAGAATACTGCAAACAATTCAAAATAATCAGGTCAACAGAACTAATATATGTTGCCTATAAAAAAGGATTAATAAATTTGAAGGGAGAAAATGTTTTAGATGCATTACTCTATGCTATGAAATTTAAAGGTGCTGCCATTTCAAATGATGAGATTAGTGAAATAAAAAAGCTTAAGTGATTATTTT
>CAYPBR010000061.1:1812-3153 GCA_964409005.1 Candidatus Woesearchaeota archaeon | reverse complement strand
CCATCACAGAGCAAATCCATTTCAAAACTTCCGGAAACATCTTTATATGCTTTAATTGTAACAGGTATAGAAATAATATCTCCCAGATTGTAAACCTCTTCTGGTTGCTGGTTGATAATTATCTCTGCAGATGCAAAAAAAGTGAACAGAATCACAAAAAATAGTGATAACAATATTAATCTCATTTTAGTAATCAGAGTTGATTATTGTTTATAAAATTTTGTATAAAAAACAACAAAATTAGATTATGGAGAGATAATTTTAAAAGGTAAATTATTGTTAATGAATTATGGATTTGAGAAAACTAGAAGAGAGTAATAGAAAGCTCGTAGAGAAATTCGGAGCAGAGCCTATGTCAAAGTTGAGGGATTTGCCTGATTTTTATACTTTCAAGAAGGGATTGATGTATTCTCACAGGGATTTTGATAAGTTTTTATCTGCTTTGAAAAAAGGAGAGAGGTGCGCAATTCTTTCAGGTTTTAACGCTTCTGGAACTATTCACTTAGGACATAAACCTGTTTTTGATACTAATTTATTTTTTCAGAAAAAATATGGACTGCCGGTTTACATTCCCATATCAGATGATGAGAGTTATGTTACCGGAAAGGTGGAGAATCAGGAAGAAGCATTGAAGAACTCGTTAGAGTTAGCGAGAGAACTGATAGCCTATGGCTTTGACCCGAAGAAAACATATTTTATTATCGACCAGATTTATACAAATATTTATAATTTAGCAATAAAATTATCAAAGAAAATTAATCTTTCTGAAATAAAGGCAACTTACGGCTATAAAAATGAAGAAAATATTGGTCTGCATTTTTACCCTGCAGTTCAGGCAGCGCATATTTTATTTCCTCAGGAAAAACTCGGAATTAAAAATGTTTTAGTTCCTATCGGACCTGATGAAGATGCCCATATAAGAATAAGCAGAGATATTGCCAGGAGAAGCGGATATAAATTACCGGCAATTCTTCATAGTTTTTTTCTTCCTGGAATAGATGGGGGGAAAATGTCAAAGTCAAAAAATAATGCAATTTTTTTAAAAGATGATATAGCAAGCATAAAGAAGAAAGTGAATAAAGCATTTAGCGGGGGGCGTGATACAGCAGAAGAGCAGAGGGAGCATGGTGCTAATCCAGACAGAGACATAGCTTGTTTTTATTTGACTAAATTATTTTTAAATAAAAAAGATAGCGAGAAATTAATTTCTGATTACAAATCCGGTAAAATTCTCACCAGAGATGTTAAAAAAATATTGGCTGATGAATTAATAAAATTCACAAAAAAATTTCAATCAAATCTGAGAAAGATTAAAATGGAAGATGTCGATAAGAGTATATT
>CAYPBR010000061.1:0-1712 GCA_964409005.1 Candidatus Woesearchaeota archaeon | reverse complement strand
ATGAAGATTTTAACCCTGCATGTAGATTATATTAAATTCAAACCATTGAGAAAAGCACTGAAGAATATTGGAGTGCTTTCTGAAAAAGAGAAAAAAGGAGGAGGAGCAAAAGATGCACTCGTGGTTTTGACAGCTGTTGAAAAAAAAGACAGTGATGTTAATGTTGTTGTTAAAGAATTTGTTTCTAATGTGAAGGAAATCGCGAAACAGGTTAAAACAAAAAATATTGTTCTATATCCTTATGCACATCTTTCCAGCGATTTAGCTAGTCCAGAGCTTGCTGCAAAAGTCTTGGAGGAAACAGAAAAAGAACTGAAGAAAAGTTTCAAAGTTGTAAGAGCTCCTTTTGGATATTACAAAGAGTTTGAATTGAAAGTTAAAGGACATCCCCTCAGTGAGTTGAGCAGAGAGATTTCTGCCGGAGCTGAAACTGAAGAAAAATATGACGCGAAGCAATTATTGAAAAAGATGTCAAAAGTTAAGATGAAAGCTGAGAAGAGGGGGGAGAAAGGATTGAAAAGTAATCTGGAGATTGGAAAAGAACTCGATTTATATTTATTCAGCGAGATAGTTGGTTCTGGGTTGCCGTTGCTTACTCCCAAAGGGACTACGATTAAAAGAGAGATAGAGAGATTTATCACAGACGAAGAATTGAAGAGAGGTTATCTGTATACATCTACTCCGATAATGGCTAAAAGTGATTTATATAAAATATCAGGACACTGGCAGCACTATAAGGATTCCATGTTTGTTTTGAAAATTGGCAATGAAGAGTTCGCTCTTAGACCTATGACATGCCCTTTTCAGTTTATAATTTATAAAAGTAAGACGAGGAGCTATAGAGATTTACCAATTAAATATGCAGAAATTGCCGATTTGTTCAGAAACGAAAAATCCGGAGAGTTAATGGGTTTGTCGAGAGTGAGGCAATTCGCTTTGACAGATGCCCATATCATTTGCAGACCAGACCAGCTTGAAGAAGAGTTTAAGAAAGTTATGGATTTGATGAATTATGCCATGAAAGTTCTGAAGATAGATGATGTGTGGTATAGATTTTCAAAATGGGACCAAAAAAACAAGAAAAAATATATTGATAATCCAAAAGCCTGGGAAGCATCACAAAGATCAATGAAGAAAATTTTGGATAAACTGAAGTTAAAATATATTGAAGCAAAAGATGAAGCTGCTTTTTATGGTCCGAAATTAGATGTGCAATACAAAAATGTTTTTGGCAAAGAGGATACGTTAATTACAGTACAGATTGATTTTGCATTACCAGAGAGGTTTGATTTAAACTATAGGGATGAGAAAGGTGAAGATAAGAGACCCATGATTATTCACAGGTCTTCTGTAGGGGCTGTAGAGAGAACAATGGCATATATATTAGAGAAGACACAGGGGAATTTACCGGTATGGCTCTCTCCAGTACAAGTTAAAGTTCTTTCGATGACAGATAGAAATGTAAAATTTTCTGGAAAAATAAAAGAAGAACTGGAAAAACATGGGGTTAGGGTTGAGTTAGACGATAGGGCAGAGACGATGTCTAAAAAAGTCAGGGATGCGCAGGTCGGGAAAGTCAATTATATGTTAACTATAGGGGATAAAGAAGAAGAATCAAAAACTCTCGCAGTCAGGGGTCGGGATGGGAAAGTTAAATTTGGAGTCAAGCTCGACGCTTTTATTAAAAACCTTAAAAAAGAGATTGATGAGAG
>CAYPBR010000060.1:0-3200 GCA_964409005.1 Candidatus Woesearchaeota archaeon | reverse complement strand
TAAAATGAAACCAATAATAAAAAAAATAAAAGAAATAAGATTTTCTTTGCTCAGTCCTGAAAAGATTAAAAGACTCTCGGCTGCAAAGATTGTCACACCAGAACTTTACGATATAGACGGATATCCTGTAGATGGGGGTTTGATGGATTTGCGTCTCGGTGCTATAGACCCTGGAGTTAGATGCAGGACTTGTGGTGGTCGTCTGAAAGAATGCCTCGGACATCCCGGAAGTATCGATCTGGCTAGATCTGCAATACATCTTAAATATGTTCCATTGATAGAACTTGGACTGAGATGCTTTTGTTCTGAATGTGGAAAGTTAATGTTGGATGATAAAGATTTGGAAAAATATTCTCCGAGTCAGAGAGCAAAAAAGGCAAAAGATTCTAAAAAGTGCCCACACTGCCAGACTCCTCATGAAAAAGTTAGATTAGACAAGCCCACAAACTTTTACATAGGAAAGAAAAGATTATTCCCAATAGAAATTAGAGAAACTCTAGTGAATATAAGTGATGAAGAGTTAAAAAAGATTGGAGTAAATCCAGAAACCTGCAGACCAGAATGGGCCATTTTAACCGTGCTTTTAGTTCCTCCTGTAACTGTAAGACCGAGCATCATTTTAGAATCAGGAGAAAGAAGTGAAGATGATTTAACTCACAAGCTTTCTGATATTATAAGAGCTAATCAGAGATTATGGGAAAATTTGAATGCCGGAGCTCCAGAAGTTATTATTGAAGATTTATGGGATTTATTACAGTTCCATATAACAACTTTCTTCGATAACACTGTTGCGAGAATCCCTCCTGCTAGACATCGAAGCGGACAACCATTAAAAACAATAACAGAAAGAATTAAAGGAAAAGAAGGAAGAATTAGAAAAAATCTTGCCGGGAAGAGAGTCAATTATTCTGGAAGAACAGTAATATCCCCTGATCCTTCTATAGAAATTAATGAAGTTGGAATTCCTTATGAAATTGCAAAGGTTGTAACTGTCGCTGAAACTGTCACTGACTTGAATATTGAAAAACTAAAAAAATTAATTCATAGCGGAGAAGAATATCCAGGAGCAAACTATATTATAAGGTCTGACGGAAAAAGAAAGAAAATCACACCAGAGCTTAAAGAAGAAATAATAGCAGAACTCGTTCCAGGATACAAAGTTGAGAGACATTTACAGAATGGAGATATAGTTTTATTCAACAGGCACCCTAGTCTTCATAGGGGAAGTCTTATGGCCCACTATGTGAAAGTTCTGCCGGGAAGAACATTTAGACTACATCCTGCCGCGGCATCCCCATACAATGCTGACTTCGACGGAGATGAGATGAATATCCATAGCCCGCAAACAGAGGAAGCCAGAGCAGAGGCAAAAGCACTTCTAGATGTTAAGAAAAACTTGATCTCTCCAAAGAATAATACAAATCTCATAGGATGTATAGGGGATTCTATCACTGGAAATTATCTAATAGGGTTAAATGAGTTCACAAAAGATTATGCAAATCAAATTCTTTATCAAGCAGGAGTAGAACATCAATTTTCAAAGAAAACAATTTCAGGAAATGAATTATTCTCTAAACTCTTACCAAAAATTAATTTTAAAAATGATTCAATCAGCATTAAAGACGGAAATATTGTCGGGGGGAAGATAGATAAAACTATTTTTGGAACTGAAGAGGGGGAATTAATTAAAAAATTAGATGTACTGGTCGGAAGAGATCAAACATTTGATATATTAAAAAAAGTATTTAATTTAGGTAAAAACTATCTTACTGACAGGGGTATAACTATCTCTCTTGAAGATTTGGATGTATCTGAAGATATTATTAAAGCTGGTGAAGAAATTATTCAGAAAGCGGAGAAAAAAACAGAAGAGGTAATTGAGTCCTATTACGACGGCACTCTTGAGCTCCTTCCAGGAAAAACAAAGGAAGAATCAAGAGAAATAAGAATACTTAAGATTTTGAATGAAGTGAGAACAAAGATTGGTGAAATTGTAAAAAAAGAATTCCCTAAAGACAATCCTGTGACACATATGATAAAATCTGGTGGAGGGGGAAATATCTTAAATATAACTCAAATGGCTTCTTGTGTCGGTCAGCAAGATTTAGAAGGCAGAAGAATTGATATAGGTTATACCGGCAGGACTTTATCTTTCTTCAAACCGGGTGATTTATCTCCAAGGGCAAAAGGATTTATTCACAGTCCTTTCATAAAAGGTCTGCACCCTGATGAATTCTTCTTTGGTGCTATTACAGGGAGATCAACACTGATGGATACTGCATTAAGAACTCCCAAGTCTGGTTATCTATACAGAAGATTGGCAAATGCTCTTCAAGATTTGAGAAAAGAGTATGACGGAACAATCAGGGACAGTAACAATAGTATTATACAATTTAAATATGGAGGGGATGGCCTGGATATTTCAAAACTCCACATGAAAAAAGAACTAAATCCAGGGGAAGCTATTGGAATCATCACTGCACAATCTTTCGGAGAACCTTCAACACAAATGGTTTTGAGAACTTTCCATTTTGCAGGAGTCTCTGAAATGCAGGTTACCCAAGGTTTACCAAGGTTGATAGAAATTTTTGACGCAAGGAAAAAACCCTCTTCTCCAAAAATGGAAATTTATCTGAACAGAGATTTCAACAACGAAAAAGATGCAAAAACATTTGCTGAAAAAATAAAAGAAATCACAATAAAGGATATCTCTTCTGAAATCAATTTAAATTTCAGTGACAAAAAAATAGAAATGAAAATAGACAGAGAAGGATTAAGATATGCACATATTTCAATAAAAAAGGTTGTTGAAAGACTCAAAGAGCTTGGATTTGCTGCAAGAGAAGGGAAAGATTCAATAATTCTAAATGCATCCACATATGATTTCAAAGAAATATATCAACTTAAAGAAAAACTTAAGAAAACCATCATCTCTGGATTAAAAGGAATAAAACAGGTTTTAATTGTAAAAAAGGAAAAAGATTTTGTTGTCATAACTCTTGGAACAATCTTAAAAAAAATAATTGATTTAAAAGAGATCAATAAAAATAAAATAATATCGAATGATTTGCATGAAATAGCCAGTGTTCTTGGAATTGAGGCTGCAAGACAATTAATAATAAATGAGATTTATGATGTAATTAAAACCCAGGGATTGGATATTGATAAGAGACATTTAAAACTTGTTGCAGATGCAATGA
>CAYPBR010000059.1:0-3275 GCA_964409005.1 Candidatus Woesearchaeota archaeon | reverse complement strand
TTAAAGCATATAAAGATGTTTCCGGAAGTTTTGAAATGGATTTGCTCTGTGATGGAGATGATATCAATTTTCATAAAGGGGGCATCCCCCCATTATCATATGGGGAAGAATGGGAATTAATGTCATATTTAATCCTCATAAAAGACATAATTGGAAATGCTAAAGGTCCTTGTAAAATAAAAGCTCTGCTCACAGACGAAAGTACTTTAACGAATGAATTCGAAATCTCAGATTTTATAAACATAGAAATAGAAGAGAAAGTGACTGAATTCTATCCTGGTGAAAATATTTTAATTGAAGGAAATGCTATAAAAGAAAACGGAAAAAATGTAGAAGGATTTGTAGAACTGGAAATCATTGCTGATAACCAGACAGAGAATATATCTCAATTAGGAACAATAAATAATGGTTTTTTCTCAGTAAATGTCTCTCTCCCAGAATATATGAAGGCAGGTAATCAATTGTTAAAATTAAGTGCTTATGAAAAAAATCGAGAAGGAGAGGTAACCAATAATGGAGGGGTGGATTATAATATTTACATAAGACAAGTTCCAACCAATCTAGAAGTAGTTTTTGAAAATTCAGAAGTAGAGCCTGGAACAAATCTCAGAGTTAAAGCAATTCTCCATGACCAGACTGGTGAAAAAATAGAATCAACAGTAATTATTAGCATAAAGAACAATGAAAATAAAATTTTAAAACAAACCGAGAAACCAACAAATGAATTTTTAGAATTTCCAGTAGCATACAACGAACCCCCTGCAGAATGGACAGTGGTTGCTGTTTCAGACGAACTTACAACGGAGGCAACTTTCGAGATAAAAGAAAAACAAGAAATTAAAGTTGAGTTAATAAACAAAACAATTATACTAACAAATATAGGCAATGTTGAATATTGTGATAAAACATTTCTTGTCAAAATTGGTGAAGAAACATTAGATATAAATCCTTGTCTCAGTATAGATGAAACTGAGAGATATATTTTAAAAGCACCTGACGGAGAATATCAGATAGAAATAATGAGGGATGGTGAGAGTCTGATAACAGGAAGTTCTATACTTACCGGGAAAAATATTGAAGTGAGAAAAGCCGCCCAAGGAATAGTAACTTTGGTAAGATATCCGGTTATCTGGATTTTCGTAATAGCTATTCTTGGTCTTGTTGCTTTCATAATTTTCAAAAAAGGTTACAAAAGAAGTTTTTTAGGTCATGCTCCTTCTAAGAAAAAAGAGAAAAGGCTAAAGGAACATAGATCCAAATGGAAGAAAGCCATGTCAACCCCCCTCAGAAAAAAATCATTAGTCAGAGCAAAGAATAAAGCACAACTCTCTCTATCTCTCAAGGGTGATAAACAGGGAGTAAGTATTGTTTGCCTTAAAATAAAAAACCTCAAAGAACTAGAATCAAAAAAAGGAAATGCAGAAGAAACGTTGCAAAAAATAATCAATGCTGCAGAAGAAAACAAGGCATTTGTATACGAGAGCCAAGATAATGTTTTCTTTATTCTGGCTCCAACAATAACAAAGACTTTCAGGAATGAGAAATCCAGCATAAAACTTGCGCAAAAAACTGAAAAAATCCTGAAAGAGCACAATAAATTATATAAACAAAAAATAAACTATGGCATATCTTTAAATCATGGAGAAATAGTTGCAAAATTAGAGGACAATGTATTAAAATTTATGAGCATGGGAAGACTAATAACCAACGCAAAAAAAATTGCAGATATTTCAGATGAAGAGATTTTCTTAACCATGGAAATGGGCGAAAGACTAGGTTCTGATGTAAAAACTCAAAAACATGAGATAAAAAATATTCCTGTTTATACAATAAAGGAAATCATAAACAGAAGTGAACACAAAGAATTCATAAACTCTTTCTTAAAAAGATTAGATAGTGAAAAAAAGAAATAGTTATTCTTTTTCTTTTTTCAGAGATTCTTTCCCTTTAACACTTGAAGACTTTTTCTTATATTTTTCCAATTTTTCTGCAATAAAATTTCCGAGATTTACAAAATGCAATAAAATCCCTGTTCCAAGAATAATGAATCCTAAGATAAGGGATATCCAAAATACAGTATGTGCCTTAGAGATAAATATAGTTAAGAAATATAGCATAGTATCATCTAAAAAAGAAAATAAAGGCTCAAGCTTCATAAAAGGCAAGGATGAAATGAGTAATAAACTTCCAATAACAATGGGGAAATTCTGTTTATGCTCGACAAAAAAGAAAGCCAATATTATTAAGAGTATAGAAAATATTAACGTGATATAAAACTTTTGTTGCCAGTAATCGTGTGCTCTTTCAGAAATTAAAAAGAGAGGGGATTCTGTTTTTAAACAATCCCAAAAACCACAATCGTAGTCCTGATAATAAGATTTTTCTACAATACTTCCTAATCCTTTGCCCAAGATAGCTTCGCTGCCTTCATCTACTACATCACAAGGAACCACAAAGGTATATCCCTGCTCACTGAAAACATATTCTGAATTATTCTGACAAGATTCTTCCATCACCTCAAGATTCGCTTCAACTTCTTCCGTCAGATTAATTCCCTCTTCAAGAAGATTAAACTCTCCCTGCACCAAATCTTCTGCAACAGAGACGAGCTCTGGCTGAACATTCTCATATTCCAAAGAAAGGGTCAAAGTCAAAAAAGCATTTCCTGCCAAAAAAGATAGTAACAGCAATATACTTACAAAAATAAGCAGGCCCCCCCTAATAAATCCCATAAAAAATAAATGAAAAAGATGTTTATAAAAGTTAGGATGAAATATAGAAATCTTTAAATACAGATAATTTCTATCTTAAATTGCTTTTAATTAAATTTGGAGATAATAAATGAATTTAGATACTGAATTAACCCAAATACCAGAAGATGGAAAAACAATACCAGTAGATATTAGGAACCTATTGGCACAAATGTTAGCTCAAAGGTTAGAATCACGCCACTGTTCTCACTATAATCCTCAAACTGGCATTATGAATTTAAGAATACGTGACGGTGAAACTGGATTGTATGGTTGTTTGGCCACCCACAAAGGAGAAAAAAATGGTTGCAAAGGATTAAAAAATTCTATGACCACTTTTGGTGAATATAATTTCTACATTTGCGAACACAAACAGCCAAATTAACTTTTATTTTTATTTTATTTTTTTCTAGGCTGCACCAGAAATAATCTTTTGTTTTATTGGAACAAAAATGCTGGCAGAAGTTCGCTCAAATCTTTTCACCATAATAATATCCTCAACATTTCTATCGTATAATGGAACTC
>CAYPBR010000058.1:0-3276 GCA_964409005.1 Candidatus Woesearchaeota archaeon | reverse complement strand
TTAAAGCATATAAAGATGTTTCCGGAAGTTTTGAAATGGATTTGCTCTGTGATGGGGAGAATATCAATTTTCATAAAGGAGGCATCCCCCCGTTATCATATGGTGAAGAATGGGAATTAACATCGTATTTAATCCTCATAAAAGACATAATTGAAAATGCTAAAGGTCCTTGTAAAATAAGAGCTCTGCTCACAGATGAAAGTACTTTAACGAATGAATTCAAAATCTCAGATTTTATAAACATAGAAATAAAGGAGAAGGAGACTGAATTCTATCCTGGTGAAAATATTTTAATTGAAGGAAACGCTATAAAAGAAAACGGAAAAAACGTAGAGGGATTTATAGAACTGGAAATCATTGCTGATAACCAGACAGAGAATATATCTCAATTAGGAACAATAAATAATGGTTTTTTCTCAGTAAATGTCTCTCTCCCAGAATATATGAAGGCAGGTAATCAATTGTTAAAATTAAGTGCTTATGAAAAAAATCGAGAAGGAGAGGTAACCAATAATGGAGGGGTGGATTATAATATTTACATAAGACAAGTTCCAACCAATCTAGAAGTAGTTTTTGAAAATTCAGAAGTAGAGCCTGGAACAAATCTCAGAGTTAAAGCAATTCTCCATGACCAGACTGGTGAAAAAATAGAATCAACAGTAATTATTAGCATAAAGAACAATGAAAATAAAATTTTAAAACAAACCGAGAAACCAACAAATGAATTTTTAGAATTTCCAGTAGCATACAACGAACCCCCTGCAGAATGGACAGTGGTTGCTGTTTCAGACGAACTTACAACGGAGGCAACTTTCGAGATAAAAGAAAAACAAGAAATTAAAGTTGAGTTAATAAACAAAACAATTATACTAACAAATATAGGCAATGTTGAATATTGTGATAAAACATTTCTTGTCAAAATTGGTGAAGAAACATTAGATATAAATCCTTGTCTCAGTATAGATGAAACTGAGAGATATATTTTAAAAGCACCTGACGGAGAATATCAGATAGAAATAATGAGGGATGGTGAGAGTCTGATAACAGGAAGTTCTATACTTACCGGGAAAAATATTGAAGTGAGAAAAGCCGCCCAAGGAATAGTAACTTTGGTAAGATATCCGGTTATCTGGATTTTCGTAATAGCTATTCTTGGTCTTGTTGCTTTCATAATTTTCAAAAAAGGTTACAAAAGAAGTTTTTTAGGTCATGCTCCTTCTAAGAAAAAAGAGAAAAGGCTAAAGGAACATAGATCCAAATGGAAGAAAGCCATGTCAACCCCCCTCAGAAAAAAATCATTAGTCAGAGCAAAGAATAAAGCACAACTCTCTCTATCTCTCAAGGGTGATAAACAGGGAGTAAGTATTGTTTGCCTTAAAATAAAAAACCTCAAAGAACTAGAATCAAAAAAAGGAAATGCAGAAGAAACGTTGCAAAAAATAATCAATGCTGCAGAAGAAAACAAGGCATTTGTATACGAGAGCCAAGATAATGTTTTCTTTATTCTGGCTCCAACAATAACAAAGACTTTCAGGAATGAGAAATCCAGCATAAAACTTGCGCAAAAAACTGAAAAAATCCTGAAAGAGCACAATAAATTATATAAACAAAAAATAAACTATGGCATATCTTTAAATCATGGAGAAATAGTTGCAAAATTAGAGGACAATGTATTAAAATTTATGAGCATGGGAAGACTAATAACCAACGCAAAAAAAATTGCAGATATTTCAGATGAAGAGATTTTCTTAACCATGGAAATGGGCGAAAGACTAGGTTCTGATGTAAAAACTCAAAAACATGAGATAAAAAATATTCCTGTTTATACAATAAAGGAAATCATAAACAGAAGTGAACACAAAGAATTCATAAACTCTTTCTTAAAAAGATTAGATAGTGAAAAAAAGAAATAGTTATTCTTTTTCTTTTTTCAGAGATTCTTTCCCTTTAACACTTGAAGACTTTTTCTTATATTTTTCCAATTTTTCTGCAATAAAATTTCCGAGATTTACAAAATGCAATAAAATCCCTGTTCCAAGAATAATGAATCCTAAGATAAGGGATATCCAAAATACAGTATGTGCCTTAGAGATAAATATAGTTAAGAAATATAGCATAGTATCATCTAAAAAAGAAAATAAAGGCTCAAGCTTCATAAAAGGCAAGGATGAAATGAGTAATAAACTTCCAATAACAATGGGGAAATTCTGTTTATGCTCGACAAAAAAGAAAGCCAATATTATTAAGAGTATAGAAAATATTAACGTGATATAAAACTTTTGTTGCCAGTAATCGTGTGCTCTTTCAGAAATTAAAAAGAGAGGGGATTCTGTTTTTAAACAATCCCAAAAACCACAATCGTAGTCCTGATAATAAGATTTTTCTACAATACTTCCTAATCCTTTGCCCAAGATAGCTTCGCTGCCTTCATCTACTACATCACAAGGAACCACAAAGGTATATCCCTGCTCACTGAAAACATATTCTGAATTATTCTGACAAGATTCTTCCATCACCTCAAGATTCGCTTCAACTTCTTCCGTCAGATTAATTCCCTCTTCAAGAAGATTAAACTCTCCCTGCACCAAATCTTCTGCAACAGAGACGAGCTCTGGCTGAACATTCTCATATTCCAAAGAAAGGGTCAAAGTCAAAAAAGCATTTCCTGCCAAAAAAGATACTAACAGCAATATACTTACAAAAATAAGCAGACCTCCTTTAATAAATCCCATAAAAAACAAATGAAAAAGATGTTTATAAAAGTTAGGATGAAATATAGAAATCTTTAAATAGAGATAATTTCTATCTTAAATTGCTTTTAATTAAATTTGGAGATAATAAATGGATTTAGATGCGGACTTAACTCAAACACAAGCAGATGGAACAACAATGCAAGTGGATATTAAGAACCTGTTAGCACAAATGAGAATTCAAAGGTTAGAATCACGTCACTGTTCTCACCATGATCCTCAAACCGGCATTATGAATTTAAGAATACATGACAGTGAAACTGGATTGTATGGTTGTGCAGCTACCCACAACGGAGAAAAAAATGGTTGCAGAGGATTAAAAAATTCCATGACCGGTTTTGGTGAATATAACCTCTTCATTTGCGAATACGAACAGCCAGATTAACTTTCATTTCTATTTTATTTTTTTTCTAGGCTGCAGCAGAAATAATCTTTTGTTTTATTGGAACAAAAATGCTGGCAGAAGTTCGTTCAAATCTTTTCACCATAATAATATCCTCAACATTTCTATCGTATAATGGAACTC
>CAYPBR010000057.1:0-3369 GCA_964409005.1 Candidatus Woesearchaeota archaeon | reverse complement strand
TAAGACTTCTCGTACGGATAGCGTCTGCTAACCTATGCCCTCCATCTCCTCCTAAGTGAGACCTTACATCCTCATCTGGATCATAATTTTCTACGGCATAATCTAATGTTGTCTTTGTCATAAAATAACCCAAAATTGATGATATATAAAACTTATGATTCTTTCTTCCAAACCTTAATTTTAAATAACTAAAACACTTCAAAATCCCATGCAAACAGATTTTATCCCGATAGATTATGACTACTTTGATTTCGAGGGAAGAAACTATGTAAAAATAATTGGAAGGAACAGCCATGGAAAAAGGGTTTGTGTTATAGATGATTGTGATGTCTATCTCTGGGCAATATTAAAAGATAAATTAAAACAAAAAAAGATAGACAAATTAATAAGTAAAATAAAAAAAATTAAGCTCGATATAAAAGGTAGACAAACACGTGTTGAAAAAGTTGAACTTCATGACAAGAATTTCATGGGAAGAAAAGTCAAAGCACTTAAAATATTTGCTACAAATTACAAAGATCTTCATGACATCACAGATAAACTTGGTCTTCCAGAAATAGAAAATCGTAGAGGTTATGATTTAGGTTATATAACACACTATATAATAGAAAAAAAATTTAATCCCCTCTGTTGGTATAACATCTCTGGTGCTCTCTTGAATAATTCACAGGAATTTGGGGGTATTGATATGGGATTGGACGTGGATATATGTATAAGAATGATAGACCACGAGGAAGTAAAAGATAAAAAATTTTCTCCAAAAACACTTGCCTATGATATTGAAACAGACGATCTTGCCATAGGAAAAGGAGAAATTTTAATGGTTTCCCTGGTTGGTCAAGATTTTAAAAAAGTCTTAACATGGAAAAAGGCCAAGATAAAACCAAAATATGTTGAATATGTAAAAGATGAAGCAGAGCTCTTGGAAAAATTTGTAGAACAAGTAAGAGAATTCTCTCCTGATTTTCTTGTTGGTTATTTCTCAGATGGTTTTGATCTTCCATATCTGAAAGCGAGAGCTGAAAAACATAAAGTAGTTCTTCCTCTGGGACTTGATGGAACACAACCAAGATTCACACGCGGAGCTTTTTTATCAGGAAAAATAAATGGTATTGTTCATATTGATTTGCTAAAATTCATCAGAACGGCATATTCTCAATACATGCAATCAGAAACACTTTCCCTGAATGAAGTAGCCAAAGAATTTTTAGGAGATGCAAAGAAAGATTTCAAGATAAAACATTCTTCACAGTTAGAGGATCACGATTGGAAACGATATTATGAATACAATCTACACGATTCTGTATTAACCTTAAGTTTATTTGAAAAATTCTGGCCGGATATTTTAGAATTCACGAGAGTAATGCAAGAGCCTGTCTTTGATGTTTCTAGAAATGGGATGTCAAACAATGTTGAGGATTATATAATACATAACTTAAATAAGTTTAATGAAATATCTGAAAAGCGTCCGACTTATAACGAGATTGGTGAAAGAAGGCAGAAAGGAAAATATGAAGGAGCTTTTGTTTTTGAACCAACCCCTGGTCTCTTTGAGAATATAACAATATTTGATTTCGCCAGCAGTTATGGAAGTACAATTGTAACTTATAATTTGTCTAAATCAACTTTCCTGGAAAAACCAGAAAAAAATTCATATAATATAGAAGCCCTGGGTAAAAAGGTATATTTTTCCAAAATATCTGGATTCTTCCCAGAAATGCTAAAAGAGATTATTGAAAAAAGGAAACAATTCAAAAAAGAATTAAAACAAAAACCAGATGCTGTGAAGAGAGCGAGAAGTAATGCCTTCAAATTGCTGGCTAATGCCTCTTATGGTTATCAGGGATTTTTTGGAGCGAGATATTATTGCCGGGAAGCAGCTGCAGCAACAGCGGCATTTGCAAGAAAGACCATTAAAGATGCTATTGAAAAAATAAACAAAGCAGGATATAGGGTAATTTATTCTGATACAGACAGCATAGCATTTTTAATTGATAAAAGAACAAAAACAGAAGTTAAAAAATTTCTGGAAAAATTAAACTCAAAACTTCCGGGAATAATGGAGCTTGAATTAGAAGGATTTTTCAAAAGAGGAATTTGGGTTACGAAGAGGACTGGTATTATAGGAGCAAAGAAAAAATATGCCCTGATAAGTGAAGATGGAAGATTAAAAATTCGTGGGTTTGAAACAGTCAGAAGAGATTGGTGTAGGCTTGCAAGAGATATGCAAAACAAAGTAATAAAATTAATTTTAAATGATGGTAATGAAAAAAAAGCGCTTGAATATGTTAAAAAAGTTATCAAACAATTAAAACAAAGGGAAATTAATAAAGAAGATATAATAATAAATACTCAACTTAAAAAACCAATTTCAGAATATCGTAATATTTCACCACATGTCATTGCTGCAAGAAAAATGATTGAAAGAGAAACTCCTGTTAGCCAGGGTGGGATGGTTTCTTATTTTATAGCAGAAACAAGAGAGAAAAAGAAACTAGTCAGGGATAAAGTAAAACTTCCTGATGAAAAAGGGGAGTATAACATTAAATATTATTTAGAGAGGCAGATTCTTCCTGCTGTTGAAAACATTTTCCAGGTTTTTGATATAAATATAAATGAAACAATGGAAGGAAAAAAACAGACTACTTTGGGGGAGTTTTAGGATGAAAACCCACCCACAACTAAAACCCCTCTTTACCAAACGAATGCAAGAACTTCTCGGAAAAGGAAAAGAATTTGAAAGTTATATGAAGATATTGGAGAAAGAACCTGTAAAATCCATAAGGTGTAATACACTAAAAATTTCCCAAAAAGAATTAAAGGAAAAACTAAAACAAAAAAACTGGAAGATAAAACAACCATTTGATAAACATCCAGAGATAATGATTGTTGAAGGTAAGAAAGGAGGGTTGGAACCAGGAGAACTTGGAAGAACATTAGAACATTTATTAGGATATTATTATATCCAAGAGCTCGCAAGCATGTTACCTATAATCGTATTAAATCCAAAACCTAATGAAATATTTTTAGACCTATGCGCAGCTCCCGGAAGTAAAACAACGCAAGCTGCTGCAAAGATGGAAAATACAGGGACAATAATTGCTAATGATGTTAACATAGGAAGAATAAAAATCCTTGCATCAAATCTAGAAAGATGTGGGGTAACAAATACAATAATAACGAGAAAAGATGGATTTAGTCTATGTAAAAGATTGAAAAGACAAGCCAATGAAGGAGGGGTTAGTGTAAGGGGAAACATTGGTTATCTTAAAGGAGGGGTTAGTGTAAGGGGAAACTTGGTGCCCCTCAAATTTGATAAAATCCTTGTGGATGCTCCTTGCTCTGGAGAAGGAACTCTCAGAAGCAGTC
>CAYPBR010000056.1:0-3425 GCA_964409005.1 Candidatus Woesearchaeota archaeon | reverse complement strand
CAAGGGTGCCGGAGTTCACGCATTAAAAGGGATCGTTAGCTGGGTTAAGAACGTCAACGAAAGCGGCGTTGCTTCGGAGTAATCCGTTGAAAAATAAAATCGGCTCATATCGGTGAAACCTAAAATTTTTTTGAATTCATTATCTGATTAAGACAAAGAATTATTAACAAGAAAAATATGGCAATACCGAGGGAAGATGAGATTTACAGATCCAACAATACTTGCATATATGGCTGGTTTCTTAGATGGTGATGGAAGTATCTTTTTCCAAATAGTACCAAGATCTGATTACAAACAGAAATTTCAAATAAGAACTTCAATAGGTTTTTATCAAGATACAACTAATGTAAAGATTTTGGAATGGCTTAAGGAACAAATAAAATCAGGATACATCCGTCATAGAAAAACAGGAATTAGTGATTATACAATTGTTGAATCAAAAGAAGTTAAAAAATTATTAATATCTCTACAGCCATATGTTAAATTAAAGAAAAAACATGTAGAGCTTGGATTAGATATTATTAACAAATTAAAAAATAAGAAATCGAATCAAGATTTTTTAGAAATTTGCAAACTTGTTGATAAATTTAAAGATATAAATTATTCCAAGAAAAGAACAATAACATATGAAACTGTAAGTAAATCTTTATCCCCGTAGAGACTTAGAGTCCATCTTTTTAACAATAGATGGCGCATGAGAAAACAACCTAAGCACTCATGTGATAAATTCTAGAACATTTCGTTATAAAAGAAATGTTAATACGCCGATCTCCTTCGATAGAAGGATGATGGTATAGTCCATGCCAATTGAAAAATTGGAATAACATTGCGCGAGACAGTTTGTATGATATCTACTAGGTGTGTGGTTGTCTGAGTGGAACGATCCTATAGTACGAGAGGAACTGGGATCGGGTGCCTCTGGTGAGCAGTTGTCACATGGCAGGCTGCATAGCTACGCACTAAATGGATAAGAGCTGAATGCATCTAAGCTCGAAGCCATCCGCAAAACGAGACAACAAAAGCCGTCGAAGAAGACGACGTTGATAGAGTTGCTGTGTAAGATTCAAGCTTTTGGTGAGGCGAGAATTTCAGCAGACAACTACTAAAAGCTTCATTGTAGTATGTTATTCTAGAATTAATGGGATTTTCTTCTGCTGTGTTATTGAGATAGAATCTCCATCACAGCAATTCTTAAAAACTAATAAATTAACAAAAAAACATGGGAAAGAAATATTATAGAATAACTTTGTATGGAACTAGGGAAAATATAAAATATGTTGAAGAGATTTATCTAGAGTCTGAAGGAAAAGTAGAAATAAAGGGACAGATTCTCCCCCTCTCTGCCTCTAAATCTCAGTTAGAAGAGATTACTAAAGAGGGTATGGAAAAAGTTTTAAAATCTTAGAATAAAAGTCATGAAACTTCTGAATAATAATATTTTTATATAAAATCTTCTTGTAAAAACTTATGAAATTTTGTAAATATCAGCAAAAAAATACAGATGCTGGAAATCAGAGAAGAGAAGCGTATATATGTAAAATAATATCTATCTCTGAAGGCAAACCAATTAAATGTTCTTATAAGAAAGAAGATCTTCATCACGGCAGAATTAATGGAACCAAAAAATTATACGTCACTAAAAGACATAATCATGGAGAACCTTGTCCAGAATTCATCCCACTCGCAGGAAAAGAGGGTGACTTGGTCAAACTCGTAAAATCATATAAGACAAAAAAGACATAATATCAATAATTCTATAAAATCTTTAATAAAATCAACAAGCCCAAAATTATTAAACCAGTAACAGTAATTTCTTTTTTGTATTTCATCTCCATAAGTTTATGTGAGAAATATATCACTGCACCCAATTGCAACAATGTTGCAGAGAGTATCCCTGCAACTATATAAGGAATATTTGAAAGCGGTCCTAAAAATAATCCAGAATAAACAAAGATATCATCTGTAATCGTAGCAAAGGCTGTCAAAAATCCGACAGCTATTAATTTCAAAAATCTCTTTTTCGAAATTGGTTTCAGATGAACTAAACTTCTTTCAACCCGTTTTTTTGGTTTTTGAACAAACCAGTCGAAGTAAATCGACATAGCTATTAAAAAGATAAATGCTGCAGAAATATAATTTGAATATGGAATTGCTTTTATTGCAGAGCCGAATAAAAATGAAAGTAACATTGCTATTGTTATAGCTAAAAATACCCCAATCACAAACGCGAACTTACCCCTCTTTGTTCTGGTTATATTGGCAAGAATCGGGATACGGGTCATCGTATCATCAAAACCAGCAATTATTTTTACAAAAAATCCTGAAAAGAGATATTTCAGTGCCATGAATTAATAAAGAGAGAGAGGTTTTTAAATTTCTCTAGAAATATTTTCTTCCTTTGTATTATATAATTAAATCTAAAAAAACCCCCGTTGCATTTTTTCAGAAAAACTGAGATGGGGGTAAGTAGTTATATATTGTTCAAAAATACTATCTTCTTCTTGTAACAAGGGATTTTTATGAACTAACTTAGATACTACATTCTTCAGTCTTAGGGCGTTCTGATATCCAACCTCTTGTATCTCCACCCTAGATAACTCTGGAAAACGAAGACGATTGTAATGACTAACTAAGAAATTCAAAATATCTGTATAATATTCATCAGCTTTAGAAGAAAGATTTTCTTCATAATCATTATTATAATCCTTATAAGTTATATTGTTACATGTTATAGCCTCAAGAAGAAAATCTAATTCTTTATCAATCCAGAGAGGACGTGAATATTGTTTACTTTGATATCCATTTCTTGCATATTCTAAGTCTGCTATAAACCCCCGTCGGATCATCTCCTCACTAGTCCTTATCACATAGGATTCTAATTCATTAATATCCAATTCTATCTCAACCATTTGTAAATAATGGATTCATATTTTATAAAAATTTATGTGGTTTAGTAAACCTTAAAAACCTCTGATTCACTCTATTTTTGTAAGTTGGGTAGTTAACTTCGGGACTCGGCTTTTAGATAAGCGAGAAATCGAAATATATGATTTCTGAGTTCTGTGGAAGGTCCGCCCACCAAGAACCCCTCGAGGTTAGTCACTTTCCGAAAGGATTGTTGTCGTGAGGCAAGGCTCTGTTACAGAAACGCCACAGCCTTTGTAGAGTTATGAAGCATGCGCGGAACTGAGAAGCAAAGGATTTGATGAAACGAACATCCTGACCGGTGCAAGGCTTAGTGCCGCATAGTTGAATGTTAACGCGTTTCGTTCGACACATTGTGTAACGAGAAACGACAAAAGGTGGCCTATTCCCAACTTACTTTTTATTCTTTAGAAGGTTTTAAAAATAATTTTACACTCATTTTTTAGTAGGGAATGTAGCTCAGCGGGAGAGCACATGACTGAAGCTCATGGTGTCCGGGG
>CAYPBR010000055.1:0-3537 GCA_964409005.1 Candidatus Woesearchaeota archaeon | reverse complement strand
GATTTTGTAATTGTTTCTGAAGAAGATTTGATTTAGAAATCTTTAAAAACCTTTTTTTAATTAGATTAGTAGAAAATGAGACTCATGGGATTTAATTTTAATAAGATTGATGTAGAGAAACAACCAGTTGATAGGCCTAAAGATCTGAATATAAATACAAATATAGATGTTTCTGAGATAAAAAATATAAAATCAGACATTTTAAAGACTAAAGAAGAGATAATTGCAACCACTTTTTCTTATGTGGTTAATTATACCCCTGATTACGCAAAGATAGAGCTCGGGGGGACAGTTCTCCTTGCAATAGAATCAAAACTTGCAAAAACAATAACCAAAGAGTGGAAAAACAAAAAAATGACTGAAGAATTCAGGATGGTTCTTTTTAATATAATTCTCGCGAAGTCAAACGTCAGAGCATTACAACTGGAGGAAGAGATGAATTTGCCCTATCATATTCCAATGCCTTCTCTGAAGAGGGGAGAGATGGAAGAAAAAAAGAAAAAATAGATTCAAAGAATTTTTAAGTCCTGACTTATTCTGGTTTTTATGAAAATTTCTGATGGAAAGAAAGAGAAGATTCAGGAACAAATATTAGCACACCTCTATTCTGTAAACCCAAGACCAATTTTTACTTCACACATAGCACAGGAGACTGCGCGTGACGAAGAATTTGTCAAAAAGCTCCTTTTAGAGTTAAAAAAGAAGAATTTGGTGGTTGAAATAAAGAAAAATCCAAAAGGAGTTCTTTATCTAAGAAGATCTCGTTGGAAGATGAGTGAAAAAGCTTACAATACCTATAAGCAGCATCAAACTTAACCAGCCAGGATAATAAGAATTATATTTTACATCATCCTAAAACTTTTATACTTAGATATTTTATATTTTTTATGGACGAAATAAAGACTGCTTTTCAAAAAGTGAAAGAAGATATAGATTTTTTGAGGTGGGAAATTGACTCTTTAAGGTTAGAATTTGATGAAATAAGAGATATTTTAAGACAAATGACTTCGACACATGAACCACAAATTCAGACAAAATCCTTCGACACTTCGACACATCCTTCCCAGTTTAAGCCCTTAAAACCCATAAATTCACCTATTTCCACTGGAAATCAAGGGGCTTCGACAGACAGACAGACAGACAGACAGACAGACAGACACATGTTTTTTGAGGAAAATTCAATAGAAAATGCAGCAGAAATCCTTAATTCTTTAGATAATATAAAAAAAGAGATTAGACTTAAGTTCAAGAGACTAACTGATCAGGAGATGCTGATATTTTCTACAATATATCAGTTGGAAGAAGAGCTCGGATATGCTGATTACAAATCTCTATCAGAAAAACTCGGTCTGACAGAGAGTTCGATTAGAGACTATGTTGGAAGATTGATAAAAAAAGGAGTTTCCCTCGAGAAGAAAAAGGTCAAGAACAAGAATATTCAGCTTTCTATATCGCCAAATCTTAGAAAAATAGCTTCCATTTCCACAATATTGCAGCTCAGAGATATATAAATTAAACCGCTCACCGAATAACTATTTATTTTCTCTCACTTTTCTTTATTTGAGCTAAATTTTCGCTTTTTCCACCATTTTTTCTCCTGTTTTCTTAGCTTTTTTGTCTTTTTTTACCCTCACTTTTACCTTTTTGAGCAATTTTTCCTTTATTTCTTCAGGAATATATAATCTCTTTTTTCCATTTTTTTCAACCATTTCTGCTAATAGGCCTTCACTTTTTTGTTTTATTGTATTTATCTGTCCTCTTATTGTTGATATTTCTTTTCCAAGTATTGAAGCGAGATCATCATAACCAAGTTTCATATCAGTATTTAAGAGTATCCAGATAACAGCTCTTTCAGTTACAGAAAATTGGTCAAAATTCGGTGTTTGAACACCCGTTTGAACAGCTGTTTGAACACCATAAACAGCTGTTTGCTGTTTGGACAGCCGTTTAAACACCCTGCGCGGATGCAGTTCCCCCATGATTGAGACAACATTTTTCATGCCTTCTACTTCTTCTTTCACCGACGATAAAATCTCTTTTATATCATTTATCTCTTCTTGTTGAGAATTTTTCCCATTATCCAGGTGTTGAATCCACTCACTTATAGAATTCATATCTTTTTTTACAATATCAAAACCACGTTTTGTTTCTTTTTTTATCTCTTCAACCTCTTTTTTTCTAAAAAACCAATTAAACATGTAATTATTTTACAAAACAATATTTAAAAACCTTTTGTTTACGTCGAGAAAATTGATAAAAAATCATCTTTTAAAACATTTAAAATCACTCAAAAAATTATTAAAAACACCCTAAAAAACGCTGTTTAGACAAAAAAACACTAAAAAACACCCTTAAACAGCTGTTTAAAACAGGCTTAAACACCCTTATACTAAGTTTACCTAAGTGAACAACCTCAGCCACAAATAAAAATTGATAAAAAATTACGTGAAAAAACATGTTTTTGATTATATTAAGTTTCAAAATCTATTTATTTTTATGCAGGACATTGATGATCTTAGTGATGGTCAAAGAATAGAGGGAAAAGGTCGAGAATATAAGAGATTAGAGAAAGAAATAATGCAGGAAAGAGGTGTCTTAATGGAAATAGCACCTAACAATTCTTTAATTGGACTAATAGATATTATAGATAAAACACTCCGCTGGACTCCTGAGTTTGGAGAGAGATACAAAGGATTGCCTGTTCCTGAAAATCTAGTTGCTTATCTTTTAGATTTAAATAAAGAGGTGGAATCATTTTATTCACAAACCTAATCTAAGGTGAATAAATAAGAAAAGTTAATCTTCTCTGGAACTTGCACGAGCCAGAAGTTCTTTTTGAACTGCTTCTGCAACATTAAACAAATAATCTGTAGGACTAGAAGCACCGGTTACATGAAGATTGCCATCAGAAACAGAAATTTCTGGAGTAAAGCCCTTAATAACTTGGACGTCATGATCTCCTACAGGAATGTGATATGCTGTGGAGTTACCATGTTCTTCTGATAAATCTACTAACATGCCTGCAAATTCTTTCAAATTTCTATCATATCTATTTGGATGATGGGTAAAATATTCTACAGATTCGTGTTTTCCACCACCATCAATATTAACATTAAAGTGAAAATGCATCTCATTTTCTTTTAACTTTCTTTCCAACATGGTTTTTTATCAACAAAGATCTATTTAAGCATTTATTTCTTAGAAAATATATATTAAATGAGCTTGAACAAACTTAACCTAAGTAAACATAAAATATTTAAAGTTAGGACTTTTTGTATAATATGGACAATTTAGTTGATGAAGACCAGGAAATAAATAAGCAAATCCTTGGGGTTTACAATCAAATTCGTGAAATAGATAAAACTAATCCGATTTTGCAAATGGTTCGGGTGCAAGGTGATAAGGTGACGCTTAGTGATACTGTCCACAGGGTTTATGAAGGGTCTATGGGAGATAAATACAAACATATTCTAAAAGACCTTGAGGCAGAGCTCAAAAGATATAAGCCCACCAACGGCCAGAAATAAGCTAACCTAA
>CAYPBR010000054.1:0-3544 GCA_964409005.1 Candidatus Woesearchaeota archaeon | reverse complement strand
GAAACTCTAAAAAAAGACCTTGCATCTGTTTCAAAGAAGATTAAGTAGAACTATCCTTCAAATACTGATTAATTGCTTCTCTTGCTTCATCGATTGACTTCCCATTAATTGTAGCTTCTAATTTAAGACCCTGTAGTTTTTCTGCAGTTTCTATTAAGTCTTTTAAAGTAGCCTGCCTAACTTCAGCTAGACCAATTTGCGTACTGTAGAAACCCCCAACCCCCATAAGATAAGTATGCTCATTAAGTTTTAATCTTGTTTTTCCAGCTTTAATACTAACAATACAGTTATAATCAAACAGTCCTCCGACACCAACCCCTTTATTATATTCTCCTAAAATTACATCTACCTGATTATCCCCTCTTCTTTTCATTTTATCTACAAATTCATCAAATGTTTTAGGAATTCCAAATAATTTATATATAATTGTCATTTTAATTCTTTTTTATATTCAAGAAATTACTTCTTACCAAATCTTCTAAAGGAGTTGTATCAAAATGGTCTATTAAAAAACATCCACCATATTTGCTTACACCGATTACAACAGGATCTTTAGTTATATGTCTAAATTCAATATTCCAATTTTCTGGTTTTGTCTCTGCAACCAGCATAATTTTATTTTCAGGAAAATATTTTGTTGCTTCTTTGACACTTCTTTTAGTTTCTTCAGGTATAAGTCCATTGAATTGGCTTTTTAAAGTATGTCTACCATGATATTTATATTTTATTAATCTAGGAACCTTGTTAAAACGATATTCCACTTTATTAGAACCACGGAAAAATTGTATGATTTTTGGTTCTGATGTTGGAAAATCACTAAATTCAAAACTTTTTAATAAAGATTCTATAATTACTCTTGGTAATTTTATATCCATTCTAGTATCTACATAAGAATAAAACCACCCAGCCAGAATTTCAGTTGAAAAAGTATTATTTCCATAAAAAGGATAAACACTAAATCTTGGTACTTTTATTTCATAATTAATAGGCAATTTCCCTCTATTTAGCTTTAGGGTGGAACTTGTTCCTAAAAAGGAAACATCAATTGGAGCATATTCTCTACTGACTAGTTCATGATATAATTTTTTATGTTCTTTTTCTAAAGGAAGTTTTTCTGAAGGAAGAGCATTACTCATAAGTTCTTCTAAAGAATTTAATCTATCACTAATTGTATCTAATTCACGTTCTTCAGAAATAGGAGTTCTGTCTACATATCCTCCAATATTAATATCACCTAACATCAAGGATGTCATAAATTATTCACGTTGTTTTCCTATCACCCAAGTTTTCAAGAAGTCTATTGGGAATTTCTATTAAAACTTCGTCCTTGCCAACTCTTTTATCAACTTTCAAATTCTTTGCGTTCAGTTTCTTACCAATAACTGCATAAGAACCATTGTTGGTTTTAAAGATTGCTGGACAAGCTATGGCAGTACAAGACATTGCTTTAGGAGTTAGTTCTTTTGTTATTTTTAGATGGGTTTTCATGTTATTTCTGAAGATTGGCTAATAATCCTTTTGGAATTTCAATAACTGTTTCTCCTTCTCCAACTTTTCCTACTAGACCAACTTCTGCAGGAGATAACTGTTTTCCTATTATTACATAAACATCTCTGTTTTCTTTTGGTTTATATACTGTTGGACAAGCCATCGCAGCACAATCTTCAGAAGCTATTTCTTCTAGCTCATATATTTGGGGACACATACCAATCCCACATACTTCGGGAGGTGTTAAATCTTTTAATTTATATTTTGGTTCCATTTTACACTAAACATACGATTTAGAGATATTTATCTTTTACCCCATATTTTTACTTAATTATTAAAGATATAAGAGAAATATTTTAATTAACAGATAAATTTATAAGTTATTAATAACATTATTTTATTATGGAGTTAAAGGAATCAGACTATAAACTTTTATCTTATTTATATCATAATAACAGAGAATCTATAACAAAAATAGCAAAAGCCACAAAACTTACACGAGAACAAGTTGATTACAAGATAAAAAAATATGTGGATTCTGGATTAATAAAAGGATTTCTTACTTTGTTTGATTACAGCAAATTTGGACACAACTATTTTGCTATTTTATTACTTAAATTTGAAAAGACCTCTTCTGTCAAGACTTTTTCTCAAAAACTAGATAAAAATAAGAGCTGTATATCTTACGGATATGTTTATGGAAAGTATGACTTATTTCTTAATTGCATATTTAAAAACGAGGAAGAGTTGAGTAATTTTATATCAGATTTAGTTAGTAATAAAATGAATCGTGTTTCAGATTACTTTGTGATTAAACCTTTTTTTGCAGAACTTTATCCTTTAAAGTTTTTCAGGCATAAAGACAGAGAAAGTATGACTTTGATAAATGTCCTGTCAAAAGAGAGAAAATTTGATAAAAAGGATTTAGAAATCTTGAAGATTATTGCAAAAAATGGAAGAATAAAACTTATTGATATTGCTAGAAAAATAAATATCTCTATTGAACTTACCCTCTATAAATTAAGAAAGTTATACAAAGATAAGGTGATTCTTGGCTCAAGAATACAATTCAATATGGCAGAATTTGGATATCATTTTTCTTTGATCTTGTTAAACATAAGAAACTTTTCTGAGGAAAGTAAAGAGAGAATAAAAAGATTTTCCAGGAATTCAAAACATGTCAATTCTTTGATATTTTCCCTGACAAGACCTAATTGTATTGTTCAGTTATTTCATAAGGATCAGAGAGAACTCAAACACACTATAAATGAGGTCAAAGAACTTTTTAAAGACGAATATATAGATTTAGATATAATGCACATAAGCGAGGATGAAGGAGAGATAGATACTTTACCCTTTCTGTAAATTTTCCCATTAGATATCTTTTAAAATGCTCTTTTTTTGTTAAACTTAAGCGGGAGTGCCGGAGTGGTCAAACGGGCTGGATTAAGGCTCCAGTAGCTTAGTGCTTACGAAGGTTCGAATCCTTTCTCCCGCATGAAAACACTTATAAACCAAACTCAACTAAAATTTTCACCTGCGAGTTAACGCGATAGCGGGAGTTTATACTTCTGCTTAGAAATTTGAATGGAAATGAAAACAAAATCCAAAATAGAAAAACAGCTTCAGAAGAAAAAAAATTCATACCTAGTTGAAACCATAATTGTTGCTAAGAAAAAAAAGAATTGGGTTGAAGTGGCAGGCATTCTTTCTGGTCCAACAAGAAAAAGAATAAATATAAACTTAGAAAAAGTAGATAAAGAAGCAGAAGAGGGAAAAACAGTTGTGGTCCCTGGAAAAGTTCTTTCGTTGGGAGAAATAACAAAAAAAATAAAGATTGCCGCATTGGGTTTCTCTGAAAAAGCGAAAGAAAAATTATTAAAATCAAATAGTGAAGTTTTAAGTATAATTGAAGAAATTAAAAAGAATCCTGAAGCAAAGGGAATAAAAATATTAAGATGAAAATAAATTTTTTAAAAAATTTAGAGTAAACCATAACTTAAAATGAAAATAATTGATGGTAAAAATGCAGTTCTAGGAAGATTGGCCAGTTATG
>CAYPBR010000053.1:0-3660 GCA_964409005.1 Candidatus Woesearchaeota archaeon | reverse complement strand
CTTACTCCGGGATTCCCCCATTTTACACCATTAACTTCCACTATTTCATCCTCTTTTACTCTATGCAAATAAACCAAATCTTCTCCATCAATAAAAGGCATGGATTTAAATCCGCCATTAGATACACAGGAACGAGTTAAATAAAAAGAATCATAATCTTTTACATGCCGGAAAGGATTATTTACAAAAGGCAATACATAAAGACGACTATGCTCTTCCATATTCTTAGAACGCTGGAGATCCTTAATTAAACCTCTTGCAACCTCTCCTGGTTTTTCATCTTCAAAATTCCCATTAAAAAATACTTCTTCCCAATTTTCTCTGAAAGGAACAGGCTTGCCAAGCTGCAAACAAAAAACCATATAATCTGTCATTGATTTAATCCAATCACTATAAAACCCAACCATGTTAATAGAACCAACATTCTTGAATAATGGTCGATAACCAAACAAATTCTGTTCTGCTTCTTTTTCTGAATCCACATTCCATTGATTTATGAACATATCTCCATCCACATCACTCCCTATTTTTGTTAAAGTTTTTTCATCTCTCCATAGATAACCCTTGTAAATACTCATTCTACTAAAAAATCGGTCATGATAAATAAAATAAGCGCTCATAGCATTTTTAATATCCCCCCCTAAATTTTCTGGAAGTTTATCTTTTAATAAATGTAGAATAATTCCAGAATGCATGATGAATGATTCCCTGTTAAGACCAGAATCTTCTTCTTGTTCCATTCTCTCTAACAAATTGGGAATTCTTAAATCGCGACCATATTCTTCTATGTCTTCCTCATACATGTGCCCCATGGGTATCTGATCCTTCAATTTTTCAAATGAGGAATTAATTATTTCCACTAATCCTTTTTCTTCAAGAACCTCTAATCCATGATTAGTTATTAAATACATGAACTATTATCAGTTTCTGTGTTTTTAAGAAAGATTGTTCTCTAGAATAACTATTCAACCATTTCACCAATAGGGTTTTCAAAATCTGTGTTGATTTTTTCAAGTCTTTCTTTCTTTTCCTCGTCTAGTTCTTTTATCTCTTCTTCAACAGCTTGCTTTAAATCTGCAAAAGGCTCTGGATTATGCTTTAGATAAATCTCTTTAAGCCAGATATAAATCTCCTCGAAATGGGCATCCTGGTCAAGCCAAACTTTTTTTTGATGTTCTAATTGAAGAAGGGGGGAAAACGAAATCACTTTTTCTTCTTTATTACTGCCCACAAACTCTGAATAGGATATTTTATTTTTATTATTGTTTTTTCTGAAATAATTCTGTAAATTCTTATAGATATTCTGTATCTTAACACCGATTTTCCTCTTCGGAAGAGCAACCCCTGCCTCTCTAAGAGCATTTTTGTGTATTATCACTTTTTTAATCCTGCGATTTTCCGTAGCAATTGCCTTGTTCAGGGATTCTATTAATTCCTTAAGTGTAACCTTCTTAAATCTCGGCAGAGGACTCCTTGGGACAAGGCTTGGAATTTCTTCTTCAAGTTCAATTCTCTCTAAAACTTGTTTTGGTTTTTCTTTTTTTCCGAAGAGAATCTCATCTATACTCTTTATATGTTCATTCAATAAAATTTCTGTCTTAATTCTCAGGAGGAGAGAAGCTGCAAGAAGAACTTTGCTGGAGACGAAGAAGTCAGCCTCTTCGAGATCTCTTATTTTTTCCATGTATTTGCTCGTTAAAATAATTATATCTACATCCCAAGGGTCGAGTTGTTCTGTGTTAATCAAATCATAGATAACTTCTTGCCATCCTATTTCGCGATTAAACAGCAAATCATGAATCTGATCCTGCTTGACGCTGTTTTTCTGTCCTGTCGACCTCTTTTCCATAAATATATATAAGAATATATTTTATAAATGTAATGTAGTGCCTAATTTATAAATTGTAGTGCCTACTTTTATTCTGTTATCTTTAAAAGGGATAAATCAATATCACTACTATAAACTAATTACCAATTGTCATTCTTAAAAGGTAACATAACCGAAAGATTTATATATAAAGAGGGTCTATGTTTTGTATCACCTCTTTTTCCCCAGGAGAGGCTTCAGGTCATCTTTTTTATGGACTTGGGTGCTCTCTCCTAGGGTTTGTAATAAAAATGGATTCAAATAAAATTTATATCGCAAAAACAGCAGGAAGAAGATATGTTATCATGCACGAACATAATGGACATCCATCAGTTTCCAGTTCATCTTCAGAAAGTATTGACTTTATCAATGGGTATACTACAGGTGCCTGCTACACTAATTTAAAAACTAAAATAGTTAATGGGATGCCGGAAAAATACTTAGACCATTTTCGTAATTTTAAATTAAAACAAATTCCCGATGAAACTCTTAAAAATAGTGGCTTATCATTGCTGGTTTTAGATTCTCTCGGTCTTGCTGAATAAGTTGTTTATCAAGTTTTTAACGCTCTCTCCTAGGGTTTGTTATATTTCATCACAATAATTCTTATATATTAATCTTCTTTCTATAATCATGCCCTCTTTAAAAGACAGAGATGGTATTCCTATAAAAAAAGGATATTATCTTCAAGAGATACTAAATCGTATAGCTTATGTTTCAAAAACAAGAAGAGATTGGACAGGGGAATTTCCTAATGGTGAATTGATTCATATAAATTCAAAAACCTTTAGAAATTTTTATAGGGCAGAAAATCCTGAAAAAGCTGCAAAAGACTTTGAAGAAGAAGCAACTGCCAGAAAAAATAATCTAGAAAGGTTTTTAAAAAAATCAAATGGAAATCATTGATGAAAAACAGATTATTCGTTTGCTTTCTTCTCTTTAGATTCAAACTCAGAATAATGGCACTTTCCACAATATAACCTTCCTTGAGAATTCATTAAAAAAACACCAGGGCCACAACGCGGACAGTGTCTCTCTCTGACAACTTTATCACCTTCAATTTTATATTTAGTATATTTCTTGCTAGTTGGTTTATTTTTATGCGGTTTTTTTCCTTTTTTTACTGATTTTTTTACGCCCATGATAAGAGTTTCATATTTATTTTCTTAACTATAAATTACATTTAATCATTTGAATCGTCTTCCTTTTTTTCTGAAGATTCCTCTATCTTTTCTTCTGGTTTTTGCTTTTCAGATTCTTTAGGAGTTGGTTGTTCAGAAACCTCTTCTTTTTGTGGTTCTTGAGGTTTAGTCTCTTCAGGTTTTTCTTCTTGTTTTGGTTCTTCTTTTGGCTCTTCTTGTTTTGGTTCTTCTACAACTGTTTCTGCTGGTTGCTCTCTTTCCTTTTCTTCTTTCTTTGACTTTGGCTCTGTTTTATCTCTGTCTTCTCTTGAATTATAAATATTAGCACTTATTGTAAAAATTCTTGAGCCAAATCTTCCGTGAATCCCCCTTATTTTTATGGTCTCAGAGGGAGCAGAAAATTTTTCAGATATAAATTTCTCAACTTCTGCATGACTAGGAGTCACTTTTGCTTCAACATTAAACTTAACTTCTCTTCTATCGAACAAAGAATTTTTTCTTTCTTCTAATATCTTAAAGTTTTCCATCTTAGAATTACCTGGTTTTAATTGCAAAATTACCTTTGTCTTTTATATTTATTTTTTTAGCAATTTCTGATTTCTCTGTATCAAAAACATAAACTCTTCCTTTGAAACTTTCTGTTGATTCTTT
>CAYPBR010000052.1:0-3716 GCA_964409005.1 Candidatus Woesearchaeota archaeon | reverse complement strand
CACACAAAATATTTTAAACTGGATATCCTTTTTTTATTCAAGTAAATCAAAGATTTCCATTTGTTCAAATATATTTGGAAGTTTATTTAACCAAATGCAATTCAGAGAAGGAACAGAGTTATATTCTTACGAAGTTCAGAGAGAAGGAGGAGAAGATGTTCTTTATATAAATTACCTAGGCGCTCCTTATGTGCCCAGCTTAGCAGATTCCCCAGAAGTTATGGAAAAAACCGTGGATGTGCTTATTGAAAACCCGAATGTTTCAAGGGTTGTTTTTGTTCAGCAGAAAAACTACAATTATGATTTCGAAGAAACAGCAATGCTTTTAGAAATTGCTCAGCTCTATGTCTACTTTGTTAAACAGGAGAAGGTGTTGTCTCAGGAAAAGCTCGCTGCGACTCAGCAACAATTTTTTAATCAGAGATATAATGACGTTTTTTCTTTTTTATATCTGTTGAAACAGGATCCAATTGCAGCACATTCAGAACTGAATAGGATTATTATTCAGGCAAAGGTTTTTTTGGGAAAAATAAGTGTAGATTCTAAAACCGATCAGATGAGTTATATCAGTTTTTTAGAGAAAATTTTAAAATTGTTAGAAGAAACAAAACTGATTCAGGCAGCAAAGCCCTATCTCGAGGATTATCAAAAAGGAGACAGAGAGATTTATCATCATATCTTTAAATCAGACGTGATTCCTAATTTTACTTTTACGAGGCTGGTTTCTGATTTGCCAGAAAATGCAGAGATTATTGATCAGTACGAAATCTACAATGAGGATTATGATAAATCTCTGGTAACTATTTTAAAGAAGAAAGATGAATCTAAATTTATCTATCACTTAGTTCCTCCTGAAAATACCCTGAACGAGGACCATAATATGCTTTTGAATTTAGCTCGCGGTGTTTTAATTGAACATCAGCCCCGTGCAGAAGAGTTTACAGATGTGGAGAGGACGAGGCATGTTTTTTTCAATATTTCAAAAGATCTTCTGCAGGATTTAGCTCATACCAAGGGGATAACTCTGAATTATTCTGATTTAAATAAACTCGCTACGATTCTTGTAAGGCATACAATTGGATTTGGTCTTATTGAAGTTTTGCTGCAGGATAAGAATCTTCAGGACATTTCTTTAAATGCACCAATTCCCCAGACAAAGATTTTTATAAGACACCAGGATTATGACGAGTGTATTACAAACATTTTGCCCAGTCAGGAAGATGTGGATTCATGGGCGGCTAAATTTAGAATGCTTTCTGGAAGACCTCTCGACGAGGCTAATCCTATATTAGATACTCAGCTGGATATTGGAAAAATCAGGGCCAGGATTGCGATAATCCAGCAACCCCTGTCTCCGGACGGTTTGTCTTATGCAATCAGACGTCATAGAGAAGAGCCATGGACCCTGCCACTTTTTATAAAAAATAAAATGCTGAATCCTCTCGCAGCCGGTCTGCTCAGTTTTTTAATCGATGGTTCCAGAACATTGTTACTCGCAGGAACCAGAAGTTCAGGAAAAACTTCTCTTCTGGGAAGCCTGATGTTTGAGATTATTCCAAAACTGAGAATAATTGTTATTGAAGATTCTTTAGAACTTCCGGTAGAATCTCTCAGAAAATTAGATTATGACATCTTGAGGATGAAAGTTCGTTCTGCTCTATTGAAAACAACTACCGAAGTTTCAGCAGATGACGGGATAAGGACTAGTTTGAGATTAGGAGATAGTTCTTTGATTATCGGGGAGGTCAGGAGTGTAGAGGCAAAGGCACTTTACGAAGCAATGCGTGTCGGTGCATTGGCAAATGTTGTTGCAGGGACGATTCATGGTGCATCTCCTTATGCTGTTTTTGACAGGGTTGTAAATGATCTCGGGGTTCCCACGACGAGCTTCAAAGCGACAGATATAATTGTGGTTACAAATCCAATAAAATCTCCAGACGGACTTCATTCATGGAAGAGGGTGGTTCAGATTTCAGAAGTCAGAAAACACTGGAGCAAAGATCCACTCGCGGAAAAAGGGTTTGTGGATTTGATGAAATACGACGTAGACAAAGACGAGCTGGTTCCAACAGAAGATTTGATTAATGGAGACAGCGAGATTATTAAAAATATTGCAGCCAGTGTGAAGGGCTGGGCAGGGAACTGGGATGCTGTGTATGATAATATTTTGCTCAGGTCAAAAATAAAAAAAGAGCTGGTGGATATTTCAGACAAACTAAATGAACCCAAAATGCTGGAAGCAGAATTCAACAAGCTTTCAAATCACGCCTTTCACAGAATTTCAGATGAAGTTAGCCAGGAAGAAGGCATTCCTCTGAGTGAAAAAGTATTTCCTGAATGGCAGAAATGGTTGCAAGAGGAAATTAAAAAAAGAAGATTTGATTTTTAAAATGGATATGTTTATAAATCTGTGTTTTCACAGATTATTATGGCAAATATAACTTTAGCGATTCCAGATTCTTTGCATAAAAAATTAAGAAAACATAGTGAGATTAGATGGAGCGAAGTTATTAGAAGAATATTACAAAAAAATCTCGAGCAATTGGAAATAATGGACGAGATTGTTAAGAAGAGCAAATTGACACAGAGAGATGTTGAAGAAATAGCTGAGAAAATAGATAGTAGGGTGGCTAAAAGATTAGGATTAAAATGAGTGTTGTTATCGACACAAATATCCTTCTTTCTGCTTTAATTAAAGATTCTGTTACAAGAAAAATAATTATTAAATATGGCTTAAATTTTTATTATCCTGAGATTTCATTCCATGAAATCCAAAAATATAAGAATCTTGTGTTAAAAAAGTCAGGTATGAATGAGAAAGAATATAAAATACTTCTTGATTGTTTATTTGACCATATAATCCTTATTCCTGAAAAGCAAATTATTCAGGAAATAAAAAAAGCTGATAAAATAATTGGAAATATAGATATAGATGATGTGGTTTTTTTGGCTTGTGCAATTGCATTAAATGCAGATATATGGTCTGATGATAAAGATTTCAAAAAACAAAGGAAAGTCGATGTTTTTACAACACAAGAATTCATGAAAAGATTTTTGAAAAAGGGTTGAAGGAGAGAATAGCTATGCAATGTTTTTGTTCCATATGAGACTATTTTGTTCCAACTATGCATAATAATTAAAAACCTTTGAAACATTCCCTCTTTTATAAAAAGAGGTTCAAATGCCAAGACCATACAGAAAACTAACCATAGATGATGTTTTGAGAAAACATGCCGGAAGAATAGAGAAACAGGTTAAAACATCCAGTGTTAAGAGTTCTGGTTATAGCAGAGAGTATGTAAAGTTTAAACAAGAGATGACTCCTGAACTGAGCAAATATGAGAGGTGGTGTCGTAGTTTGGGCAGTGTTATAAGATTGAAAGCTTCTGAAAAAGACAGAGAAAGAATTCAGAAACAATTAGAAATAGCTCATCTGAATCTCGAGCCATGGCAGTCTCTGACTTTGAGTGTTATGGTTTTTTTAAGTGTATTTTTTCTTGGCTTGCTAATTTCTGTTGCAGTCATGCTGATTAAAGGGGGGCTTGCTGCCTTTCCCTTTTTGTTTTTCTTTTTAATGCTCGTCTTATCCTTGTTTTTATTTTCCTATGTCAATGGTTATCCTGCGAGACTGGCTAATAAATGGAGACTCAAAGCTAGCTCGCAGATGGTTCCTGCAATTTTGTATATAGTTGTTTATATGAGGCATACTCCTAATC
>CAYPBR010000051.1:0-3734 GCA_964409005.1 Candidatus Woesearchaeota archaeon | reverse complement strand
TTTATAAATTCTTTTTATCTTACTTAAAAGAATGAAAAATGATGAAAACTAGTGAAAAAATTTTTATAATTTTATTATTCGCAATCTTGCTTATAAGTATAATCTCTGCAAATTTTCAGATTGGAGATCCTTCTCATTCTATAGAAACCCAGTATGGCAAGGGAGAATATATCCGAGGATGGATAAATATCAGTTTAGATAATGAACCTACAAATTCTGTTTTTAGAACGAGTGGGGGAGACGAGATAGCTTTGATTGAACTGCTCGATTTAAACGAGGTTGTATATTCATGTTCTCCCTCGGATTGCGGCTCAGACTATTACGCCAATGATGCCAAAACAACAAAAAGTTTTAGCTTGAATAAAAGTGACTCTGTAATATTTGGTTTCAAATTCGACGAAGACATTATCCAGATAAATTCTGTAAACTTTAGTCTCAACAGCAATGCACCTGCTTCATGTTTCAATCAGTTGAAGATAGATTTTTCAAATGATGGGTCGATAGATTCTGGGAATGACAAAGTTCTTGCAGGCTCTGGCAGTTGCGAAGCTCTAAAGAGCAAAGGATGCTTTAGTGAGCAAGCAAGCACGAATGAATATTCAATAGGTTATTCTCCAAACAAACACTGTCAAAGAATAAGATTATCTGAATCCCCTGGATTCAATCTAGGTGCATGGGTTAGGAAAAACAGTGATACCAGAAATTTAGTAATGGCGCTATATGATTTAGATGGTTATGAAATTCCTGATGCGAAATGCAATTTAGATATTACAGCACACGCAGAAGGAGAAATCTCGTGCGATGTGAATTATCTAGTCACAGAACCTCAAGAACATTACGTCTGTATCTATTCTGACGAATCTATAGGAACCTCTAAAATAAGAGGATATTCCCCTCAAAACGGATGTGGGTTCTACGGTTCAGGTGTCCAGGACGAAATTGCCTCATTTGATATCTTTGCCAGAGGAAAAGCGTTTGACAGTATCACCAGCCTTGAAATAAACGACGATTTGCCAGGAGGGAATAAAGTTTCTCAATTAATTGAAAATTATATTTATGAAAAATATAACAGCTTAGATTGCTCTGGCAGAGAGTGTGTCGTTCCAATTAAATTTATCTCTGGGATTGATAACCAGGAGATAACAATTTCAAGCTTAAAGATAGATTACGAAACAACACTGGGTCCAACTAGCCAGGATAACTTCTACAATATTAGCGAGACGCCTGCAAAATTAAACATTGATGAATTCATGATATTAAACCTAGACGAAGCAGGATTTTCTGTTCCTTCGAGCTATGACAGCCACACATTTAAATTATACTTAAAAGGAAGGGAAATTTTTACAGAAGAAATTATTGTAGAAAAAAGACCTGTAATTGAGTTTGTTTTTCCTATAAAAACTGCTGCAGCACTACCAATCAAGTTCAGAGTAAAAGTTGACATCTCTGACTCTGGTGCAAATATAACAGCGTATGAATGGGATTTTGGCGATGGAACTAATGAAGTAACAATAAAAAACGAGGTAATACATACGTATGATTCTCTTGGAGAATATGAAATCTCAGTGAGTGTAACAGATGAAAATCAGTTAACTTCGTCCAAAACATTTGACATAACAATAGAATCACCGAAAGAAGCTATGGATGATATACTCCAAGAAAAATTGAATAATCTAAAAGATGTAGAGTTAGATATCAATGATTTTCCTATATTTTACAGAACAACTCTATATGAAATACTGGATTTGACAGATAGTAAAAATACATTAAATGAAATTGAGGATTTTTATAATTCTATGGTTCCTGAAAGTCCTGATAAAGATTATATAGATTTAATGAAGAGCTTGGTTGAAATAGAAATTCCAGAATCTGTAGGCATAACAAAAAGCGCAGATAGATTGACTTTTTACCCAAGTGAAAACAGCATTGATTTAGAAATCCTGCAATCTATTGGAGGAGGGAGGTATGACTCAACTCAACATGAAGATTACATAAATGATATCCTATTCTGGCAGCAGGAAAATCTAGATGCAGATCTATCTTTTGAAGAATTAAGCGTTAATTATGGTGGTTTTAAAGAACCTATTTTGAGCATTTTTGAATTAAAAATAAAGAAAAAGAAATTTGAAGAAGACCCTTATTTAATAATTGATAAACTTAAAGAAATAAAATTTAAAGAAAATCTCCAGTGGGAAGAAAAATCTGGATATTTATACATGCTTCTAGAGGAAAAGGAAGAGACAATCACATTCTCAACAACAGAAAATGTTGATTTTTTCGATTTGCCGGTTTTCATCTCTCCGAAAATAAACAGTTTATCCATAATAGAAAATGGATCTCTTGGTGAAGAAGAAGCAAGAAAAGATACTATTACTCTTTTAATAATAATCCTAATAATTTTAATTGGAATTTCTGCATATGTTATATACCAGACTTTAAAGAAGAAAAAATATAAGAAATATGGTATTATGAAAGGCCCTGAAAAAAGAAAAGGTATATTTGAACAGATTACAGAAAAGCTTTTGGGTGGAATGAAGAAGAAAAGGACAGATCATACTTATAGAAAGAGATATCCTATGCCACCGAGAAGACTTCCAAGAGAGAGGTTTTATAGATATCATTGAACCACACAAAATTTAATAAACCTTTTTAATAAATTTATACCATGGTGATAAAAGTATTTAGGAATTTCTTTAAGAGAATATTCACTAATTTGTTTAAAGGAAAAAAAAGCATAAAATTAGGTTTTTATGGACCTACAAATTCTGGAAAAACCAGCATAGCAAATAGGATATGTAAGGATTTCACTGGAGAAAAAATGGGAAGTGTTAGCAAAGTGCCTCATGAAACGAGGAATGTTCAATTTAAGGAGAAGGTAGAAATAAAATATAAAGGAAAAAAAATCGTCTTTAAAATGATAGATACTCCTGGAATTGCCACTAGGATAGATTATGAAGATTTTCTAAAATATAAAATGAAAAAGAAAGAGGCCAGAGCAAGAGCAAAAGAAGCAACGCAGGGTGTTATTGAAAGTATAAAATGGCTCGATGATATGGATGTTGTCGTGATTATCCTAGATGCGACAAAAAACCCGTATAACCAAGTAAACATAACAATAATAGGGAACCTCGCTGCCAGGAAAATCCCAGTGCTCATTGTCGCAAACAAAATTGATTTGAGAAAAGCAGATATAAAAAAGGTTGAAGGAGCCTTTCCAGAATATGATGTCATAGGGATAAGTGCTAAATACGGAAAAAACTTAGAAGAATTTTATGAATCAATTTTTAAGTTATCAAAAAAATCCAGATAAATAAAAAGTAATAAAAAGCGAAAAATCTTAATAAAAAGATGGTGAAAAGATGGGGAAAGAGAAAAGGTATTAAAAAAATAAGAGGATTTGCAATTCAGTTTTTACCTTACTCAGAAATTAGAAATTTAGATAGTACTAATAGAATTAGAAAAATACTAAAAATAATTTTAGGGAATAATATCTTAATCTTGCAGGGAAGATTAATGCCTGATGAAGAGACAAGACTCATTGAAGATACTATGGCAATGATAGGACATGTAAAAAGTTTCAGGGGAATAGAGCTCGCAGTAATCTCTGGGAATCGGAACGAAGGATTTTTCGGAAAGATTAGGCAAAATATGATTAATACCCTCTCTAAAGGAGATCTCGGAGCAATAACAATTATAGGTCCTGCAACAATTGTCAAAGAAATGAAGAGAAATCC
>CAYPBR010000050.1:0-3822 GCA_964409005.1 Candidatus Woesearchaeota archaeon | reverse complement strand
AAATAAGATATAAACATCTGTTTATCTTTGCACGAATGAGATTTACTAGTCATATCAAACCATACAGAATAATAAAGTTCAGAAGAATCTCCCCTAAATTTAACAGGGAACCCGTCTATCCGCATATCAGTATAAAATCTCTTCTCACTCCTAGAAGGAACTATTCCTATTCTTGACCCTCCTTTTTTCATAATATTCTGTTTTAATAAATCAATTCCCTGTTTCCTTTGAGTCAATTTGGAAATTTCTTTAGCAATCTCTGTTCTTCTTTCATAAGTTTCTCCTCTAAGTTCATCAGGAAGATCATATCTCTTGACCAATATCAAATCCCTTGCCACATCAACTAATTCCCACCCTTCTATCCAGGAATAAAATAAAAAGTTTTTATTCTCTCTGGAAGATATTCCTCTCCAACCTGTCCCTCCGTAATACTTTCCTATTTTCATTTCATCTCTCGCTTCTCTGAACAAATCATAAGGAGTTATTCTCTCATCTATTGCCTGTCTTTTGCTCCCAATTCTTCTCCATTTCAATGGCTGTAAATTCTTTCTTTTTACTCGTGCATTGAGTTTACTAAAAAAATCAGGCTGTAAGGCAACTCCTAATCCCTGCTTTGTTATTTCATCGATTTTTAATATAACTTCTAGAGGATCTCTTCCTTGGCTTTCCACATCTTCCACCCTTTCTAAATCCCTTATCTTTCCTTGAGAAAAAGTTTCTAATATCTCATCCCAGATGATTTGCTCATTAACCATAATTTTTAAAACATTCATTCGTATTTAATAATTATTGTGATAAAAAATGGTGAAGGAAAAAACATCAATAAAAGAGTTAAAACATCAGGCAAGAAGACACAGCATTAAAGAAGGTATTTTTGCTTCTGGAAAATTTTCCTTTGGAGATCGTTATATTTCTCCATTTGCCATAGCAATTAATGCAAGCAATTCTTTAGTGGTTTTATTAAGTTCTATCGCTGGTTTATTAGGTCCTTTAAGTCAAATGTTTAGTTCCAGATTAATTGAAAAATATTCAAGGAAAAAAATAATTCTCAAGGCAATATTTTTTGAATCATTAATGTGGTTGCCTCTTATTGTGATAAGTGTCTTATTTTATAAAGGGATTATTGTGAATGCTCTTTCTCTTTTACTCCTGATATCTTTTGCATTATATATAATTCTTGCAAACCTTGTAACTCCTGTCTGGTTTTCCTGGATGGGAGATATAGTTGATAATAGATATAGGGGAAGATGGTTTTCAAAAAGAGGTTTAATAGTCGGGTTTGTTTCAGTTATTCTCGCACTTGTCTCAGCTTTCTTTTTGGATTATTTCAAAAGAAATGACTGGATTATGTTTGGATTTATAATTTTGTTTTCATTAGCATTTATATCCAGAATAATATCTAGAGAAATATTCAAAAAAACATATGAGCCAAAGATAAAACTTGAAAAAGGTTATTACTTCTCTTTCTGGCAATTCTTAAGAAAAGCCCCAAAGAATAATTTTGGGAGATTTGCTATATTTAGATCACTGCTGAGTCTTGCAAATTTTATATCTGCACCATTAATAGCAGTATATCTACTTAGGTACTTAGAATTTAACTATACCACATATATGATTGTAACTCTGGCAGGAGCAGTATATACTTTTATGGTCTTAGAGTTGTGGGGGAAATTTTCAGATAAGTATGGGAATTACAAAACTCTACAAATTACCTCTATCTTAATTCCTTTGATACCTATTTCATGGATTTTATTTTCTTCACCGATATATTTCGTATTAGTCCCTGCAGCTATCGGAGGAATAGCATGGGCTGGATTTAATCTCGCAGCAAGTAACTTTATTTATGATAATGTGAGTCAATCAAAAAGAGGACTTGCTGTTTCCTATTATAATATGTTAATGGGCATTGGGATATTTCTTGGAGCAGGCATAGGTGCTATTCTTATTAAAGTTCTGAAAACAAATTTCATAGAGCCTTTGTTCTTAATATTTATCATTGGAAGTATAGCAAGGATTATTGTTGTATTATTGGGAATTCCAAGGATAAAAGAAGTTAAAAAAAGGAAAAGATTCAGGGGTCCTAGAGATTTAGAAAATCTGGTCCTCAAAGAAGCAAAACCAACACTCATTGAAGAGGTTCATGAAATAATGCATATTAAAAAATATCTAACGACAAAATAATTCTAAAACTATTCAAGAGAAATCAAAGACTTTAAGTGCAAATATCTTCTAAAGAAAAATTTATAAAGAAAAATAGGTATAATCAATTATGTTTAAAAAAATATGCGGAAATTGTGGAGAAAAAACAAGCGACAGAAATAAATTTTGTCCCGGTTGTGGAAATTCCATGAACAGAAAATCTGAAGACTTGGGCATGCTTGGAAATAACGACTATCCCTCTGCTGAAGAAATAAGATTTCCCAAAGGATTTAATATGATTTTTAATTCTTTATTAAAAAATCTTGATAAACAATTCAAAGAACTAGATAGGGGTGCTGGCGAGGATATTATGGAAGCAGAAAGAGCTCAAAGAAGACCGAAGATAAACAGAGGAGGAATAAGCATCAGTATCTCAACTTCAGGAAACAAATCCCCTGAAATAAAGGTAAGTTCCTTTGGAAATGTTCCAAAATTTAAACAACAAGAACAAGAAATAAAAAAACAAATAAAAGAAATTCCTTCAAAAACTCTTTCCAAAAAAAGCCTGAAAAAAATATCAAAACTGCCAAAAGAAGAACCTTCAACAAATATAAGAAGACTTGCCGATAGAGTTATTTATGAGATTAATATACCAGGTGTAAAATCAATAAGAGACGTTTCAATAGTCAAACTTGAAAATAGCATCGAGATTAAAGCCCTCACTAAAAATAAAGTATATATAAAACTCATTCCAATAAATTTGCCAATATCAGATTATAAACTTTCCAAAGGAAAACTAATTCTAGAATTAGAGGTTAAGGGTTAATTCACAACTTTTATAAATATTTCAAATGTGTTGTCTTTAGGAGCCTGTAGCTCAGTCTGGTTAGAGTACTGCTCTGATAAGGCAGGGGTCCTCGGTTCAAATCCGAGCAGGCTCATTTTATTTTTTATTACAATCTGGATTTAATATATATAGTGGATTACCTGACAGGACATTTTCAGACAAAATTGCTTTCCATTCACATTCTTTATGAATACCCTAAGTTTTAAAAATAAACTTTTTCTACATAATTCATGGCACGTGGATTATATCATTATCTAAGACAGGCATGGAAAAAACCAGACAAAAAAGTTCTTCGAGAAAGAATGATAGGATGGAGAAAATCTGGTGTTTTCACAAAAGTTGACAAACCGTTGAGATTAGACAGAGCCAGAGCTCTCGGATACAAAGATAAAAAAGGATTTGTTGTAATAAGAGTAAAGATAAAACGCGGAGGTCATAAAAGACCAAGACCAAACAAGGGAAGGAGAAGCAAGAGACTTCACACCAGAAAAAATCTCGGAATGAGTTATAGATGGATTGTAGAACAAAGAGCTGCTAGAAAATATACAAATTTAGAGGTTTTAAATTCTTATCAAATCGGAAAAGATGGAGTTCATTATTTCTACGAAGTCATCATGGTTGACCCAAGTAAACCAGAAATAAAAAAAGACAAAACAATCAACTGGATAGGCAAACATAAAAAAAGAGCAATGAGGGGGCTGACGAGTGCTGCTAAAAAATCAAGGGGATTAAGAAAAAAATCACGTGAAATGAAAGTCAGACCTTCGATAAGAGCGAGGGGAAGAAAGGGGAAATAAGAACCCTTAAAAATATCTTTTTCTTAGATAGGTAAAAGA
>CAYPBR010000049.1:0-3834 GCA_964409005.1 Candidatus Woesearchaeota archaeon | reverse complement strand
ATCAGCTATTATGAAAACAGAGGCTTTTATGTGATCTGCGATTATTCTCATAGCTCTTGTTTTCTCTTTGTCTTTTCCATATTTATTTTTTGAAACCTCTTCTATTTTTTCAATTATTGGTTTGAATACTTCTGTGAGATAGTTATCATCTAAACCATTAAGCATGGCAATGGTTCTTTCAACTCCCATACCAGTATCAACGTTTTTTTGTTTTAATGGAAGATATACCCAAAGATTCTTTTCTATAAACTTCTTTATTGATTTGTTATCCGTATAATGTTTTGACAAAATTCCTAATTTTTGAGCAGTTTCAACACTTTTTTTGTTGTGGTCGAAGTAAATAACCTCTTTAGGTACTAAATTAAATCTTTTTAATAATGTCTTAAAATATTCTGGGTTGTTCTTTTCTACTTTCTCTTCTTCTAGTGAGAATGCTTCCCAATTTGTATCTCGCGTTGGATCATAACTTTTTACTAGTTTACGCCCTTTTTCTCTAAATCCATAAACTGTTAGAATTGTATGTGTATTGAAACTATTTATGAGCTCTATTAGTCCTTTGTTAAGATTGAAATCTTTATCGTATAAGCAGTGCATTCCATCAACTAATATAAGCCGTTTGTCTTTATCGTATTGCATAAAAACATCATTCCAAATTTCAACATCATCATAAAAAATTTCTGTATCTGGTCCACAAGGTCCTGTTTCTCCTGCAGGACCCCACCAGTTTTCTTCTTTTCCAAGGAATTTTATTTTTTTTATGCCGAGAGATTTCCAAATTTCTGCAGATTCTGTATCTTTTGGAGCATTTTTGTTTCCTTTAAATACACTAACTACAATTTTTTCTTTAGGAATCTTTAGGATTTTAGTTAAAAACTCAAAACTATATTCAATCGCTTCTTTTTTCCAATAATCTCCAAGGCTCCAGTTACCTAACATTTCAAAAAAAGTATGATGGGTTTTGTTTCCAACTTCTTCAATATCTCCTGTTCTTATACACCTTTGGACATTTACTAATCTTTTTCCTAAAGGGTGTTTTTGTCCACTTAAATATGGCACTAAAGGATGCATTCCAGCTGTTGTGAAGAGAACTGTCGGGTCATTTTCAGGAACTAGAGATGAGTTTGGAATTTCCTTATGGTTTTTTGATTTGAAAAATTCTATATATCTTTTAATTAATTCTTCTCGTTTCATGGTAAGACACCTACGGTTTCTTGAGAAGCCGATATCGGCTTCGCGATGCAAAGCTTTGCTTTGACATCTGGACCGTCAATTTCCCTTTAATTTGAATAAGAAAGATGATTTTAAAAAGTTACTGAAGATTATCTCTGCATTTCATTGAGTCTGTTTTGGACTTCTTGAAGTTGGGCTTCTAGACTTTGATCTCTGGATTTATATTTTATACCCTCTATTTTCAAATCTTTTTCCCGGTCACTTGTTTCTTCTCTTCTCAGTATTTCTGGAACTTGTAATTTTGGAAGGACCTTTTGCATAGCTGCTATACTTTTATTCAGCTCCTTTATTTTTTTATACAGTTCTGCCTTTTTCTCTAACTCTTCTAATCTGGAAGCATGATATCTTTTCAGAATCTTTGTAGTTTTTAGTAATAAAATTTCCAGAAAAAGAATATCTTTTTTTGATTGGAGCAGTTCATTATATTCAAGTTTGATATGGATTAATTCTTCTTTTTTTATTGTATTTTTTTTCATTCTATTCTAGAAAAAACATCTCTATCTATCTTTTCTATTTGCTCTTTTAGTGTTTGTATCTCTTTTTCCCAGTGTTCAAGTTCTACGTCTTCGTCTCCTCTTATCTTTTCTATGTCACCTAGCATATCTTCTATACTTGAAAGTTGCCTTTTTGCATTTTCAAATATTCTCAAACTTTCTTCAAATCTGTCGATCCTTATAAAAACAGGTCCGGCTCTTCCTGTTTTTCTTGATATTTCACCAAACCCACCTCCTGGTGTTCTTCTTGGAGGTTTTGGAATCCTTCGTGCTTCTTCTCTCCGCGCGAAATCATCTTCTTCAAAATCCTCCATCTCTTTTTCCCCAGATACAGCGTCTTTGATAGTGTTTTGCGAAAATTTTTCTCCAAGAGAATTAGAAGGGTAACTTGGTAATTTATAAATCGGTTTTTTCTGACTTTTTCCAGATCCTATCTCAGGCAAATCTGGAAGTCTTGGAAGCGCTGGTAATTTTGGGGGTTCATTCAGTACAGGGGCAACCCCTTTTTTAACCACATTTTCTTTTTTTTTGAATAATCTCATTTTTTAATCAATCTTTTTTTATGGAAAATGAATATATACTTTGGGATATATATAAAGGAGAATATAAGTTTAAAAACTTTTATTTTTTTATACAAATAACCGAAAGGTATTTATTTGAATTTTTAATGGTATTTAAAATGTTAAAAAAATTTCTTAAAGAAGTGGTTGTAATTGTTGTTGGAAAACAAGCGGAAGAGATAGCTGAATTGCTTGATAGCAAAAAGCACGTCAATGAATTTTTAATAGCAAAAAAATTAGATATAACTATAAATCAGACACGGAATATTCTTTATAAGATATCTGACCATGGTCTGGTTTCTTCTATTAGGAAAAAGGACAAAAGAAAAGGATGGTATACTTATTTTTGGAAGATCGAAATCCTTAAATCTCTAGAATTTTTGAAAAGGAATTTACTGAAAAAAATTAATCAATTAGAACATCAAATAAAAACCAGAGAAATAAACGTCTTCTATCTTTGTGAGAATTGTAATATAGAATTTAACGAAGAAAATTCATTACTTCATAATTTTATATGTCCTGAATGCGGAAGAGTTTTTAGTAGGAAAGATAATGCAAAATTATTGAGAGATCTGAAAAGAAATTTAGACAAATCAAAAAAAGAGTTGATACTTATTGAAGAAGAGATTAAAAAAGAAGAAGAGAAAACTGAAAAGAAAAAGCTCAGAGAGGTTAAAAAGAAGGCTAAACCAAAGAAGAAAAAGCCGGCAAGAAAGAAAAAGATAAAAAAAAGAGATGTCAAGAAGAAAGCAGGTAAGAAGAAGCCAACCAAGAAGTCTGCCAAGAAAAAGATAATAAAGAAAAGAGCTAAGAAAAAACCAGTGAAAAAGAAGAAAAAGAAAATTATGAAAATCTCCAAGAAAAAGTCTGTAAAGAAAAGGATGGGAAGAAAGAACATTAGTAAAAAAGTTAAGAAAGTCAGAAAAAAGAAAATTCCAAAGAAAAAGTCTGTTAAAAGAAGGAAGAAAAAGAAATAATTTTTGAAATGGACAGAGTTTACCAAATTTATCCTAAGCGAAGAAAGTTTTTTGGTGGTTTTAATGTAACTACCTCTATAATTCTTATTAATATCGTAGCTTTTTTTTCATTTAGTCTTTTTATATTTTCTAATATGGCGTTCCTTGATTATATAGCAATTAAACCATCTAATATTCTTCAGGGAAAATATCTCTGGACTTTTTTAACGAGTATGTTTATGCACGGAGGTTTTTTTCATATTTTTGCAAATATGTTTTCATTATTTTTTATTGGCTCTCTTGTTGAAAAAATATTAGGCAAGAAGAGATATTTGTATTTTTATCTGATATCTGGATTATCGGCTGGATTATTTTTTGTTTTATCCAGTTTAATTTTTAGTTCTGATTTCAGTACTTACGCTGTCGGTGCATCTGGAGCTTTGTTTGGTTTGATTGGTTTTTTAATGCTGATAACTCCTAACTTGCCTGTTTATATCATGTTTATCCCAATTCCCATAAAAATGAAATATGCTGCTCCAGGAATTTTAGTCGTGTTGTGGTTTATTTCAATTGCAGGAAATGTTCCGATAGGAA
>CAYPBR010000048.1:0-3889 GCA_964409005.1 Candidatus Woesearchaeota archaeon | reverse complement strand
GAGGCAGAGCTCAAAAGATATAAGCCCACCAACGGCCAGAAATAAGCTAACCTAAGTGAACAAAACCTCTAAAAATACTAGAAATTCTCAAAAACCCAATTTTACGTGTAAAAGCTTCGCACAATATAGGTTATATGTACTCGGGGAAATTAGGGCTAATTTTCAGAATTATTGTGCTTTAGTTAAGATGGACTAACTGGAGGTTCTGCCTCTGCTTCTATTTCTCTAAGTTTCTCTTCTAACTCGTTTACCCTAATTTCTGTTTCTTTTCTAGAACCTTCTAATCTATAAATTTCTTGAACTACCTTAAATTCCTTTTCCTTTAATTGATGTTCACCATTTTCATTTCCATTTACTAATTCAGCAGAAGAAGTTATTCTCATATTATATACAAAATCACTAAGAAATGTTATAAAACCCTTACGAACACGTTCGGGGTGTGCATGACGATTCTGCTTGTATGTATTTGGGAAATAATGTGTAATGTAAAGTGTTTTAGCCATGATTTTCAGTAATTACCTGGCTTTTTAAGAATTATTGTGATAAAGAAAAGGCATTGCACAAACTTTTGAGTTAAATAACCTCCTTATCTGGGAGACATGCTGACAGAAGCAGACGAGAAAAACAAAGCAATTATTGCTAACACTACAAGTATTCCAATTATCCAGAGTATTATTTTAAGCCACTTTTCAAAAAAAGTTAAACGAGCTTTTGTTTTTTCTTCCATTATTTAACTAAGAAGAGAAAGTATTTAAAATTATTGTGATTCAAAATAAGCCATTTAGAGCGATTCTGGGGCATGTAAATACTTATAACCAGCACCAAGGAAAAGCGAACCACCTGCAACAAAAACAGAACCGAGCGCAATTTCTAAAGAGTTATGACTCACAGCAGCACCATGTAAAATTTGTCCAATCCCAGCTAATTCTAACCCTGCTCCAACAACTAACCCTGCTCTTGCTTCTATAGCATCATTTATTCTGCGGCATACTGGTTCATAAACTCTGTCCAATATTTCACCGATGTATTCACGTTCTTTTATCAAATATCTTTTCATATTAAAAGTAAGATTTTCCTTTTTTTAAAGATTATTGTGATTGAGGATAGGGGTCGTGGGGATTTAAGATTTAGCTTCTACTTCTAATTGAGATATTCCACGTACTCTGGAAGTAGAATCTACAATTATTACTTTTCCTTTTGAATGTTCTTTTCGCAATTTTGCTTTCTCTCTAGCTTTTTGGTGGGCATAATCTAGTGCGGTTTCCAGAGGATTCTTTACATCCTCTTGTTTAGGAATTACTTTTATTGGTTTTGTTTGGCGGGACGCCCATGTTTTACTTTCATATGAGACTACAAGATAATCTTCTAATTCATGCACAGAAAAATAATCAAATTTCCCTTCTTCTGCAGAATAAGAAATAATATATCTCCCTACAATACTATCTCTACCTGTAACTCTTGTATCTTCCCTGATAAATACATTTTCCTCCATGGAATTCTAATAAATTAATACTTTTTAAGAATTCTTATACTCTAAGACAACGATTCACAAACAACCCCTAACTTTTAATGTTTTCTATCCTAAAATAGTTCTCACAACATATATCAAAATACAAAAAATAATAAAAAATAAAAAAAACAAATTATTAAGCCGAAACTTATTCTCTCTTTTCCATCGGTCTAGCTTCGTTAACTTTCAAAGGTCTTCCTTCAACGTCTTTCTCATTCAGCTCTGCAATTGCTTTATCAGCATCTGCGTCGTTGACGAAAGTTACAAAACCAAAACCCTTAGATCTACCTGAAAACCTGTCAGAAATAACAACTGCTTCCTCAATTTCTCCGTGAGGAGCAAAGAGTTCTTTCAGCTTGTCCTGGTCTACACTAAAAGCTAAGTTACCAACGTAAACTTTCTTACTCATATTTTTCTCCAATTCATTTAATTTCATACCCAGAATAAGTCAAAACTTGCTTACCCTTGTACGACAGATAGACTAAATATGTATTTATAAAACTATGCTTTCAAAACCTTTATTAATTATATTTTCATCATTCAATTATAAAAAGAGGATTTAATATGGCAATAGAGGGGGTTGTTCTTGCAGGACTTCTAGGAGGAGTAGGTGGACTAACAAGGGGTGTTGTCGGATTATTAAAAGCGCTTTCTTTAAGAAGGAGAATTTTGTGGGGGTATTATCTGATAACTGTTACGATAGCTGTGATTATTGGTGTTTTCATAGGAATTATATTTGATTTTGACCCTAGATTAAGCCTGTTGGCAGGTTATGCAGGAACAGATATCCTTGAAGGAATTTATAAAAGTTTCAAAGTGCAAAAAGTTTATGTTAAAAAGAAATAAAAGGAGGTAAAAAACAGAAATGGCTTTTGGAGCATTACAAATAGCAGTCTTGATACTTGCGGTTTTGATTGTAATCAAGTTTTTAGTATTAGCTATCAAACCGAGGGCATGGCTTAAACTTGCAAGAAACCTATATCGTAAGCCACTTATTTTAGGACTAGTTGAATTGGTTCTTGCAGCAGTGTTGTTCTATTACTTACTGATGCAAATTACTATTGTTCAGATAATGGCTGCAGTTACACTAGGAGCTCTTTTGACAGGGTTGAGTTTTGCTGTTTTTGGTAAAGAATTATTACCATTTGTAAGCAAGATTATGAGAAATAGGAGTATTTTGTGGAGCCCTAGAACATGGCTTGTCTGGTTGATATGGCTTGTATTAATAGGTTGGGCATTATATACCATATTTGTTTAAATTTTTAGCTTTTTAATATTGAAAGAGGAAATACATTTAGAAAAGTAGAATTATGAAAAAATAAAATGCCTATAATTACAATAAATTTAGATGAAGATGTTAAGAAAATTATTTCTAAGAGAGCTAAGAAAAACCTGTTGACCCTTCGTGAGCAGATAGAAGATATTTTAAGAAAGAGCGCTGTCAGGACAAAACAAGGTAAAGGTTATCAGACCATAAAAGTCGATGATAGGTTAGTTGCTGTTTTTTCCAGGGAGAAGAGAGGCAGGAGGAAGAAAAAGAAGGTTAGGAAGAAATAATTTAGAGCATTCCCGCATCATTATGGTGATTAAAAACCATATCATAAGCAAAGTCATAATCAAAAGCTGTTAAATGAACTGCCCAATCTAATGTATTTTCTCTTGCGTTCTTAAGATCCTTTATTGTGCCTTCTAAATAAAATAAAGAAGCCCATTCCCAAGCATTACTAACTTTTCCATGATCTGAATCTGGAATATTAAAAATATCAAGAGTTGCATCTAAAAGTGTTTCAATATTTTTATCAATTATTTTTCTGCTAAAATGTTTTGGAAAATTCTCTTGAATATATTCTAAATTTCCTTTTATTTTTTCTTTTACTTCCTGGTCTGTAAGCGGGCGGTCAACGTCTTCGTTCATGTTTTATCTTTATTGTATGGTTAAAGGTCTTTTTATCTTTTATTGCAAGGGAAGATATATAAAATAAAACCACATTTCATTCTCATGCTCCTGAGATTCAGAAAAACCTGGTCTGTGTTTTTTATCATTTTATTGTTTATGTTATTATGGATGCTGGCAGAATCTTATTCACAGAAGGTAATTGGTGGTGAGACAGATGAGCACGGGTGTTTAGGCTCTGCAGGTTATACATGGAATCAGGCCGAACAGACATGTGTCAGAGAGTGGTTAAATAGAACAGACCAAGATTCTAAACAGAAAGTTTATTGTACAGAAGAACAAAGAAAAGCAGAAGCATGCATTGAAATATATCAGCCTGTTTGCGGTTATCCATTAAATGAAACATTCAGCAACTCTTGTTTTGCATGTGTGGATGAGCAGATTGAGTATTATATACAGGGGGGATGCCAAGGAGAATGAAGAAT
>CAYPBR010000047.1:0-3919 GCA_964409005.1 Candidatus Woesearchaeota archaeon | reverse complement strand
AGTTTGCTTCGCAGATTAATAAATCAGAATCCTTGACAAAGGGGGCAACCCATCTATTCATAGACGTATCTAAAACAAATGAAATTTTTTTATCTCCTTCTTCAAAAGTTAAGTTTTTCGCTAAATATTTTTTTCCTTTGTGAGAAATATTTTTCCCCTGTTTTAATTTTTGGAGTAAAGGTCCTGAAGGTAATTTTGTTCTTTTCAATTTTTGTTTGTCAATTCTTATCTGTCCTTTTTTTACAAAAATATAAGCATTGCAGGGAACGCTGTGAGTCATCTTTTTTGCTTCTAAATAAAAATCTTTTGTCTCAAAAAATTTCTCGTCTACTTCTTCAACCTCTACAGGGTATTCTCCTTTAAAAGCAAAGAGTTTCAGTAAAGCCTTCATCAGAATTTTAGTCCCCCTAGGACCATAGATAAAAAGGGTTTTGTTATAACCACTTAAAGCCAGAGTTTTCAGTAATCCGGGAATTCCTAAAATGTGATCTGCATGCCAGTGAGTGATTAAAATTCTGGTTATCCTGCATGGATTTAATCGTGCCTTTCTAAACTGCCTCTGAGTTCCTTCTCCGCAATCCACTAAAATATTTTCCCCATAATAAGTCAGCAAAATAGCTGTGTGATTTCTCTCAGCACTCGGGATTGAATCAGAGGTTCCTAAAAAAGTTAACTTTATCATAAAAAGGAAAAAGGAAAAATCATTTATATAAGTTATGAAACAGGCTGGGATGGTTGTTGCTGCTCTTGTTGTATCTCTTGTAAAACCTGCTGCTTTATCTCTGCGACCTGCTTTTCCTTTTTAAGTACTTTCCTCAAATAAGTCAAATAATAAATCATTGGCATTATCGCAGGAAGAATTATAGAACCTATTAAAATAGAAATTTTATGGCTCGTTTTTTCTGCTTTCTTAAATGCCAGAACAACAATCAAAATTGTATAAACCAGCACATATAATATTATAATTATTAAAAGTATGAATGACGATGAAGTTACAGCAATTATAAAAACTATTAATGAAACTATGAGTAAAAACGTTAAAAAATCATATAATCCTCTTTTAGCCATAGATGTAATTAACTAATAAACCTTTTAAATTTTTACTCTTTTTTCAAAGCGGTCGATGCTGGTGAAATGAAAATTATTGTATCTCCTCTCAAAAAAGTCAACCCCAGTTTTCTTTTTACTTCGTTATTCTGCATTTCTTTTATATTATCCAAAACCAGATTAATGTGAATATCAAAAGCTAACAGAGTTCCTACAACTTGCTTGTCTCCTTTTAAATGCACCAGAACTTCTTTCCCTTTTGAATTATTTAATAAATCTAAAGGTCTCTCAATACCGTTAACCATTATTTAGTTTTGTAGATGCGGGTTTATAAATATTTCGCCGTATAAAAGCAATAGAAAAATATTTAAGGAGGATTCACAGATAAAAAACATGCAAAAGATAAATATAAAATCCCTATGTTTTCATTAAAATGAAAAAAGGAAGAAAAATTTCTGGTGGGAAATATACTAAAAGAAGAAAAAAGAAATCTTATGAAATAGCTGGGCAAAAAAGAATTGTAAAACTCGGGGAAGAAAAAAGGAAAACAAAAAGAACTCGCGGTGGAAATAAAAAAACTTTTTTGCTCAAGGCAAAATTTGTGAATGTTCTAGCAAAAAATAAAAGAAAAAAATTAGAAATAAAAAACGTTCTTGAAACTCCCTCAAATAGATTTCTAGCAAGACAAAACATATTAACGAAAGGAACAATTGTCGAAACAGAAATTGGAAAAGTCAAGATAACTAACCGTCCAAGCCAAGAGGGATCAATCAACGGGGTTTTGATAGAATAATTAAGACTATTTTATTTTGTCTAATCTTTTTCTAAATCTTCTTTTACTACTAAAACATACTATAAAAAGCGGAAGCTTTATAAAAGGGAAAGCTTTATAAATCTTGCGTTAACTTTTTAAAATAAAGTTGAAAAATTTTAGAATGGCTTTTATAAAAAAATGTCCCGAATGTGGAAGTATACACCTTACTTATGATTCTCATCTGGGAGAAATTATCTGCAATGATTGTGGACTGGTTGTTGAAGAAAAGATGGTTGATACAGGGATAGATTTACAAGGAAAATTTGATAAAGGTGAAAAAAAAGGTCGTGGTGGTGCTCCTATGAGCATGCAAAAATTTGATAAAGGCCTCACGACAAATGTTGGAGAAATTTCAGATATTTATAGATTAGAACCAGGGCAGACTAGAAAATTCCTGAGATTAAAAAAATGGCAAGAGAGAGTTTCTACTTCAATTGAGAGAAATCTCCGGTTAGCCATGGCAGAGTTGAGAGTTATTTCTTCTTATCTGAATTTACCAAACGTCGTGAGGGATGAAGCTTCCAGAATCTATAACTATGTTTTACAGAGGGGGTTGGTTCGGGGACGAAGCATGGAATCAGTAATTGCAGCCTGTTTATATGCAGCATGCCGTTCATATAATATTCCAAGAACTCTCGACGAGATGGCAACAGCTTCAGATGTCGAGAGAAAAGAAATTGGAAGAACCTATCGTTTTATTATAAGAAAGCTTGGAATAAAGGTAAAACAAAGTTCTCCAAAAGATTACATATCAAGATTTTCATCTGTGTTAAAACTCTCGCCAAAAACCCAAAATGACGCATTAAAAGTATTAAAAAGGGCGGAAGATGTTGAACTGACTTCTGGTAGAGGACCAGCCGGAATCGCTGCTGCTGCATTATACGTTGCTGCATTGATAAACGACGAGAAAAAAACTCAGAGAGAAGTAGCAGATATTGCAGGAATAACAGAAGTAACAATCAGAAACAGATATAAAGAACTCATAGAAAAACTCAATCTGGAAGATAAAATAAACCAGAAAGAAAAAGCATCGAAAAAGAAATGATTCCATCTAAAATGACAGAAAGAAAAACATCTTTTGGGTCTATGGAAATTTTATCTGAACAGCCACTTGTGGAAAGGATGACCTTTAATGCAGAGGGAAAATCCCACTCCCATGAAGTTTCAGAATTTTGTTATGTTCTCGCTGGTTCTGGCAAAATTGTGGGAGCAAATAAAGAAAATGTTGCAGAAGGAGATTTCTGTTCAATTCCTCCAAAAACCCTCCACCATATGATTCCAGAAAAAACACCATTTAAAGTTCTTATTTTTTATTCTGAAAAGAAATAAGCAATTCTCAGTATCTATAAGATAATACGTCATAGAGATCTTTTTCTTTCTGATATAAATTTCTAAAAATAAAAAAGATAAGATAGGCAAAAATAAGAAAGGTCAACAATAAATGTGTCTGGAAAAAATAATCAAAAAAAGACATATAAACAATTAAAGTTAAAATTAGCAAGGCAAAATATAAAACATATCTATTTAACATATATTTTTCCATGAGGTATCTAAGAAAAAATAATTTATATTCTTTTATTATCAATAATATTCTTAGGAATTTCTATTAAAACTTCGTCCTTACCAACTCTTTTATCAACTTTCAGATTCTTTGCATCTAATTTTTTTCCAATAATTGCATAAGAGTCTTTGTTAGTTTCAAATACTGCTGGACATGCTGGAAGTGGATAACAAGCATTTAGATAAACTTTTGGAGTTAAATCTTTTGTTATTTTTAATTCCTTTTTCATATTTTAAAGAGGTAGTTAATGTTTAAATACTTTTCTGATTCTAAACCTTTTTATATAGATGATTTTTTGTAGTTTTAAGCGGGGATGCCGGAGTGGTCAAACGGGACAGGCTTAGGACCTGTTAGCTTAGTGCTTACCTAGGTTCGAATCCTAGTTCCCGCATTTATTCTAATATTCCCGAAGAATTAAGGAATGAGATCATACAAAAGTCCCCTAACATAACCCATACTCTCTTCAATATTCCAGAGCCCTTCGCCATTAATCTCAA
>CAYPBR010000046.1:0-4055 GCA_964409005.1 Candidatus Woesearchaeota archaeon | reverse complement strand
AATAATTCTCTGGATAATGACTTGATTTGTTTTAGTAAAAATTCAGATTCGCTGACATAGTTCTGTAAAGTTTGATTTTTTTCCTGAATCCTCTCCCTGACTGACTTAAATTCGGATTTAATCATATAAAATTTTTTCCTCTGCTCTTCTAATCTCTCTAACTCCTGTTTAGTTGCCTCAATTTCTTTTTGTTTAATCCTTCTTTGAATTTCTGGTTTCTTCTCTGTCTTTTGAAGTTCTTTTATCGAAAGCTCATTTTCTTTTATCGTTTGCAGAATATTCTGTTTTTGTTTTGTGATCTGAGAAAGCTTGCTTTCATAATTTTCTATGTTTACCTGCATTCCGGCAATTTCTGCTCTCAGGTTTGTTATTTCCTGATTGAGTTTTTCTTGCTCTAATCCTGCAGATTCCTGGATTGTTGAATTTATAGAAATAATTTTTGAATCAAAATTCCTCATCTCTGCTTCTATATCTCTTATAATCTTTTTTATTTTCTCTATCTCTTTATTTCTTTTTTCGATATCGAGATTTATCTTTTCTGAATGTTTTTTATTCTTAGTTAAATCATAATGGATTATACTGGCTTTGTATCTCTGAACATCTTTTTCAAGTTTTTTATATCTAAGTGCCTGTTGCCTCTCTTTTTCCAAATTGTTCAGATAGGCTGTTCTTTCTCTCAAGATAGCACTAATCTCCCTCAATTTTTCTTCTGTCTTTTCCAGTTCTTTCAAAGATTTTTCTTTTCTTACCTCATAAATTGAGATTCCAGAAACTTCTTCAATTATCTTCCTTCTCTCTTCTGTACGCACTCTCACAAAATTCTGAATTTCTCCCTGGAGGATAATATTAAATCCGTTTGGATCTATTCCCGCTTGAGCCAGCAGAGCTAATACTTCGTGTCTTGTTTTTACCTGCCCATTAATTTTATAGATGCCCTGTCCGTTTTTTCTGACAATTCTCTTTATTGAAATCTCATCTCTGTCTACTGAAAAGGTTTTATCAGAATTGTCAAATACTATCTCAGCTATGGCTTCTTTTGCAGGAGAGGCTGCCTTTGTTCCCATGAAAATTAAATTTTTTGCCCTCGCTGCCCTTATTGATTTTATGCTCAATCTTCCCAAAACAAAACAAAGGGCATCAGAAATATTGCTCTTCCCAGAACCATTGGGACCTAAAATTATATTTATTCCAGGGGTAAAAGGAATTTCTGTCTTTTTGATAAAACTCTTAAATCCATGCATCACCAATTTTTTAATATAAACCATTTTTAGTTTAGTTAAAGTTGTTTTTTAATTATTTTGATGATTTATTTTTTAGCCACCCTCCACATAGCTTTAAAATATTCCTTAAATGAATCTGCAACTTCCTGATTTCTTATTAAAAATGTTAAAGGATCTTCTGTTAAAATTGCCATAATTGTATAGTTTTTGTATATATTAATTGCAACAGGAGTTGATTCTAGAAGATATCTTACTTTTACTAGCTTTGATTTCTCTTGTATTTTAAATAAATCCCTAGAAGTCTCATTAAAAATAATGTATGACATTACTTTTTTATCAATTCTTTGTCTATGTATTCTCTCAAAAAATATTTGTATTTTTTCAACATTTTCTCCCTTACCAGCTCCAAAAGCATAATATTCTTCTTTAGGCTCAAACTCTTTAATTAAAACATTAAATGCATTTTGCATTCCCTTCATTCCTAAAAATACTTCTGCAAGATTTTTTTCTATTGCTGTTTTATATTGTTTTTCAATAAGAGGCAAGATATTTTTTACTTCTTTTTTCTGTTCTTCTATTTCTTTTTCTTTATTATCTAAATATCTTATTATATTTGAAGGATCTGCAGCGCTGAAATATCTTGTAGATTCTTTAGTTATATAACTCACAAGTCCTTTATTCTTTAGTCTTTCTAATATATCATATATTTTTGAACGAGTAACCTTTGCTTCTTCTACTATATGTCCTGCAGTGTTTTGCCCTAACTTCAACAATGCTAAATAAACCTTTATTTCACTATCTGTTAAACCTATTTTCTCTAATGGTTTTGTATCCATATATTTCTAATAAAATTATGACTTAAAAAGCTTTCTATTTGCACCCCCTAATGGGGGGGTTTATTCTTATATACCTTATATTCTACATAATATCAACTAAATAAACATCACACGATGTAAGGAGACAAAAATAAAATGGAAAATCTAGAAACAATCGATGGAATATTGATGGGAATGTCTGCAGTGCCTATAGGGATGATAACATATACTCTACATAAGTATAGAGATGTTCTTTTTGGAAAACAAGAAACTCAAATTAATGACAATCTAGAATATATTGAAGAGAATTACACTCGAAGAGGTCCGCATGAGGAGTATTTTAAAGATTAGTGGTTCAAAAATTCAGCTTCTCCTGCTCAGCTTTTGACGTAGCTTTTTTCCAAGTGCTCCAAGTCTTTCTAAAAATCCCTTTATCTTTTAATTTTTCTATGTTATCCTGCAGGAACTTTTTTGTATATGGATCTGAAGAATATCCAGAACCAACGTGATCCCCATACTTTTTCTTAAGAATATCCATCTCTCTTTCTCTTTCGCATTTTGCCAGGATAGATGCGGCTGCAACAGATATATGATTCTTATCTGCCTTATGTTCACATGAAACCTCTAGATTTGATAAATCATCTATTTTTGTTTTTAAGAAATCTTTCCATTTGATTATTCCTACAGAAGGGCAGTCTACGATAACCTTTATTTTTTTATATCCTTTATTTATCCTGTTTATTATATTTGCAGTCATTAACGCCTCTAAATAATTTAAATTAGTCCCTGAATGATTCTTGCTATCGATTTCAGAAGGATGAACAGTTTCTATTTCATAAGCTTCTGCTTTTTCTTTAATAATCTTGTTCAAAAATTCACGCCTTTTATGTGTTAATTGTTTAGAATCTCTAACCCCCAATCTTCTAAATTCTTTTTCTGTTTTCTCGTCGATTAAACACCCGGCCAAAATCATTGGTCCAATCACAGGACCTCTCCCTGCATCATCTATTCCCAGTTTCAGCAACATTTCTTTCAGAATTCATAATTGTTTATAAATTTAATTGAGATAAAGAGAAAGTTTTATAAGTAAATTTCATTAGATTTTATTACAGCGGGGTGGAGCAGTCTGGAGTGCTCGTCGGGCCCATAACCCGGAGGTCGCGTGGTTCAAATCCCGCCCCCGCTATTTCTTTTAATAAGTTTTATAAAGAAAATATCCCAAATCAGGTTATGCCTCAGTCGCATAATGGTATTGCACTGGATTGCTAACATGGGGCACCAAGGTTCCCCTTATGGTAACCCCTCCTTTAAAAGGGAAGGTTAAGCGAAGGAAACCGCAGGTGTCCTCGCAATGCAAACATCCAGGCCCTTCGGGGCTCGCAGGTTCGATTCCTGCCTGAGGCGCTTTCAAAAATGCCAGCTGAAAAAATAAGTATTGATAATGCAAAAAAAGAGAAATTATTTTATTTTGTTGCTAATGTAGTAGTTTACAGAGACAAAGATAAAAAATGTTTGATTTTAAAAAGAGATGAAAGAGAAAAAGCTCATCCTGGAAAATACGCTGTCCCAGGAGGAAAACTAGAGTGGAAAGATCTACCTATGGACGCCCCAACAAGAATGAACGGAAATATTTTTGATTATGAGAATTCTGTTGAAGAATTATTAAAAAGAGAAGTATTAGAAGAAGCAGGAATTGAAGTAGAAGATGAATTTACATACATAAATAGTGTTGCTTTTATCAGACCAGATGAAACCCCTGTTGTACTTGTAAAATTCGCTGGAAAATATAAAAACGGAGAAGTAAAACCAGAAGAAGGAGCTTTTACAGATTACGCATGGGTAAATGAAGAAGAAGTGGAGAATTATGACTGTATTAAAGGAATCAAGGAAGAAGTAAAGAAGACTATTGAAATTTTTTCTAAAAATTAGAAAATCCAAGATTTATATAAGATTATTTCCCAATCACAATAAGTTTTATATAATATAAAAACAAATTAATATAATGAACAAAAGAGGACAA
>CAYPBR010000045.1:0-4083 GCA_964409005.1 Candidatus Woesearchaeota archaeon | reverse complement strand
GAGCAATAACAATTATAGGTCCTGCAACAATTGTCAAAGAAATGAAGAGAAATCCGAAGAAGATAGAGTTATTGTTGAACAGGTAAAATGATTTGGGAAATATTCTATTTAGACATCTTAGTCACTATAGGGATTTTTATAAAATTATATCAACTGCGTAAAGAAGGAAAATTATAGTATATAAATTCTTAAAAATAACCCTGCCTATTTTCTCTGATGAAATTATCTTCTGATAATAGAGATATAAAATATCTTAAAGCTGCTGCAGAGGTTGCTCTTGGGTCTACTTGTTTGGAAGCCAGATGTGGAACAGTTATAGTAAACAATGAAGAAATTATTGGTAAAGGATATAATTCTCCCCCTGGAAATCTAGAGTCCCAACGAAGATGTCTGACTGATAAAAAAGATTTTGATGAAAAAGTTACAGATAAAACATGTTGTGTCCATGCAGAACAGAGAGCGCTCGCAGATGCACTAAGAAACAATCCTGAAAAACTAAATGAATCTAAATTATACTTTATAAGAATTGATGAAGGTGGAAATCTTAAAAGAGCTGATAAACCTTATTGCACAATATGCAGTAAAATGGCTCTTGATAATGGAATCTCAGAATGGATTTTATTTCAGCAACAAGGAGTAATTATTTATGATTCTGAAGAATATAATAATTTATCTTTTAAATTTCAAGGGAATTAAATTGAATTTAGAACTTCTTTAACCTCTTCTTCTTTGTTAAGAAAAGTATCATACATGCCATAAAGAGAAAATCCGATCAGAGATGATCTCTGTCTAATTAAATCAATTATCTTTATGATCTCTTGAATCTCCATAGCTCCTTTATAACCAACATATTTAGGATTCATATCTGAAAATTCAAAACTAACATCACAATCTAAACTAACAAAAGTATTTTTTCTAAATTTTTTATTTGCGAATTTTTCTAGAGGGCTTAGAATTGGCTTTTCATTTTTTAATCCTTCAAAATCCTTCTCAACTTTAAAATCACTTCCTGTAAAAAAAGAAACCCTATCACAATATCTAAGATATTCATCATATGTTAATGCCCCCTTCGTCCTAGTAAAATCAGAAACACCTACAATAGAAATATCTGAATATCCTCTTTCTAACATATGAAGAACCCAATTAGCCATATTAACTCTACTTTCAGTGAAGGTTCCCCTCTCAATATATTTATACATATCTGTATGGGCATCAAGTATAACTAACGACAAATCATCTTTATTTATCTTTTCTCTTCTTAAAACCCTCTTTATATTCATTAAATCATAGTGGTGATTTGTAGTCCTATTTGATAGAAAGCAAGGAATTCCTTTTTTAAATAAAGGTAAAAATGAATGATAGTTTACCCCCGATACAATATTATCTAAAAAGTTTCTGGCAAATTCTTCTGTCTCAGAATCAGAATATATTATTAATTTATCTTTCATTTTGGTCTCAGAATTAGGCCTCTGAGGTTCCATCACCTCTAAAAAAGATATGCTTTTTTCTTCTTTTAAACTTATCTAATCACAAACTTTATAATTCCTTTCTGCATTCTCTAATCATGCCACACCAATGTGTAAAATGTTCCAGAATGATTTCTGCTGCGAGCAGAGAATTACTAGACGGATGTAAAGATTGTGGAAGCCATTTTTTCTTTTATATAAGGGAAAACCAGTTAGAAGAAATAAAGAAAAATCCAGTTAAGATTCCTGAAGAAGAAAAAAAGCACGTTGAAAAAGAAATCAGGGAAATGGCAGGCATTACTCAGGAAGATGCCCCAGTAATTTTAGATATAGAATCTATAAGAGTGACTGGTCCAGGAAAGTTTGAAATTGATCTTGTAAATATATTTAGCAAAAAAAGACCTTTAATCTATAAGCTTGAAGAAGGGAAATACATAATTGATCTAGCTTCAACTATGGATAAAAGTGCAAAAGAGATTTTAGGAGAACCTGAATCAGAAAAGAATAGTCAAAAATGAATACTATGAAGAACAAAACTAATTCTGTATTAAAGGAAGTTCTCGAAAGAGTAGACCCGCCTAAAAAAGATTTAGATGTTATTGAGAATTCTCTTAAAGATTTTCTAAAAAAACTCGAGAAAAAAACAAAATCATATGCTAAAGTTTTTGTCGGTGGAAGTTTTGCTAAAAAAACTCTGATAAAAAAAGATGTCTATGACATTGATATATTTATAAGATTCGATAAAAAATACAAAGATAAAAATATCTCAAATCTAACATACAACATTTTAAAAAAGATTGCGAAAATTCAGACTATGAAAGGTTCAAGAGATTATTTTAGAATAAAGATAGGTCCTTCTTTTTTTCTTGAAATAGTTCCTGTAATAGAAGTTAGAAATCCAAAAGAAGCTGAAAATATAACAGATCTTTCATATTCTCATGTAAATTATATCAGAAGAAAAATAAAATCAAAGAAAATATTAGATGATATAAAAATTGCGAAAGCATTTTGTTATGCAAATAAATGTTATGGTGCTGAATCTTACATAAATGGCTTTTCAGGATATGGTTTAGAATTATTGATTTATCATTACAAAAGTTTTATGAAATTTATCAGAGCAATGTTAAAAATTAAAGAGAAGGAAGTTATAGATATTGAAAAGCATCACAAAAATAAACAACATGTGATGATGGATATAAATACTGCTAAACTTCAATCTCCTATTATTTTAATAGATCCTACATATAAACAGAGAAACGTGTTAGCTGCACTTTCTGAAGAAACTTTCAGAGAATTTCAGAAAGTGTGTAAGAAGTTTTTAAAAAATCCTTCGATAAAATCCTTTGAAGTACAGAAGACAGATATTGGAAAAGTTAAGAGAGATGCAAAAAGAAGAAAACTGGACTTTGTATTGATAGAAGCAAAAACCAAAAAACAAGCTGGTGATGTGGCAGCCACAAAACTGCTTAAATTCTACAAGCATCTTCATTCTGAAACGTCAGGATATTTTGATATAAAGAATAAGGGATTTGAATATAATGGAAAAAAATCCGCGCAATTTTTCTTTGTTGTTAAAAAAAAGAAAGATGTTTTAATCTCTGGTCCACATTTAATTCAGAAAAAACACATTGCTGCTTTTAAAAAAAGGCATAAAAATATATTTGTTAAAAATAAAAGATTATATGTAAAAGAAAGAGTTAAGGTTGGCCTAAAGAAGTTTATTGAAAACTGGAAAAAGAAAAACGCTAAGAAAATAAGAGATATGTGGGTTAGTGGGGTGAAGATTATTTGATTATTTTAAATTATAATTAAAATTAACACTACCTAAAAATCCTTTTGAAATTTCTTTTGTTAAAGGTACTATATAATCAACAGAAGGGGTCATATTTACATCTTCTGTAAGTTTTATTGGAATACTAACCTTAGCATCTAAATGAGTAAATCCTGATTCAGTTCTTCCAGCAACCTCATCATTATATCCTAATGCTACAGATGAAAAAATATCCATACCATTAACTGGAAAGGTTTTAGACAATGAACCTTCGATATAATTTCCACCACCGAATTTTATTAACTTATTAGCTGTAATTGTGGGGTTTAATGGAAGACTAGATGTTGCTCCCGCATACAAAACTGCTGCGGTGTCCCACCCTTCTCCAAGATTAAAGTAAAATCCAACAGCCCCGGCAGATACAGAGAAATTATCTGAAACTGGTTGAGAATAATTAACTACAGCATCAAAATCAAACCACCTTTCATTTTTTATATCTCTATGTCCAACTAAAGAAGCTGAAATTTTTCCCTTGCTAACATTTAATGCCTGGTCGTATAATGGACTGTCTAAAAAAGGCATGCCCCAAAATCTCTTTTCATTTGCAAGGTTTCCATTTATACTTAAACTAACAGGATTAACTTTTGTTTCAAGTAAATCAGAGCTCTGTGCATTAATCCCTATAGGCAAAAGGCTTGATGCCATGATTCCTATTGCTGGTAAAATATTTCTTAATTTCATCTTAAATTATTCTTTAGATATAGGTGCATAACCATGGTCTGGAGAATATGGAATACCTGTAAATTCAGGACTTTTTCTTTTGAAACTTACCTCATAATTATTATC
>CAYPBR010000044.1:0-4111 GCA_964409005.1 Candidatus Woesearchaeota archaeon | reverse complement strand
ATTATATATTATATTTATAATAATACATACAATACATACAATACAATTACCAAGTGTTCTTTTTTCCACAGGAAATAAAGGTATGATTTTTAATAGAAACATTTATATATAAGTATTACCCCTATATTATAAGGTTATTAACATGGTAAACAAAACAGAATTAATGGCGTTAGAATGGTTAAAGAAAAAGGGATATAAAGAAGAAGATATAATCAAAAATTCAAATAAATCTCCAGATTTTATTTGTAATGATGGTAAGAGATATGAAGTTAAATTTTTATATGGTGGAAGAATTATATTTTATGACACCCAAATAAAAAACCTTAAAGAACAAGATATAATTCTTGTATTTGATAGAAGCAATTTTGTAACTAAATTTTTATGGAAAGATAAAAATAAAATATCATTAAATATACAAGTAATAGAACAGACAGGACAAACAACAATCAACATTAGAAAGATAACACTAGAAAAATTAAAAATACTAAGAATAACAAAGAGAGAAACTTATGAAGAAATTATAAATAGATTAATGGAGAATAGATTAGAGGAGTAATCTCTTAAATAAAAATGAATAATGAATTAATATTGTTTGGCGCAGGGATGATGCTTGGCGCAGGAACTCCTATTATTTTTAGACAAGAATATTCAACAACACACTGGGTTTTAAATTGGGTTGGAGTTCTTCTTGTTTTGATGGGGGCTATTTTATGAAAAGAAAAGGTTGTGGCAAGAAATGTGGAAAAAATTATGTAGATAAAGACAAAATGATGTGTGTATATTTATGCCAATCATGTTCAAAGTTGGGGGTACCTATAGGGGGTACCAAGAAAAATCATGGCTCGGATTTTAAAACGTCGATACCTGGAAGCGAAGATTTTAATTTGAGTGAGAAGTTTGATAAATGGAAATACAAGTTGTTTTTAGATGCGGATGGAAATAGTTTATATAAACAAGATGAATTCCATGAAGATTTTAAACAAATTGAAAAAGACATAAAAACCTTAATCAAGATTGATACAAAATTAATTGCAGATTATATAAGTGGGAAGATTAGTGCTAATGAACTCTGGAATGCAAGAATAAAACTCTGCGGAGAGGAGCTAAGCAGAAGATGAAAGTTGAATATGAAAATGAAGGATATATAAGAGGTTGTATAAGAAATTGCGAACAAAAGAAGCACTTACAACAAGTAGCTTTTAGCACTTTTCATAATTGCCTTACTCAGATTTGTTTTACTTGTAATGTTTGTAATACTTCCCTTCCAGAATTAGAGCAAGTAAGGATGAAGAAAAATCAATCACTTAAATCTTTTGGAAAAGAACTAAAAAAGGAAAAAAATGAAAAGAAAAGACAACGCAGCGCATAAAACATTTAACTTAGATAGTGATGTTATACATTTGATTGAAGAAGGATCTAATATAAATGCAATGACTCAAAGTGAATTTATAGAGTTCCTTGTTAATTCTTGGGATGAAAATATAAATCCCTTAAAGAATCTAAAAAAGATGAGAGTCAGTAAAAAATTATTGGCAGAGGAAATTAAAGAATTAGAAAATTCAGAAAATTTAATAATGGATAATTTAGAAAAAGTTGAGGAATGGAGAAAGATAAAGCAACAAAGAAAGCCAGAAGTCATAGAGAATATTGCCAGGATCCTTACAGAAGGAAGAAACACTGATGCGGAAATAATAGCAAAGAATCAATCAATAAGATTAGGAGTTCCCGCAATACAGCTTATCTTTGAAGCTATGGGTAAAATAAAAAAGAGGAGTTAAAGTGAAAATAAAATTTAAAATAATCAGAGAAGAGCAGGAAGAATTTGAGAAAGTTCTTAATGAGTTGTTTGGAAAGGGTTGGTTTATGGAAGGTGATACATATAGGATTTTTGAATTTATGGGAAGATTGTTTTATAGTATAATGATGTCGCTAGAAATTAAAGAGGAGAAAAAATTGAGATGAACACCTTATTTAATGAAATGAAAGAAAAGCTAAGATATGCAAAACCCATGGCAAAGCATAAGCCGAGCTATAAGAGGATTGTTAAAATTCTTGAAGAAGAAATGAAGAAAGATAAAGAGATGGGATATTATGTCATTGACAACAATTATCGGTATAGTGTTGAACGAAGAGAAAGATTAAAATTGAAAGGGGGACTAAAAAAGGAGAAGTTGAGATGAAATTAAATTTAGGATGTGGTGACAAGTATCTGAATGACTTTGTAAATGTAGATGTAAGAGGGAAGGCAGATGTTTATCATGATTTAGACAAGTATCCCTATCCTTTCAAGAATAGTTCTGTAGATTTTATTCTTGCTTCGCATATACTTGAGCATCTTAAAGAGCCTATAAGGTTTTTCTATGAGATAAAAAGGATATTGAAGAATGGGGGAATTGCTGAAATTAGTGTTCCTCATTATAAAGATGGAAAAGGTGCCTATTCTTCATTTGGTCATAAGGGATTTTATCACGAATTAGCAATCAAAACAGTTTGTGAAAAAGGTGAAGATAGTTTACTTAGTGATTTGAATTTTATACACATATCAACAAGAATTCAGAGAGGAAGATTCTTGAAGTGGCAGAAGAGACAGATATTCTGGAGGATACAAAAGAAATGATAAGAACAATAATCAAAATAATAGCATGGATTTTGAATTTTCCTTATGGTATTAGTGGCAGAGAAAAAGGAGAAAAATTGAGATGACATACATCTGTGCTTTTTGTGGAAAGAAAACAAGATATAAAGATGTGAAAGGAAGTGCAAAACATCCATCATGCAAGAAATGTTTTAGGGATTATTTTGATGGCAATGATGAAGCTTATAATAAATTTTTAGGAATGACACACTTATGACAAAAATAATGGAAATTAGTTTGGTTGTACCATCTTACTTCTTGACAAAACTTAAAGATGTGATTGGGTACCCACTTATTTTGATTTTTACAATTGTTTCTCTACCTTTTTTCATCATTGGAGATTTATTAGGGAAATTGTTTGAGAAACAAGTAGAGGGACTTTTTATAAATTGAAATGACACTAAAAGCACAGCAAACAAAATGCACAGAATGTGGGTATCAGGCTATCACATGGGGATTAATACATTGCTCTAAGTGTGATGGAAAGCTTGAAATCTTAGCATCTGAAATTAAAAAAGGGGAAATAAAATGAATCAGCAAACAGAATTAAGAATAAACAAGATGAAAGAATTTATAGGAAATACTAAAAATAAAGTTATTTTAGAAATAGGAATTGGAGAATATGAATTTAAAATACCAACAAAGAAAAAATATACTTTAGATATTGTAAAAGAATATAATCCTGATTTATTATGTGATTTGAATAAGAGTAAAATACCCTTAAAAGATAGAAGCGTTAATGTTATAATTGTTGGTGAAGTTTTGGAGCATTTAATTAATCCTTATAAGGCTGTAAGGGAATTTTATCGTATCTTAAAAAAAGGCGGAATTGTTGTTGCTTCATCACCTAATGTTTGCTCTCTTGTAAATAGGTTTAGAATGTTGTTTGGAGATTTGCCTACATATTGTGCAGAGCCTATTGATGAAGAGAACCCAGAAAGGCACATAGTTGATTTTAACCAAGATTATTTTATAGATATTTTTGAAGAAGCTGGATTTAATTATGAAAAGATAATTGTAACGAGTAATGGTATTGTAACTAAAGGAATTGTCTTAATTAAAAAATGCCCTTCTTCATGGGGGGAAACTTTAATAATAAAGGCAAGAAAATGAAAACAGAAACACAAATCGCAGAAGAGAATATTAAGAAATCAGAAACATTGATGGCTACTGCCCCAATGCCTTCTATGAGTGTAGAATCGTTTGAAACAGTTAAAGAAGGAAATAAGTTACTTGGAGAATGTCAGGGACACAAAGCATCATGTCAGAGGGATGTTCCAAAGTTGAAGAAGATTAAAGAATCTATAGTTTATGTAGAGAATGAACTTACTCATCATTTATTAGATGAGATTATAGAAGATAAGGAACAAGCCATAAGTAAATACAAGGAGAAGGGGATATGACTGAATATTCATCATCTAGTATTGGATTTACAGGAGCATTAACAATTCTATTTATTACTTTAAAATTGTTAGA
>CAYPBR010000043.1:0-4203 GCA_964409005.1 Candidatus Woesearchaeota archaeon | reverse complement strand
GTAGGGAATGTAGCTCAGCGGGAGAGCACATGACTGAAGCTCATGGTGTCCGGGGTTCGACTCCCCGCATTCCCATCTACAAACCTCCAGCGGGTTTCTAGTAATTCCAGCCCCCTAACTTTCCTTAATATTAAAAACATTTATAAAATGAAAAACATTTATTCAAATATAAAAAGAGGAAAATGGTTGATAAAAAAACAGATTTTGGTGCTGTAGGTTATGTTTTTGGAATTATGAGTATAGTCTTAGCTTTCTTTCAACCACTCGCTGGATTGGTCTTCGGAATTATAGGAATTGTTCAGAGTAAAAAACAAAAAACAGGGTTGTCGACAAAGGCTAAGAAATTAAGTACAATTGGAATAGTTTTGAGTGTTATTTTATTAATAGTTTCCTTGGTTATAACATTCTTTTTTGCTCAAGGGATAAATAATTTACCAAATTTCCCTGTATCTTAAAATGAATTCTAACAAAAGAGCAGCAATGGAGATGAGTGTTGGAACTATTGTTACCATCGTGCTGTTAATGACTGTTTTAATTCTCGGGCTGGTGTTAGTGAGGACTATATTTTCAAGTGCAAAATATAACGTAGAAGTCATAGATGAAAAAATAAGAGGGGAAATCAATAAATTATTTGCAGAAGACAAACCCCTAATTGTTTATTTGCCAAACCAGAAAGCAGATATAAAACAAGGTGAAGAATGGGGGGTTGCCTGGGCTGTTAAAAATTTAGAGGAAGGAACTACAGAATCTTCTTTACTCACTTATGATGTGATTGCTTCAAATACAGAAAGATGTGGAATTAGTGAAGAAGTTGCCACTGCTTATATAAATCCAGGGCAGAAAGAAACAACAGGAATTCCTTTACGCCCAGGGCAGGTTAATATTGAAATTAGCAGAGTTAATATTCCACAAACAGCACCGTTATGTACAATAAGATACAGAATAAATACCCAATTAAATGGTGTTGACTACTATGCAGGCTTCTTCGATGTTAAAATAGAAGCATGATTACTTAAATTTTTAAATTACTTTTTCTTGATTTATCTATGCTGAAACTATACAACACTTTGACTAGAAAAAAAGAGGTCTTTAAACCAATTAAAGATAAAAATGTAAATATATATTCCTGCGGACCAACTGTTTATTGGTATCAGCACATAGGAAATCTAAGGACTTATGTATTCTCAGATGTTTTGAAGAGGATCTTAATATATGGTGGCTATAAAGTAAGGCATGTTATGAATGTAACAGATGTTGGACATCTTACATCAGATGCAGATACTGGTGAAGACAAAATTGAGAAGGCTGCGAAAAAAGAAGGAAAAAAAGCACAAGATATCGCAGATTATTATCTGAAAATATTTAAACAGGATTTTAAAAAATTAAACATAATAAATCCAGATATCTGGAGCAAAGCTACAGAACACATCAAAGAACAAATAGAGTTAATAAAAAAACTAGAAGCCAAGAAATATATCTATAAAACTTCTGATGGAATTTATTTTGATACTTCTAAATTCCCTAATTATGGAAAACTTGCAAAATTAGATATCAAAGGTTTACAGGCAGGAAAAAGAATTTATCTTGGCGAGAAAAAAAACAAAACAGATTTTGCATTATGGAAGTTTTCTGAAAAACCAGGATTAAGACAACAGGAATGGAAATCTCCATGGGGTCTTGGTTTTCCCGGCTGGCATATAGAATGTTCTGCAATGTCTATGAAATATCTCGGAAAACATTTTGACATCCACACCGGGGGGATAGATCATATTCCAATACATCATACTAATGAAATTGCACAGAGTCAGGCTGCAACAGGGAAAAAATTTGTGGATTACTGGATGCATGGGGGCTGGCTTTTATCAAAAGGGGAAAAGATAAGCAAGAGCAAAGGAGGATTATATACAATTTCTGAGTTAGAAAAAATAGGGTTCGGCGCATTAATATTCAGATATTTTTGTTTAAGTTCTCATTACAAAAAACCATTAAATTTCACTATAAAAAATCTAGAAAAAGCTAAAGAATCTTATCAGAGGTTAAAAAATATAATTTCAGAAATAAAAGATGACAGAAAAATAAATAAGAAATATCTCAGCGAGTTTGAAAATAGTATCAATAATGACTTGGATACGCCTGTAGCTCTGCGAATTTTATGGAAGCTGGTTCGCGATGAAAAAGCTCAAGGCAAATCGAGAACGATCAGAGAGATGGATAAAATTTTTGGGCTTGATTTATTAAAAAAAGAAAAAATAAAAATTCCTATAAAAATCAAAAAACTTGCAGACGAAAGAAAAAAAGCAAGGAGTAAAAAAGACTGGAAAAAGGCTGACGAGATAAGAAAAAAAATTAATAAACTAGGTTATATTACCGAAGATACAAAAAAAGGTTATGTTTTAAAAAAGAAATAAAATGATTTTTAAGCAATTAAAAAAAGGGAAGTTTCTAAAAGAAACCGCAGGTGTCTTTTAAATGGCTGTACAATTTAACTACTTGGCTAAAAAAGGATGGAAACCAAAAAATCCTGATGAAAATTACCTCATAACTCTTCTAAAAGTTGAACTTGATAAAAAAGCTGTAGCAAAAGCAAAATATCATCATCTTAAAAAAGGAGAAAAGAAATTAGATAAACTGTTTAAAGATGCTGCCGCCACTGTTGCTGCTGAATCTTCTACAGGCACATGGACAAAAGTTTATGACGGCCCTGATTCAGGTATACCATTGGCAAGAAAAAAAAGAGCAATTGCTTTTGATTTAGACTATAAGAAACATATGTTCAAGGTGGCTTATCCTATTGATTTATTTGAGCTAGATAATATTTCCGGATTACTTGCAGGAATTGTTGGGAATATTGCCGGAATGAAAATGGTTGCTGCTATGCGGATTTATGATGTTAGATTTCCAAAAAAAATGATTCGAGCTTTTCCAGGACCAAGATTTGGAGTTTCCGGAGTTAGAAAGTTATTAAAAAAGAAAAAAGGATGCTTGATTGTTACTGTTCCAAAACCAAAAATAGGAAGAACTGCTAAGGAACAGGCAAAACTTGCAAAAATATTATTTACCGCTGGAAAAGGAACTTACGAAGGAATAAAAGATGATGAAAATTTAACACATTTAAAATTCAATGATTTTTACAAAAGAACAAAGCTTATTCTTAAGGAATTAAAAAAGGCTGAAAGAAAAACAGGAAATAAAAAATTCTATCTGTGTAATACGACCCACTCAAATATAGACGAGGTATTGCGTAGGGCTGATTTTATTAAGAAAAATAATGGTATTTTTATGATGCTAGATGTTATCACGACCGGATTTGCAGCTGTTGACACAATAAGAAGAAAAAATCCAGGTCTAGCGATTCATGCCCATCGTGCAATGCATGGTTTTATTACAAGAGATAATTCTCCGGGAGTTCATGGTATTGGAAAGTTGTATGGATTTAGTATCTCGATGATTGTTCTGGCTAAATTATTCAGACTCTTGGGTGTTGACTCAATTCATGGTGGTTCTCCCCTGGCAAAAATGGAAGATTATGGGGAAGCAAAATATATTAAAGATGTTTTACAAGAAAAAAATCTCAAATCGCATAAAAAAATTCCAACGCTTGGGCAAAACTGGCATCATATTAAACCAGTTTGGATGACGGCTTCTGGGGGATTGCATCCTGGAGATTTTGAAGTTGTTCTTAAAGAACTTGGTCAAGATATTCTGATACAATGTGGCGGGGGATTACTTGGACATCCAAACGGAATTGAAGCAGGAGTTATTGCAATTGAACAGGCTCGTGAACTCTATGAGAAAAAGATCTCAATAAAAAAATTTGTTAATGAAAATCCTGATTCAGAATTAGCTGTAGCTGTTAAACATTGGGGCTATGGACCAAAAATAGTTTACTAAAATGAAAAAATATCGCAGAGGAATTTTCTTTGTTGTCTATGTGAAAAACAAAAAAGGGAATTTAGAATATCTTATTTTAAAGCGTAAGCTTCACTGGGAAGGCTGGGAATTTCCAAAAGGAGGAGTTGAAAAAATAGAAAAAACTATTGATAGTGTAAGAAGAGAAATAAAAGAAGAAACAGGTTTGAGTCCTCTAAAAATAAAAAGGTTTGATATTTCTGGAAAATACAACTATGGAAAAGAATTAAAGAACAGAAAAGGATTTATCGGACAGACTTTCGAAGCAGTGTATTCTATAGAAGTCAAAAAAGA
>CAYPBR010000042.1:0-4223 GCA_964409005.1 Candidatus Woesearchaeota archaeon | reverse complement strand
AGAATTAGATTGTGTTACTGCTTTTGAAATTATGCGGGGAAGAATTCCCCCTCCTTTGGAACAATTATATGATGAAGAACATATTATAAGATCAGAATATAACACAGATAGAAGTAATTCAGAAGATTTCACTGATTTTCTTTGGGAGCTTGACTGAATTATAGGTTCTGAAAATTGATATTCATTAACTATATAGTGACTATAGAATAAAAAAGCTTATAAAGTTAATTTTATCATTAAGTCTATGAAATTGGAATTTGACATTATAAAACCAAACTTATATGTGGCTGGAAATGCAGTATACTTTAGTATGGATCCTTCTGATATTATTCCTGTAAGCAGATCTGTTGATGCAATAATAAGAAAGCATATTGGAAATTTAAAAGTAAAAGAGCTTGATATGGAAGTTCTTGAATCTGGAAGAAGTAAAAGTAATGAAGATAAAGATACTATTCCATTAAAAAAATATTTGGATTCTCTCGGAGAAAAGGAGAAACACAGAATTGGTTTGTATAGGGGTATTACTAATCCATCAGCAAACTTATTTGGCTTATCATATATAATTCAGTCTCAAACAACTGGAAATTCCCGTAATCTGTCTCTTTGGAGAAAGCTCCAGGAAGATTTGGCTGATTCTAATGAGACTTTTGATAGATATGATAAAAAATATTCTGTTTACAGATTGGACAGGGAAAAGACATTAAAAGAAATGAAAAGATTACATGAAGAATTAAGTCCAAAAATTCCTGATAATTATGCAGAATTTGTTGTTATAGATGGTCATGCTGCTTCTGGAGAACAAGAAGTTGAAACGAAGAATTTAGGTGTTATAACTCTTTCTCAATTTAAAGCAAAAGATAAAACAAATATAGAAAAAGCCAAGTCAGAATTAGTTGAAAAATTAAAAGATACAGATGGACCATGCTTATCATTAGATGCTCCAGATATCTACAGACAAATGATGTGTCTCTATAGTGATGCACCAGAATTGATTCAAACATATGGAGATGTTCTGCATTCTTCTATATGGAAGAAAAGACTCTTTAGATTAGATCCATAAATATTTTTATCATAAAATCTTAAATCCCAAATCATATTTTTAATTATAAAATCTCAATCTATATAATACAAACCTTTTTTAATAAACTTTTTCTCAAAATTACATGTCCAAAGAAGAAAATCTTCCTGAACTGAACGTGGGTGTTGTCGGACATATAGACCACGGGAAGACAACACTGCTCAACAGACTTACTGGAAAGTTTACAGACACACACTCAGAAGAATTGAAAAGAGGGATTACAATTAAACTGGGTTACGCAGACACGACAATTTACAAAGAGGGAAATAGATATAACAACGAAGGAAAAGGAACCCCCCAGAGGTATATTAGTTTCATAGACGCGCCAGGTCATGAGATGCTCATGGCAACCATGCTCTCGGGGGCTGCAATAATTGATGCTGCCATCCTGGTCATTGCTGCAAATGAAGGAATAAAACCACAGACACGAGAGCACTTCATGGCATTACAGGCAAAAAAAATCAAAAACATTATTATTGTTCAAAACAAAATTGACCTGGTCAATAAAGAACAAGCTCTTAAAAATTATAAGGAGATTAAAGAATTTGTGAAAGGCACCATTGCTGAAAATGCACCCATCATCCCTGTATCTGCACAACAAGAAGTCAATATCGAAAAAATTCTTGAAGAACTCTGTAAATTAGAAATTCCTGAAAGAGAAACAGATGCAGATCCGATTTTCTTGGTTGCCAGAAGTTTTGACATCAATAAACCAGGAACAGAGATAAAAAATCTGAATGGAGGAGTCTTAGGGGGAATTTTAAAAAAAGGAAAATTAAAAACAGGCGATGAAATTGAAATAAAACCCGGGCTGACTGTTAAAAAAGCTCATCAACAGATATATGAATCGCTCACCACAAAAATTCTCTCTCTGCACAAAGGAAATAAATCTGTGAAAAATGTTTTACCCGGGGTAAGCATATCTATAGAAACAGGTCTTGATCCTTTTTTAACAAAAACAGACTCTCTGGCTGGTTGTGTAGTATCAACAAAAAATATTCTTCCTGAAATAAGCTACAAAATAAAAATAAAAATAATACTTTTCAAAGAGGTTTTAGGTCTTGGCGAACATAAAAAAGTAGAGCCTCTGAAAACGAAAGAGATGTTGATGCTCAGTGCTAATACAACAATAACTGTCGGAACTATTGAAAAGATAAATGAAGACAAAGCTGAGCTAAATTTAAATATACCTATAATCGCCCTAAAAAATGATAATGTTGGAATTGCCAGAAATATCGAGGGTCACTGGCGTTTAATTGGTTGGGGAGAGATTATTGGATAAATTTATAAGTGGTTATAATTCTTAAGGTCTATGAAAGTAAGCCAAGATATTATTGATAAAATAGTATCTATATATCTCCCAAGTTACAGGTATCTAAAAGAAGCAGAGATAGATTTTCCACTAGGACGGGGCTTATTCCAAATAGGACAAACAGAATATTATGATGGGGAAGTAAGCCATATGACAGATGTAGAAACTCAACTATGCCTTAACCAATTATGTTATGTACTTTTTAACCAAGAAATAGCTAACGGAAGATGGGATAACCTCAAAAATTTAACATTAGATGATTTCCTGGATTTAAGAAAAGAAAATATGTTTGTAACAGAATCTCATAAGAAATTTAGAAGAGAAACTCGAGTCGGAGCACCATTTGTTGGTGAAATTAATCTGAATAAAGTAAGAAGGCACGGAAACCTTTTCATTGCACATCTTGATTTCGATTTAAATAACGGTGCAGCAATAGGGGAACTTTCTGTTGCTTTAAGGAAATAACTTTTTTATCCAAATATTTAAATAAAATAAAAGAGATTTTTTACCATGTTTATAATTAAAGGGAAGTTGAGTCTGAAGAAACCGTAGGTGTCTTACAATGCCATTATATTCTCATTCAAGGTTAAGTACTTTTGAAAAATGTCCTAAGAAATTCAAATTTAGATATCTGGATAGAATAATTCCTCCTCTTGAAAAAAGCATTGAAACACATCTTGGAAAAATAGTTCATGAAACGCTGGAGTGGCTTTATCTACAGGTAAAAGAAAAAAGAATTCCAAGCATTGATGATGTTGTTATTTATTATTCAAAAACATGGGAGAAAAATTGGGATCCTGCAATAAGAAACGTAAAAAAGCAATTAACAACAAAAGATTTTTTCAATCGTGGCGTGCAGTTCCTGCTTGATTATTATATGCGCAATAAACCTTTTGATGACAATACCCTTGATATTGAAAAGAGAATCTTTATTATTCTTGATCAAACAGGAAAATACAAAATTCAGGGATTTATTGACAGACTTGTTTATAATTTAAAAACTAAAGAATATGAAATTCATGATTACAAAACTTCTAATAACTTGCCTCAACCAGAAGATGTTGATAATGACAGGCAACTCGGATTATATTCTCTGGCCATAAAAGAATTATTTGGAAAAGACAAAGAAGTCTCACTAATCTGGCATTATCTGGCATTTAACAGAAAGATTTATTCAAAAAGAACAAATGAACAGCTCGATATATTAAAAAAAGAAACCATTGAATTAATAAAAAAAATAGAAGCAACAACTGAATTTCCGCCAAAGAAATCATATCTGTGTCATTGGTGTGAATATAAACCTATATGCCCTGCCTGGAACAAGAATCCTCCAAGGACGAAGGAAGAAGCAGAGAGGATTCTTAGAGAGGTTAATGGGAAGATTTCTGATTCTGTTTAGTGAGTGTGTCATCATATTAACGTGATGATAAATCTTTAAATAGTCAACTAATCTTATTTCCTAAATTATACAACTTGTGGGGGAAAATAGGTTATAAGGTACAATATATTGTACCTTCCTTCAAAATAGAATGGAATGTCCTTATTGCTTAAACCCTGTATCCAGGGTGACTGATAAGAGAAAAGCTCCTGATGGAGTAAGAAGGAGAAGAGAGTGTGTAAAATGTAAAAAACGTTTTACAACATATGAAAAAATAGCAAAATCTGATTTGTATATCATAAAAAAAGATGGTCGGCGAGAGAAGTTTGACAGAGAAAAACTCGAAAGCGGCATCAAGAAAGCCTTTGAGAAACGACATATCCCTACAAAAAAAATTGAAAAAATGACGTCCTCCCACACCTAAAGGAGTGGGTTTCCGGACGCAGTGATGAGAG
>CAYPBR010000041.1:0-4368 GCA_964409005.1 Candidatus Woesearchaeota archaeon | reverse complement strand
CCCCGGACACCATGAGCTTCAGTCATGTGCTCTCCCGCTGAGCTACATTCCCTACCAAAAAATGAAGCTCATTCATTTTTTAAATCTTATCTATCCTATCACAACAATGCTTTTTAAGTAATATTTAAGGGAATAAGTATGGAAAAATACACTCCTTCTAAAAGGATTCTTGAAGCCATTTGTTCTGAAGAAAATTTAATTTCACAATATACTACTTTCTTAAGAAATCAACCTAAAAAATTAATGAGAAGAAACCTTACAAGTTTTAGTTTTGGAATAATGGGACAGCTTGCATTCAAATATAATTTAAGAGACCCTTTTGAAAATATTGGATATTATAGCGCCCCCATGCATTTATCTATGGAACTTCTAAAAAATGCATTTGGACATGGAGCTAAAGATAGAGATATAGAATTTGGATTATTTTTGGGAGATTTGGGGGTTTGTTATGGTGTGAAGGATGGAGGAGATTATTTTCAATCAGAAGACACAAAGAGAATATGGGAATGTAAAAGTGAGATTCCTAATACAACAAAAGGTAAAATGGAATTGTCGGGATTTGGAATAGGGGTTAGTCATCACATATTTCCTTTTTCAGATATGATTGAGGTAGATACTGATAAGGGAATTTTATATTGTGTTTACCTTAAAAGTAGTTTTGGAAAAGTGTAAGTTGGGAATAGGCCACCTTTTGTCGTTTCTCGTTACACAATGTGTCGAACGAAACGCGTTAACATTCAACTATGCGGCACTAAGCCTTGCACCAGTCAGGATGTTCGTTTCATCAAATCCTTTGCTTCGCAGTTCCGCGCATGCTTCATAACTCTGCAAAGGCTGTGGCGTTTCTGTAACAGAGCCTTGCTTCACAGCAACAATCCTTTCGGAAAGTGACTAACCTCGAGGGGTTCTAGGGGATACTTCCCCAGTGGTGGGCGGACCTTCCACAGAACTCAGAAATCATATATTTCGATTTCTCGCTTATCTAAAAGCCGAGTCCCGAAGTTAACTACCCAACTTACAAAAATAAGGCGAATCATGGCTTTTTAAGGTTTACTGAATGATTTTAGAAGCATGTTCGATTCCTGGTGCGGGCTTCCTATTTTTAGTCACACTTAAAAACTTTATCTTTTTTATAATCTAATGGCACTGAAATATTTCTTTTCAGGATTTTTTGTAAAAATAATTGCTGGTTTTGATGACACAATGACCCGTATCCCGATTCTTGCCAATATAACCAGAACAAAGAGGGGTAAGTTCGCGTTTGTGATTGGGGTATTTTTAGCTATAACAATAGCAATGTTACTTTCATTTTTATTCGGCTCTGCAATAAAAGCAATTCCATATTCGAATTATATTTCTGCAGCATTAATCTTTTTAATAGCTATGTCGATTTACTTTGACTGGTTTGTTCAAAAACCAAAGAAGAGAGTCGAAAGAAGTTTGGTTCATCTTAAACCAATTTCAAAAAAGAGATTCTTAAAATTAATAGCTGTCGGATTTTTGACAGCCTTTGCTACTATTATAGATGATATCTTTGTTTATTCTGGATTATTTTTAGGACCGCTTTCAAATATCCCTTATATAGTTGCGGGGATACTCTCTGCAACATTGTTGCAATTGGGCGCAGTGATATATTTCTCACATAAACTTATGGATATGAGATACAAAAAAGAAATTACTGTTATTGGTTTGACGATTTTGGGCTTGCTGATTTTATTAAAGATTTTGTAGAATTATTGATATTATTTCTTTTTTTTCTTATATGATTTTACGAGTTTGACCAGGTCACCCTCTTTCCCTGAGAGTGGGATGAATTCTGGACAAGGTTCTCCGTGATTATGTCTTTTAGTGACATATAATTTTTTGGTTCCATTAATTCTGCCGTGATGAAGATCTTCTTTCTTATAAGAACATTTAATTGGTTTGCCTTCAGAGATAGATATTATTTTACATATATACGCTTCTCTTCTCTGATTTCCAGCATCTGTATTTTTTTGCTGATATTTACAAAATTTCATAAGTTTTTACAAGAAGATTTTATATAAAAATATTATTATTCAGAAGTTTCATGACTTTTATTCTGAGATCTTAAAACTTTTTCCATATCCTCTTTAGTAATCTCTTCTAACTGAGATTTAGAGGCAGAGGGGGGATGTCCTCTTATTTTTACTTTTCCTTCAGACTCTATATAAACCTCTTCAACATATCTTACATCTCTCCTAGATCCATACAAAGTTATTTTATAATATCTCTTTCCCATATTTTTTGTTAATTTATTAGTATAAAAGAATTGTTGTGATGGAAATCCTAGATAATATAAGAAAATAGAATTAATAAAGTTAAATGCAGAACAACAATTCTTAAATACCACCATAAAATAATAAAAGTTATGACATTAGATGGTCTTGATGGTAGGATCTTTGAAGAAAGACTCGCAGCAATGACTGGTCTTTCTTTTGAGAAAGAGCTTACAATAAGTGCGCATAAGATCTTTGAGGAACTCACACCAAAGGAAATTGCTTATTATTTAGTACATGCTGTAAAAGGCAGAAAAAGTATTGTTGAAAGTTATATTTCTGAACAATCTGCAGAAATTAGAGATGAAGTATATAGATATGCAGATAAGTTAGTAAGTGTTAGAGAAGAATAAGATAGGAAATCCTAAATAATTTATTGATGATTCTTGATATATTGTTTCAGTTGATCTGATGATAAATCTTTTAGAGGATTAGAACCAGATGTATAGTGAAGTCCAAGTCCGTTGTAAACCTGTCCCCATTCTTCAGGTCCTGTAACACCATTATTTCTTTTTTCAGGAACAGGTCCATTGAGATCTGCAAGTCTTGACGCCTCCTTATAAAGCGGACTTTTGTATTTCCCAAAACTTATTATTATAGCGAATGTTAATGTAAGAAGTAAAGGAGCACCAAATTTATCGCTTAGGTCACCCATATTATTTACTTCTATAAATTCTTTTTATTTTATAAGAATTGTTGTGATGGAAAATTATTAATTACTATATGTTTCAGAATTGTTTTGAGAATTTTTTGTCTTTTCCCCTATACCAATAGTACTGTCATAATATCTAGCAAATATATATGATCCTACAATGGCTGACATCATACCAGGAACCGCAATATACTGAACTGCAGTCTCGTTCCCGTGGTCAAAAGATAAAACCCCTAAGAAAGTTGCTAACAAACCACCACAGAACATACTACTTGTCGTTCCAAACACAATCTTGTCTAATCTATTCATTTAATAATTAATATCTTAAAGTATATTAACTTTATGGTGATATAGAAAATTAAAAATTAGTATAAAAAGAATAAACTTCAATGTGGCCTAACAACAGAATCCAAAGAGGGATATGCATTATGAAGTCCTTCATGAATATCTTGTAATGCTCTGTGCATTTCTATAAAATCGTTATTAATAATTTCCAGTTGGCCAACAGTTCTCATATCAACCATATTACCCATACTATCTCCTATTTCCCTAAGATCTTTGTGAAGATCATATGCCCCAATAGATACACCAACCATTAAGGCTGCTGGAAAATATTTTAAAAGGTTTCCAAATCCCATGTTTTTTATTAATCTCTTTGGTTTTTAAGAATTGTTGTGATGGAAAATTATAAGTTTTGTAGAAAAAATTATTGAGTATATTTTTGAGATGATTTTCTGTTTTTGTTTTCTTTCAAAACATAGTATAATAATGGGAAGATCATAGAGGATGCTCCTGCAGAAACAAGATTTGTATAAAGAACAGAACTTTCACCATTCCCCCCTAATTTTGCTACAGCACCAACAGTTAAAAGAAAACCACCTATAAAAAGACCCCCAACAATTGTCTCTAATTTAACTTTACCCATTTTTCTTGAGATGAAAAAGGATTTATAGTATATTAACTTTATTGTGATTGAAAAATATCACAACAATTCTTTTAAACCCAGAATGTATTTTAATTTAATGAAGTCAATAGATGATGGATGTGGTGTGTGCATAGATTTTGACCATGTTATTTCTAGTAGAAGATTGAATGAAGGTAGATTTTATACTGTAAAGGAATGGAATAGAAGAATTGATGATTCCATAGCAACCGGCGTTACTGATTTACCGGGAAGTACATTAATTGAGAATATAAAACATTATATAAAACCACGTGTCATGAGAGCAAGATACAGATTAAGGATGTCTGATTTACAGGAAAAACATCCTACGCTTTATAATTTTTTTACTTCTGTTGGTATTCCAGGAACTTCTCTTGGTATTGTAGATTAAAAGTTCTGAACACAATAGAAAATTATTACAACAGCAGAAGAAAATCCCATTAATTCTAGAATAACATACTACAATGAAGCTTTTA
>CAYPBR010000040.1:1416-4462 GCA_964409005.1 Candidatus Woesearchaeota archaeon | reverse complement strand
TTAGGAGGAGATGGAGGGCATAGGTTAGCAGACGCTATCCGTACGAGAAGTCTTATGGGTCATCTAGTTTCTCAAGAAGTTCAAGAAATTAAGGAAAATCAACTTGAAAGAGATGTGGCTAAAGCTTTATATAAAAGTCTTGTGAAAATCGGTTTCCGTATTGATGATTATCTAGATATTGTTAGAGATGTGTTTCGAGAAGCAGGCCAAGAAAGGATTTCTGTAAGTGGGGAGGATAAACCAGTTTATAGATTGAAAAGACAAGAGATAATAGATTATGCTAAGAGTTTGCTGGATAAATACGATTTTCCTACAGAGCCAGAGAGATAGGTTTAGATAATTATTTATATTTCCTATTCTTATAAAAATCATGGGATTGAATATCAGGGAAATAATTCCTAAGAAAGGAATTGAACTTTCAGATCTAAAAGGTAGAGTTATTTGTGTTGATGCATTTAACACTCTTTATCAGTTTTTATCTACAATTCGACAGCCAGATGGAACTCCGCTGATGGATAATAAGAAAAGAATTACGAGCTACCTCTCTGGAATTTTTTATAGAAATGTTAATCTACTTGCTGAGGGTATGAAATTGGTCTATGTTTTTGATGGACAAGCTCCAGAACTTAAATTTAAAACCCATAAAAATAGGAAGGCTGGAAGAGATTTAGCCAAAGAAAGATATAAACGAGCAAAAAAAGTAGAAGATATTGTAGCTATGAAGCGTTATAGTTCTCAGTTTATTAGATTAGATGATGAAATGATTCAGGAAAGTAAAGAACTTTTGAAGGCGATGGGGATTGCTGTTGTCCAGTCTCCTGGAGAAGGAGAGGCAGAAGCTGCTTATCTCTGTAAAATTAAAGAGGATGTTTATGCAAGTGCAAGCCAGGATTATGATAGTCTGCTTTTTGGAGCCCCAAGATTAATCAGGAACTTGACTTTAGCAAGAAGAAGAAAAACTTTCTCAGGTTTTGTCGAGATAAAACCAGAGATGATTGAGTTAGAAAGGGTTTTAAACATGCTTGGAATAGATTTAGATCAGTTGATTTGTCTCGGAATTCTCATTGGGACAGATTATAATCCCAAAGGTTTGCCTGGAATTGGTCAGAAGAGAGCATTACAGATGGTGAAGAGATATAAGCAGCCGGTTTTAATTTTTAAAAATGTCGAAGAGCAGATTTATAGTCTTCCTGAAGAGGAAAGATTTGATTGGAAAGAGATTTTTAAATTATTTCACAAACCAGATGTAAAAGATGCTGAAATAAAATTCAGAAAAATTGATGAGGATAAGATAAAGGAAATTCTTGTCAGAGAGCATGATTTCTCTGAGCAAAGAGTTGATAAACAGTTGGAAAGGTTGCGAGAAATAAAAGAAAAGGGAAAACAGAAAGGCCTGGATAAGTGGGTTTAAGTTTCTTCTTCTCCTCTATATATTCTTCTGATTCTTTTGATATTTCCTGCCTTTCGGCGTTGTCTCCCTATAAATCTTCCTGCTCTTTTTCCTCTGCTTTGCCATTTTCGATCTTGATATTTATGTTTTTCCAGTTGTGCTTCTTCTTTTTGTTCCAATCTCCCTATCTTTCCTGAATATTTCTCTAACCTTCTTCCTGGATCTCTCCAATCTTTAAATCTTTGCCGAGCACTTGGACCCTCACGAGGATATCTTCCCCCCCTCACAGAACCAGGATAATCTCCATTATCATAAAAAGCTCTTTGTTCTTTCTTCCTCTGCCTGTTCCACAACCAAATTCCGATTAAAAAAAGCACTCCTCCGATTCCAAGAGCAATTCCTCTTTCATATATTAAATCTGTGAACAAAGCCAAAATTATTAATAATAAACCCGAACCCAAAATCAAATATCTGAGTTGTTTCTTAACTGCAAAATAAATTACTAAAATAACAAAAAATATGGATAATAGGTTAAAAAGTAAATCTGGTGAAATACCAAAACCATAAAACCACCCTCCAAGATTAAAACCACTTCTATTTATTCCATAAGTTATTCCCAATGAAAGTGCAAACGAAATTACTGCTGCGATTGTTGGATTTTCTTTGAATATAGATCTTTGAAAAATAAAAATAAGAAAAGCAAAAGAAATAATAAAAACAATAAATAAAAGCATGGTTGAAGGACCAATGCTCTCTAAGAAATTGCTAAAAGAAAAATTTCCGTAATATTGCGCGCTCACGAAACTTATTAGCATTATCCCTAGGAAAAAACCCAGCAACAACCTCTTTTTCATAATTTCAATAGATATCTAAGATTTATAAATATTCAGTTTCTTATCTGTTTATGAAGCTCGGAACATTCGACATCTTTGGCAATATTGCTGTTGTGAAATTTTCAGAACAAATCAGGGCGAGAGATAAAAAAAAGTTTGCTAATAAAATTCTGAAAGATAATAAATCTATAGGGACTGTTTTGGAAAAAACCCAGAAATTTAAGGGCAGGCTTAGAAAAATGCAGACCAGGTATCTCACAGGAGAGAAAACTAAAGAAGTTTTGTATAGGGAGAATAATTGTGTTTTTAGATTTGACATTGACACGACTTATTTTTCTCCCAGATTGAGTAACGAAAGAAAAGAGATTGCTGGTAAAATAAAAAAAGGTGATGTAGTTTTAGTCATGTTTGCAGGAGTTGCGCCTTATTCCATTGTAATTGCGAAACATTCCAAGGCAAAGAAAGTTTTTTCTAACGAGATTAATCGCGAAGCAAATAAATATGCTATGCTTAATATTGAACTGAATAAGGTTAAGGATAAAGTGATATTGTTAAATGGAAAAATAAAAGATATTGCTAATAAAATTAAAAGAGGATTGATTGTTAATAATGAGAAAATTTCCCGCAAGTTTGGTGTGATTATTATGCCTCGCCCTCAATTAAAAGATAGTTTTTTGAGGGAAGCTTTTTCTTTAAGTAAGAAGGGCACTAGGATTTTTTATTATGATTTTTGTAAAGTAGAAGATGTGGATAAGATAATTGATAAAGTAAAACAGGAAGCAAAAAAGGCAAGAAAGAAAATTAAGATTCTAAAAACAAAAAC
>CAYPBR010000040.1:0-1316 GCA_964409005.1 Candidatus Woesearchaeota archaeon | reverse complement strand
CTATAACTTCTTCTCAGCTTTAATGGCTGTCGGAGCTTCACCGCCATGCCAGGTGAACCTAGGTCTTATCCTCATTGGATAAATCCTTTCTGAGTTATCATCTAGAATTATTGCAGAACCCTTTAAGCTCGGTAAATCATCCATGTATTTTTTTATACTCTCCAGAAGATAGCTCTGCATGATATAATTCAGAGCTTCTAAATCTGGCTGTGATGTAACGCGGTGTGCAATTACAATATCGGATTGTGTCATAACATCTCTGTGAATCTGCCCTGGCTGCTGCGTTGCGAGAACTAGAGAGATTCCCGGTTGCCTTCCTTCTCTCAGTAACTGAATCAGTGCATCTGTTGCAGCTGTTTTTCCGTGCAGTGGCAGGAATTCGTGAGCTTCATCTATAAATATCCAAATCAGAGGAGTTTCTTTTTCTTCCTGCTCTGATAAATAATCAAGTCCTTTTGATATTGATTTAATCTCTTCTTTTTTTCTGGCATCCATTCTTTGATTAAAAATTTTTCTTGAGATTAAACTGATTACTAATGCCCTTACATTAAAAGCTCCGATAGAACTGTAAACACTCAAATCCAGGACAGAACTTGCTCCTGCAGAAATTAAATCTTTTACTTCTGTGGCTTCTTGATTTTTCTTTGCAAATATACCCCATGTTTCTGCCGCTTCAAATAAACCTATTGCAGCATTTCGCGTTTCTCTTGGGGTCTTTTCATCTTTTTCTAAATTCGATAGAATATCATCAATTCCAAATTTCCCCACTTCCTTTAATCTGGTTATTGTCCTCTCAATTAAAACAGCCGCAGAATCTGTTATATCTAAACCAAAAGTTATTATCCAGTCTTCAGGATTTAATTCAGTAACATCAAGGGCAAAACTCTTATCTACAGGAATTCCTTTTTCCAGATAACTTTCATAATGACCAAAAGGAACAAAAATCTTTACAGGGAGGTTTTGAGGTTTCAAATTCCATTCTCTTAATAATTCTTTATCTTTTTCATTTTTAAATTTCATGGTCCAATAAATTCCCATGGTGTCAAAGATTAAAGAAGCAACATTTTTATTCACTGGTGGTGGAAGATTTGAAAGTTCTTCTGCTATAACTCCGAGGGTATAGGATTTTCCCGCGCCTCTCTTCCCAGCAACCAAAATTACATGGCTTCGTGCAATATCCATAAGAATCTTGTTGCTCAGAGAAGTATACTGACCCATTTTCACATAACCCTTCCCCATGTAAACAAGTCCTTTATCATCAAAGGCTTTTTTATCAGCCTCCCCTCTTCCGATTATTATATTATATGGCATGGTAA
>CAYPBR010000039.1:0-4667 GCA_964409005.1 Candidatus Woesearchaeota archaeon | reverse complement strand
TGGTTATTATTGGAAAAACACGAGGACCGAGGCTTGCGAGTTTAATTTTAGCAATTGGAAAAGATAAGATAATTAAATTATTAAACAAGATAAAATAAAGACAAATGGGGATAGTTGTTAAGAGCAATATAAAGAAAGTGGTGAAAGAGCTTGATAAAGAGAATGCTGTTTCTAGTGTTGCAGAAGAAGTTGGTCCTGCACTTGATAGAAAAGTTGAAGAAATCCTTGAAAATGCAATAAAGAGAGCTAAAGCCAACGGAAGAAGAACTCTGCAGGCGCGGGATTTGTGAATGTAAATACTTATTTCCAGAAAATTATTTTTTTCTCAAGATATTTAGTAAATCCTGTTAAGGAAATCCCAATAATAGATAATAAAATAATAACTGCAAAAACTTTTTCTGTTTGAAATCTATTTGCATAAATAATCAGCAAAGAACCTAACCCACTTAATCCTACAAACATTCCCCCTAATATCATACCGATCATTGCCATTCCTATTCCTAATCTAATTCCTGTAAAAATAAAAGGTAATGAAGCTGGAAAGATTATTTTTGATAAAATCTGTTTTTCATTTGCATTAAATGACTTTGCTAGATCGATTAGATTCTTATCTATATTTTTTACTCCACTATATGTATTAATTAATATTGGAAAAGTCGCAAGTAAAATAATTAAAGCAACTTTAGAAGAAATCCCGATACCAAACCATAAAATTAGTAAAGGAATAAAAACTATTCTAGGAATCGAGTAAATAGCGTTGACGAAAGGTTCTAAAATATCTTCTAATAATTTTATTCTGCCCATTAAAAGTCCTAAAGGTATGCCTATCATCAGCGATAAAGAAAAACCATAAAATAATTCTAACAAACTAACTCTTAAATTTTTAATGAGTTCATAAGAAAAGAGCATCTTAAACAATGTTTTAAATATTGCCGTTGGGTAGGAAATAAAAATAGGGTTTATTTGTCTGCCATATATTTCCCATACTAGAAGAAATATAAGTACCGAAATTAATTTAATCAAGAATGATTTTTTACTTATTTTATTAAACATTTTTATCTCCTATAAGATTTTTAATTTTATTTCTATAGATAAAAAATTTGATACTTTCTTTTTTACTAAGTTTCCATCTTGGTTTTGGAATGTCCACTTTTATGATAGATTTAATTTTAGATGGCTTCTTACTTAGAATAATAATTCTGTCTGCTAAAAACAAAGCTTCATTAATGTTATGAGTTACAAATATAACTATCTTTTTTGTTTTAGAAGCAATATCTGATAATTTTTGTTGTAAATTTTCTCGTGTAATTGCATCAATTTGGGCAAAAGGTTCATCCATCAATAAAATTTTAGGATGCACTACGAGCGCCCTAGCAATACCAACTCTTTGCTTCATCCCCTCAGAAAGTTGGTGAGGATAATAAGTTTCAAAATTAGATAATCCAACTAGTTTAATTAACTCACTAACTCTTCTGTTTATTATTTTTCTGTTAATTTTCTGTAATTCTAATGGAAAAGCTATATTTTGAAAAACATTTTTCCAGGGTAAAAGATTATGTTCTTGAAAAACCAAGGTAAAGAAATTTTTTGATTTTTCATAAATAATTCTTCCTGACGATGACTCAATTAACCCAATTATGATCTTTAATAAAGTTGTCTTTCCGCATCCACTTGGACCAATTATACATAAAAATTCATTATTATAAACATTAAAGTTCAGTCTATTAAGAACGTGTAGTTTCTTATCATCTTTGATATAAAATTTACTAACATCTTCTACTTTCAACATCATTTCTTACCTAAATAATTTATAGTCTGATTTATGAAATCAAAATCGGCAATTTTATTTATGGGAATTTGTTTTTCTAATTCACCAATAGAAACTAATATGGTTACAGAATTATTTATTGATTTTTCAGTAATTCCTCCGTTAACCCCATAAATATCTTGTTCTATTAAAAAATCATATATTTCTAATAGCTCTTCTTCAGAGATTCCTCCTATATTTTTATTAGCTATATCAATAAAATCTTTTTTATTATCAACAGCGTACCTTGTAGCCCTAATTAATGCTCTTGTCATTCTTTTAGCAACATCTGAATTCTCTTGTAAAAATTCAGTTTTAGCACTTACAACAGACATTGGTAAGGGTTGTTCTTTTGCTATTGCAACAAGAGTATGAAATCCTTGTTCTTTTTCTATTTTATATCCATAATCTGCGTGTAAAGGCGCAGCGTCAGCTTTTCCTGTAAGAACTGCCAAATATCTTTCATTTGATCCTCCGACAGATAACCAGTTTATTTTGTCTGAATTTACTCCATATTTTTTTAAGATTCCAATAGTAACTATTTCAGTAATATCTCCAGGAGAATAAATAGCGATTGTTTTTCCCTCTAAATCTTTAACATTCTTAATTTTATTTGAAGAAGATAAAACATAATCATGAGAATTTTGTACAGACATAAAGGCTTTAATTTCTGCACCCTCATTGATAGCTTTAATCAGAGCAAAATGTCCTGAAGAAACAATATCAACAGAGCCAGCTAGAATAGAATAAATTGCTATAGAATCTCCATTAAGTATAATAAATTCAACATCAAGATTTTCTTGGTCAAAAAATCCTTTTTCTTTAGCAATAAAGTAAGGAATATCTAAAACATCAGGAGTTCCTGTTAACCCAAATTTAATTTTAACTTTTTCATCTCCAGAAATAATTGATCCCGTAGAGGTATTAATTTTAGAATAAATTAAAGCCCCAGCTAACACAATAATTAAAATTATTATCGCTACTAATGGTTTGTTTATTGCTTTCATAACCAAATATTTTAAGAACCTCTTATAAACTTTTGTTGTAAATTTAAACCACGACAATAGAAAATTTTATAAAGAAAAGAAGAAATATTATTTTATGGTAGAAAAAGAAATATTAAAGAAAATAGGATTAACAGACAATGAAACAAAAGTTTATTTAGCCTTACTGGAATTAGGTGAATCTTTGGCTTCTAAAATTGGAGAAAAAGTGAATATTAACAGAACACATGTTTATGATATAATAGAAAGTTTAATAGAAAAAGGTTTAATTTCATATGTAGTTAAGAATAATAAAAAATATTTCAATGCGGCACATCCAAAAAGACTAATTGATTATTTACATGAAAAAGAAATTCAACTAAGAGAACAAGAAGAAAATTTACGCAAAATTGTGCCTGAGCTTCTATCACTCCGAAAACCTAAAAAAGAAGTAGAAAAAGTAGAAATATATAAAGGAAAAGAGGGCATAAAAACAGTTTATAATGATATATTGAGAACAACAAAAGAGTATTATGTTTTGGGCGCAACTGGACAAATAGCAGATCACCTGAGATATTATTTTCCAGGGCATGAAAAAGAGAGAATAAAAAAAAGAATCAAATTAAAGTTATTATTTAATAAACATTTGAAAGGAAAGGTAATTACTAAAAGGAAATTTGCAGAAATCAGATATTTGCCAGGAAAATATACTTCCCCCATACCAACAACAATTTATAATAATAAAGTTATTATATTAGTGTGGACAACCCCTTCAGCTATTGTTATAGAGAATAAAGAAATTGCCCAAACATATAAATCCTATTTTAATTTACTTTGGGATATATCACAAATCTAAAAATGCCCAAGAAAAAAATCAGCAAAAAGAAACAGGGAAAAAGAAATCGCGCAGCAGGAGCGCGATTTGAATTAAAAGTCAGGAATGACTTAGAGTTTCAGGGCTGGGTAATAGATAAATGGACAAATAATGTTGATTTAGAAGAAAGAAAACTCGTCAAGGCAAAGAGAAAATACAATCCTTTCAAAAAAGTAATGGTAATCGGAACAGGTTTTCCTGATTTTATCGGATTCAAACCTTCTGGAAAAAAATATGATGTGATAGGTATTGAAGTTAAGAAAAATGGTTGGATTGATAAATCTGAAAAGGAAAAGTGTACGTGGTATCTACAGAAAGGCATATTCTCACAAATTTGGATTGCAAAGGCTATTCGTGAAGGACGAAAGATTGGAATTGAATATGATGACTTTTTAGAAAAATATGGGAAGAAATACAATAAAACTTAAATTAAATAACCCCCAATATATTATGAAAAGGATTTTATTCTTGTTAATTCTTATTTCTTTATTCCCAATTATATCTTCTGTATGTGAAGAAGGTCAAGTAGATATAAATAATGCTTCTGCAGAGGAATTAGACAAAATAGTTCATGTAGGTCAAGCAGTAGCAGGATATATAATAGATGCAAGACCATTTAGTTCCCTTGATGAGTTAGTAAATGTTAGTTATATTAGCGAAGGTTATTTAGAAGATATAAAATTACAAGGGCTTGCATGTGTAAATGGAGAAACCCAATCTAATAATCAAACTGAGAATGAAACAATTGAGGAAGATATACCAGAAACTGAAACAGATGATAAGCAAGATGAAACAACTAACATAATAGATAATGAAAATCGCTCACCAATAACTTCTCAGACAATAAATTTAAATCCAAAAATTATAAAAAGAGAGGATAACAGTGAAAGTTTAAGCAAAAGTGGGTATGCCTTTTTTGGATTCGTGACATTTTGTGTTTTGCTCGCCCTCTTATTTATGTTAAAGAGGTACAAATATAAGAAAAATGGCTTTGAAGAATGAA
>CAYPBR010000038.1:2553-4756 GCA_964409005.1 Candidatus Woesearchaeota archaeon | reverse complement strand
AATTTCAAAACTTTCAGAGAAAAATGTGCTCCGAGATATGATATAACACTTGAGGATATCAAACTGATTATTGAACTGTTCGAGATTGTTGAACAACACAAAAGAAGTCCTTTTGAATTTATAAAAGATGAAAAAATTGTTATTTTATCAGAGGATATGAGGCAAAAAACCCTCACTGTTGAAGAGACCAAGAAATTTTTAGCAATGGCAAAAAATATTTTAAAAAAAACACAGGAGCAATTTTTAAGAAAAGTATAAAAACCCCTTAGTCTATACATTGTATACTTCTAATATAATTTAAAAGAAGATTCCATATGGAAGACATTATTCAAGAAAAAATTAGTGCAGACCACCTGTTATATGTTAGCCTGAAATATACCAAAACCTGTGATGTCATGATAAATCTTATTCTGAGATGGAGTAAAATGATTGAAACCAGTATAGAAGAGATATTAAAGCGTGCGAAAAAGAAAAAAAAGATTTCTTCTATTCCTACGAACCCCCTAGGTAAAATTGAACAGGTAAAAAAATTATTCAAAAAAGATAAAAATTTCCAAGAAGTTATAGACATGTATGAAATGTTCAGAAAAATTGAAGGATTAAAAAGAGAAAGAATTGGGGAGTTCAGAAAAAACGTGACATTAAAAGTTTTCTATAGGGGAAAAGAAATAAATATAAATCTTGAACAACTAAAAATATATGCAGATAAGTTGGAAAAATTCATAAGTACTACAAAGAATTTTCTTTTATCAAAGTGACTTTTCTTTAACAATTAAGTTTAAAAAATACATTAATTTAGGTTTAACACTATGAAGAAAGTTATAGTTATCACATCTGGTAAAGGTGGTGTTGGAAAAACAACTACAGCAATAAATCTTGGTGCATCCCTGAACTATTTTGGTAAAGATGTTTTGATTGTTGATGCAAATTTGACAACGCCGAATATAGGTATTATTCTAAACTCCCCAGAAGTTCCAGTATGTCTAAATCATGTATTACAAAAAAAGGCAGAGGTTTTTGAAGCGGTTTATGAACATGATTCCGGATTAAAAATCATTCCTTCTTCTATATCTGTGAAAGAACTGAAGAGAATAAAACCTGAAAAAATAAAAGATTTTAAAGAAGATTTCAAAAATATTTCAGATTATGTCTTAGTCGACAGTGCCGCAGGACTTGGAGTAGAAGCGAGAGAGGTGATTAAGATGGCTGATGAATTAATCATAATAACAAATCCGGAAATGCCTGCCATAACAGATGCATTGAAAACAATAAAAATCGCAGAGCAAATGAAAAAGACAGTTCTGGGGGTGATTATTACCCGTGTAAGAAAAGACAAGATAGAAATGCAATCAGAGGTTGTAAAAGAAATGCTGGAAGTTCCTATTCTTGGGATGGTTCCCGAAGATATTTGTATCAAAAAAGCTCTAAATCTAAAAAATTCAGTCATCAAAACTTATCCAAAAAGCAAAGCGGCGAGGGCTTACAAAGAAATTGCTGCAAATCTTCTCGGTGTCAAATATGATTCTAAAAAAGACAGAGAAAAAATGATTGTAAGAGTTCTTAAGAAACTTGGTTTAATGTCTTAAAATATTTTATTACTTTATTTATATATTTTATCGTGGTGATCAAAGTCATCAAAATTAATCATATTGTTTTTCTTATCGTATTGAAAGACAAGAACAAAATGCCCAATATGAGATCTTTTTGAATCTTTCATATTATATCTGAGATTTTTATAATGTTCTATATTCTTGGAATTTACAATTTCTTCAATTTTCTTAAGAAGCTGTTTATGAAGTTTTTTATCTTTTCTTGAAAGCTTTTTCAATTTCTTTTGAAGTTCTTCGCTTACTTTAAACCTATACATTTTATCTCTTTTACTTGCTTAACTAGTGGCTTTTCTCAATTCCTCTATAGAACTAAATTCTATATATTTTCCTTTTCTTATTTTTTCAAGTTTTTTCAAATATTTAGGTCTTAATTCTGGTTCAAGAAAATTATCTTCATAAACATGTATAATTAAAGATACTGCCTGGGATTTATTCTTTAATCCAAATTTAGCTTTCACTATGTTTAAAATTCTGTCATATCTTTCATTTAAATTAATTATATTTTGAACCATTTTATCTTTATTATGATTTATTATATTTTATAATAGAACGTTACATTTATAAATATTTCCATATAAGAATCATAATGGAAG
>CAYPBR010000038.1:0-2453 GCA_964409005.1 Candidatus Woesearchaeota archaeon | reverse complement strand
AAATAAATCATATCAATAAAGGTCTTTTCTATATCAGAAACAGGAGCATAGAAATCTCCAATTTTTTTATATTCAAATCCAAAGAGATATTTTTTATCTATTCTTCTAATCAAAACATTCATACCAAGAACTTTTCTTAACCCCGGCCTTATCTTTCTTGCTGTAATTATCACTGGAATTGTCTCTTGTTCCCAAAGTTCATGAAAACTTAATGCATCTTGCAGTCCCAAATAAGAAGGTTTAAAACAAAAAACCGCTAATGAAGGGTCTTCATAAGATGTATAAAATCCGCGAGTTATTTTCTTTATTTCCTTTTTCTTTATTAGATTATGAATTATTAAATAAATATATTCCTTATTTTTTCTATCAATGAACTTTTTTAAAGAGTTTATATTGACTACAGGACTTTCCTTAAAAAATTCTCTAATTTTATTGATATATTTTATTTTGCCCATATTCCTATTCCGTTTAATAATTGCTCTGGACTTGGAACTGCTCCCGATATTATTATGGTTTTTAAATTTTTTTCATCTGTTGGTTTTTCAAAATTTCTGATTAGTTTATTTAAATGTTTTTTTATATAATCCTTTTTTTCAGCATAATTTAACAAAAAGAAAACATCATACAAGTCTCTAATTTTTTTTCTCTTTAAGTAGGTATCAATCTTCTCAACAATTAAATCCTCTGGAGACAATGTATAAACATTTATAAAAAAGCTTTCAGAAGTTTCATATCTCCTAAAAACAGGTTTTTTAATCTGAAAGGTTGCTTCAAATCTGACTGACACGTCATGAAAAACTAAGCGAGAATATACAGAATTTTCCTTTATTCTTTTTTTAATCACCTTAAAGCCCCTTTTTTCTAACACTTTAAAAAAATCGTTTATTCTTTTCTTATCTTTTTTTATATAAACATCAACATCTTCTGAAAATCTATTCCCGTTATAACATCTCCATAGAGCTGTTCCACCATGGATTATTGCCTTTGGAAAAAAATTATAAAGTTCTTCAACCAAAATATCTTGAGCATATGCTATTTCTTTCTGAATCTTTCTTTTCAATTTTAAATTCAAAGGAATTTTTACCATATTTTCACTATTTTTAATGATTAACCTAACTTATAGATATATATAAGTTTCGTTTACTTATAAATTTTATGGTTTTTATAGGATTTTAGAATTATTGGTTTTCTCCTGAGCCAGATGATGAGATTGAGTTAGGTGCGGGGATTAGTTAGGGGGAGAATTAATTGAATAATTTAGTTCCATCCTTCACAATATGTATGGAGAAGACTATATCTATCTGTTAAAGCTTCACAAACATCCCAACTAGTTGATCCTAAATAGCAAGAAGTTCCATCTTCGATTTGTGTTGTAGATCCAATAATTTGCACATCTATATAGCCAGAACCTTGTGAGCCACAAGAAGGGTTCGTCGGATAGGAGTCTGCATTATCCTTACATGGTGGTGAATCTCCAGGATACCAAACACACGGACGTGCATTTTCTTGAGTATATGTCCATACTTCTAATATAACAGCAGGAATTGCTCCTCTTGTACTCCCTGTTCTTGTTGGGTTAGTAAAAGTCACAGAATCTGTAACGATGCTACCCCCCCCAGCAGGCCAACTCGTCTGACAATCAGTGCCAATACAAACTTGTGTACATACTCCAGAAGCATTACACTTTGTATCTCCACCAATAAGTCCACTACTTATCGCTTCATCCAAACTATAATCTGTTCCCCCTATAGTAACTTTCACATCAGCATCATCGTGATAAACATTCTTATTTACGTCCCAGATTCCACTAACAGCAACCCCAGCCAAGACTAAAATCATAACAGATAGAATAGTATATGTTAATTTATTTGTAAAATTAATCTGGATTTTTCCTAAATGAAAACTCTTCTTTTTTCCAGTCCTCTTTTTTCTATTTACCATTTTAACCTAAATAAAACGCGAGCAGTGCAAGAAGCACAGAAATAACTGCTGTTACTGCGACATATTTATATTTTTTCAATATAATGGGAACTAAATTTATTATTATTATTGTTATCCCAATGATTGTATTTGTATTAACCGCCATTTTATTTTACCCAATTTTTTACAGCTTCTATCAATAATCCAACAGAAGCCAGAATAACCCCCAAAGCAGATTTATTTATTAAGAACAAAACTCCACTAGCAATCAAAATTACAGCAACAATAACATGGAGAGTAGTTGCACCTTTTCTAGAAAAGACCCTCTTTTTCATATTAAGATTATGATTCTATTGTTTATAAATATTTTGCAATCCTTAAAGCAACAAACAAAAAGTTTTATAAAAAGTCAATTGTCCAGAATTTTATATAAAATGAATTTCAAACAATTATACAAGGGGATTGTAAAAAGGGGAACCCTCATAACAGGGCTGACAGGAATTGTGATAGGAGGACTTATGTTAAAACCATAT
>CAYPBR010000037.1:0-4786 GCA_964409005.1 Candidatus Woesearchaeota archaeon | reverse complement strand
CCCTCTTTTAACTTTAGAACTTCTCAAAATATCTCCAATATGCAATGCAACTTCTCTAGCCTGTCGCGGAGTTTTTATTTCAGGAGCAGTAGCAATCTCAATTAAAGGGATTCCTAACCTATCTAATCTAAAAACAGGTTTTTCCCCTTTCTGGATAATCCTTGCAGAATCTTCTTCTAAACAGACAGATTCAAGACCTACTCTTCCTTGCTCTGTCTCAACATAACCATCGCGTGCAATAATAACTGTCCTCTGAAAACCGCTGGTGTTTGAGCCGTCGATAACAGTTTTTCTCATAATCTGAGTTATTGGAAGAATTTTACAATTTAGTAAAATTGCAATCTGAACAGCAATTTTCAAAGCCTCTCTGTTTATACCGTGCGGCGGTTCTTCATCCAATTCTACGAGACAGGTCGTATCATAACCTTGATAGATAAATTCCTTGGCTAATTTTGCCTGATAAGCAGCAGCTATATCAACTTCTCCGCTCTCTCCAGCAACAGCATGAAGTTTTCTCTTAACTAAAAAATCAGGATCATCCTGTCTCAAAAGAGAAGGACAGTTACAAAATAATTTTTTAGTATCTAACTGTTGATGAATTTCTAATCCGCATTTCAATCCAGCTTTTTCATAAATGAGGGGCACCAAGGTTCCCCTTACACTAACCCCTCCTTCTTTACTATTAACACCCATAAAACAAAAAAAGAAAAAGAGTTTATTAAATTGTCTGTCTATTCTTCATATATCACTTTCACTTTTGTATTTTTAAAAGCAACATCCACCTTCAACAGGATTTCCTCTGGCACGTTATCAAAACTCAAGATGCTCTTCCTGTCAATATCAATATTCTGTTTAAGCTTTTTAACTAACCCATCTTCTTTTCTAAAATTTGTAACAACATGCCTATGGTCCCAGTCTTTACCAGAGAAAAGAATGTAATCCTCCAAAAGACGATTATAAGAGAGGTATAATTTTAACATATTATTATATAGTTATTCTATTATTTATAGATAAGGTCTATATAAAACTTCCTATCTGTAACCCCTCCATAGTTATGAATTAAGTGGTATGAAAACCAATAACATTTATAATTGATAATCTACAATTAATATTATGGTTAAAAAAAAGGAGAAAATAGAAGCTCCTTTCCTGAAAATAATTCATCCAACTTTTAAGCTTCCAAGAACATTAGGGCAAAAGGCTGCAGACTGGATAACAAAATGGGCTGGTAGCTGGGTTTTTATATTAGGATTTTTAATGCTTCTAGCTCTCTGGATAGCAGCAAATGTATATTTTTGGATACAATACAATATTGGAAAACCATGGGATCCATACCCATTTATTCTTTTAAATCTGGTATTATCCATGCTTGCAGCAATTCAGGCTCCAATCATTTTAATGTCACAAAATAGAGAAAATCAGAGAGATAGACTCAGAACACAGTATGATTATGCTGTAAACATAAAAGCAGAAAAAGAGATACAAGAGCTTAGAAAGCAACTCAGTAGGATTGAAAAGGTTATGAGTAGAAAGAGGAAGTGATTATTCTTCTAACCTATCGTTTAATTCCCCGGCAATATTTTCCAACATTTTTTGTTTTACAATTTCCTTGTTTTTTGCCCAATCATCATGGCCCAAAACCCATCCAAGTTTAACCAGCGCTGTTTCAGCAAGCATGTCTTCCAGATAAATAATTCCTGTTTTCATCAGCTCACGACCATTAGAATAAACAAGCGGGTCTAGTCTTCCGTAGATTGTCTGGGCAGCAGCACATATTATTAATCCTTTTTCCTGAACTTCTTTGAGTTTTTTTAGCCATGATTTCCTCGCTTTTCTCGTAGGAGCATGACCTAGACCAGACACCTCTAAAACAATTCCTTTATATTTTTTCTTTTTATAATAATCCAGAATATCAGGATCTTGTCCAGGATAAACCTTGACAAGCGCGACTTTCTCCTCAAACCTTGCATCTAACTTAACTTTGTTTTTATTTCTTATATTATAATCAGAAATTCTTTCAATTCTATCTGGAAATATTTTAGCAAAAGCCTCAGCATTAATAACTTTAAACGCATCTCGTCTGGAAGTGTGCATTTTTCTTGTTTTTGTACCAGGCATTGCATAACAAAAATCATCATTAATAGTTGCATGACCAACAATCATAACTTCTGCCATATCTGAAATTGCTGCCAGCGCTGAACATTGTAAATTCAAATTAGCATCACTGCTGGCCCTATCAACACTTCGCTGAGAATAAGTCAAAACAACAGGCTTGCTCAGATTTTTCAGAAAAAAGCTCAGAGCAGCAGAAGTGTAATGCAAAAAATCAGTTCCATGAGTAATGATAAGTCCTCTGATACCTGGGTCATTCAAAATTTTTTCAGCAATGCGGGCAATCTTCTGCCAATCCTTAAAATCCATATCTTCTGATGCCTTCATAAAAGGAACTTCAACTTTCACAACATTAACTTTTTCAAAAAGTTCTGGATAATATTTAAATAAATTCTCAGGACTTGTCAACCAGTCAACTCCTCCACGTCGGGGATTAAGCCTAGCAGCAATAGTCCCACCAGTTATAATCATTGCAATGTTTGGCTTTTCTCTGTCCTTTTTTATTTCAACTTCTTCTTTCTTTTCTTCAGATTTCTTAAGAACTTTAATTTCTAAAATATCTTTTTTCTTAAATCCTATATTATAACCAGAATCAAGTTTCAAAAGAACAACTCCTTTTTCATCATCAGGACTTTCCAGCAAAATTCCTTGATAATCTTTTTTCATTAAAGATATTTCAACATGGTCTCCTGGTTTTGCTCCCATACAAAATAAATTCTTCACAGATATAAAAAACTATCCATTAAGTTAATAAATCTGCAAATAATAATATAATTATGACAAAAATAGGCTTGGAAATTCATGGATACTTAAACACAAAAGAAAAACTCTTCTGTAAATGTAAATCAGAACACGGCCTGAAGCATTCAAAACCAAACATCAATATTTGTCCAATATGCACTCTATCTTCTGCTCTTTTCTAATCTTGCACAAATCCAAAATGCTATAGATAAAAAGAATAAAATAAATGCAGGAACTATATAAGACTGTATTTTCACATAACAAGCCGTTAAAGTATCTGAACTCGTTGTTAAAGGTGAACAGCTATTACTCCAACCAATCCCTAAAATAGAAAAATAAACAAATCCTACAAAAAAGATAATTCCAAAAGTTATCCATTGTGCCGATTTCATATTGTTTTTAAGAATCTTTAACTTAAAAATCTGTCTGTTAAAGTTAATTTAATTTTCCTAACCAAAAGACTTATATACTATCAATCATACCAGATAGTATGATAAGCACAAAACTCTTTGAGATGAGAGAAAAAGTAAAACAAGAATTGCAACATATCTATAAAGGAGATATTTACCAGAATATGTTAAGAAATTATTATTATAATTTAAGAATGGCCAGTTTAGGAAAAAAGGCAATTAAAAACAAATACCCAAATGATAAGAACAAAATATTAAGGTTATCAATAACAGCTGTAAATAAATGGGCTAAAGAAAATAACATAAACTTTAAACCAAATTTTGATGATAAATTTTTCAAAATATAAAAGATGAAACTTAAAAATTATCTTCTCGAATTAGAAAAAGAAGAAAACCAAAAATATAAAGAAAATATTTGTTTACATAAGGTCTCGCCAATAATAAAAACAATTTATTTAGATATAAAAAAAGTATATAATAGGAAAACAATTAAAAAAATATTTTCTGAATTAAAAATTCCATATCAAACACTTTATTCTTGGATTTCTGGATCAAATCCGATTCCCATTTCAAAGACATACAGTTTACTTAAATTCTGGGAAAAATCTTGTAATAAAACTGGGAAAGAATTTATTGAAAAATGGGATTTAGTTTATATAAATAATCAAGGATATAGTCAAAATGGTCAAAGAAAAGTTATTTTACCACATGAATTAAATAATAATTTGGGATACCTTATAGGATTTTTTCAAGGAGACGGGCATCTTAAAAAAGAAAAGTTAAACAGCTTTCAAGAATACTCTATATATTTCTATGATGGAAATTTAGAAATGTTATATAAAATTAATAATATATTAAAAAAAGAATTTAAGGTTAAAGGAAAAGTTTATGTCGGAACTAATAAAAAAAGGCATAAATGGTACATATTAAGAGTTTCGTCAAAACCAATTTATATATTTTTAAAAAAAGTGTTGGGCCTAAAAACAGGAAAGAAAATCAGAAATATTGGAGTTCCAAAAATTATTAAAATATCTAAACTGCCAATACAATTATTCTTCATAAGAGGATTCTTTGATGCTGAAGGGGGAGTTGGAGAAACGAATAAAAATCCATGGTTAGATATGGGGCAAGCATCAAAAGATAGTCCTTGTGAAATACTTATTTGGATTAGAGATAAACTTAATGAAAATAACATAATATTAAGTGAACCAAAAAGGACTAAAAATCAAGAATTTTTCAGAATAAGAACAGCAAAACGAGAAACTATAAAAAGATTTTTTGAGGTTATATCTTCAGACCATCAAGAAAAAATAAATAGGTTTGAAAGAATAATAGAAAAATGTCAAAAGTAAAGATTGGACTGGAGGTCCATGGTTATTTAAATACCAAAGAAAAGTTATTTTGCCGCTGTAAAGCAATACATGGAGCAAAACATATAAAACCTAATACTTCAATTTGTACAATTTGTACCGGACAGCCAGGTGCAAAACCCATGCTTCCAAACAAAAGAGCTGTTGACAGAG
>CAYPBR010000036.1:1215-4850 GCA_964409005.1 Candidatus Woesearchaeota archaeon | reverse complement strand
GGGAATCGAACCCCGGACCTCTTGATTACGAGTCAAGCGCTCTAGCCAACTGAGCTACAGAGGCCTGTAAGACACCAATGGTTTCTTCAGAAGCCGATATCGGCTTCGCGATGCAAAGCTCTTTGCTTTGACATCTAAACAATCAATTTCCTTATAAATATTGTATAGAGTAACATTTATTAATCTTTTTTAATTCTTTATAAAAATGAAAGAAGTTGTGATAAAGCTCTTGAAAAAGATTTTAAAAGAGAAAAAAATTAAATTATCAGAAGAAGAAATTGAAGATATTATAGAAATTCCTCCTTCTCATGAGATGGGGGATTATTCGTTTCCTTGTTTTTCAGTAGCAGAGAAAACCAATGAGAGCGCCCACGAGATAGCACTGGAGCTAAGACAAAACATTGGAAATCCGACAGCAACTGATTTTGATGATATTCAGGTATCTGGACCATATATCAATTTTTTTGTGGACAGAAAATCTCTCGCAAGGAAAGTTATCTGGGAAGCAATAACTCAAAAAGAAAGATTCGGGGTGGGAAAAATCGGGAGAAAAAAAAAGATTCTGGTAGAATTCTCTTCCCCAAATATTGCAAAACCATTTGGGATTGGTCATCTCAGATCAACAATTATTGGAAATTCCATAGCAAACATCTGCGAGTTTCAGGGTTTTAAAGTCATTAGAATGAATTATCCTGGAGATTGGGGGACACAGTTTGGAAGACTTCTTTTGGGGTATGAAAAATTCGGAAGCGAGAAGAAATTACAAAAAGATAAAGTTAAACATCTTTTGGACGTTTATGTAAAAGCCGGTAAACTTAAAAATTATGAAGAAGGTGCAAGAAAATGGTTTAAAAAACTAGAAAATAGAGACAGAAAGGCTGTCATGCTTTGGAGGGCATTTAAAGAAATTAGCATAAACGATTTTAAAAAAATCTACAAAATTCTTGGAATAAAATTTGATATCTTTTCTGGAGAGTCTGACTATAACAAGCAAATGAAAAAAGTTATAGTGGAATTAAAAGAAAAAAAACTTTTGAAAAAGAGCAAGGGGGCATTAATCATAGATCTTAAAAAATACGGGCTGGATGTTTCTCTAATAGAAAAGACTGACGGAACAACCCTTTACATAACGAGAGATTTAGCTTCAGCAATCTGGAGATATAAAAAATATAAATTTGATAGAATGATTTACGAAGTTGGCAAGGAACAGGAATTATATTTTAAACAGTTATTTAAAATCCTGGAACTGATGGGTTATGATTGGGCTAAAAATTGCATTCATGCTGAGCATGGGCATTATCTGGATAAAGACGGAAAAAGATTTGCGACGAGGAAAGGAAAAACAGTTTTCATGGAAGATATTTTAAATGAAACAATTTCTCTGGCAAAAAAGGGAATTAAAAAGAGAGCTCCAAGAATTTCAAAAGATGAACTGGAGAAAAGAGCATTAAAAGTAGCTATCGCAGCTGTATTTTATGGGGATTTAAAAACTAGCAGAATGAGTGATGTGGTATTTGATATAAAGAAGTTTATTTCTTTTGAAGGGGATACAGGCCCTTATCTTCAGTATAGTTATGCAAGAGCAAATTCTATTTTAAAAAAATCAGAAAACAAAGATAAATTTGAAGTGCCTGAGCTGGAGCCAAAAGAAATTGAGTTAGCAAAAAAACTTTCACAGTTCCCAGAAGTGGTTTTAGATGCTTATAAAACTTTAAATCCTTCTTTAATTGCAAATTATTCTTATCAGCTTGCCCGGTTGTTCAACGAGTTTTATCATACTTGCCCGGTAATTGGTTCAAAACAAGAGGCATTTAGATTAGCTCTGATAGAATCCTTTAAACAGGTTTTGAAAAATTCCTTAAAATTATTAGGAATTTCAACTCTTGAAGAGATGTAAACAAAAAACAAAATCTATATAAACCTTTTTTCTTTTAGATAATAAGAATTAAATAAAAGAGGGAAATATAAAGTGGTGCAAACAAAAAAGATGAATGAGTCTTTGTATGCGGGGTTTTTAAAAGAGATTAATGTTGCTGGAGAATTAATCAGGGCACGACAAGAAGAGAAGCAAGGGCTTTTAGACGAGTTTAACGCTGAAAGTAAGAGGTTTTTCTTTGGTAAGATTTCTGAGAGAGCATTTGCCTCTTCTGTAAAAAAGACTAACAATGAGCTTTTGAGGTTGAATAGCAATATCAGAGAAGCTATAACGAAAGCAAGAAATGTTGCGAGGAGGGTTATAGGTATTACAACAGCACAAGCCCCTATAAATTTTAGAGCAACACTTTCTGGAATAACTGGAGGAGATGTTAAGAAGCCTGCACGAAAGAAAGCTGTAAGAAGAAATCCAGCAAAGAAAAAGGTTTCAAGAAAAAGACCGGTAAAGAAAAGAGTTGTAAAAAAGAAGAAAGCAAGAAGAAAGCCAGCAAGAAAGAAAAGATAAATTTAATAAAAAGAAGTTATTAAGAAAAAATCAAAACTTATTTAAATTGTCTTTATCTTATATTGGTAGAATAATTAAAATAACAAAAAGGAGGTTTCGAATGGCAAAAAAACAAAGTAAGTTGCTGAACTTTGTCGCTTGGTTAACAGGTGTTATTGTTTCATTGGCAGTAGGATTTGCAATGATTGGTGGAACATTGACCCTTCCATGGTGGCTTGGAGGAGGCGTTTTAGCAATGATCGCTGGATGGGTTGTTATTGTAACAACAATAGTAGGTGTTGTATTAGTAGCACTTAATCAATAAATTAAATTTTTATTTACTTTTTTGTACTAATTCTTTTTATATCTTTGATTATACAAATATATAAATATATTGAGAGTTTACTACATCATATGGCAGAAAATTTTCAGTATAAAAGGTCAGATTCTCCAGTTGAGGCACTTAGAGCTTTTAGGAGTAAAATAAAAGGAAAACATAGTGATTATAGGCAAAGAATTGTTGGGGCTTCTCTTTATCTGGCTTCTTTAATAACCAGAAGAGAAGCAATTAAATGGGGTGTAGATACATATCAAACGAGCCAAGTTACAGGTCCTGTTTTAGAAGTGAGAAATTTTTCCAGAATTTTAAATGAAGTTTTAAAAGATGCCTATAATATTCTAAAATCAAAAGGGGTTTCAATTGATAAATTACCACAGATAATTAAAAGAAAAGTCAGGAGAGAAGAGGGAAAACTTGAAAGAGATTTAAAAGAAATAGGAATAAAAACAATAGCAGATGATAAAGGAGAAGAGAAGGATAGTGAGCGAATATATTATTCATTTAGAAAAATAATCGGGAGACAGGATTATTCTTTAAATGGTTTTTTTGAAGATGTTGGAGGCAAAATTGAAAATATATTTCTGGAAGACAAGAAAATTGCGGAAGATTATGAAGAATTTGAAGAAAAATATGTAAAGATAGGAAAGAAGAAAGGAAGAGAACCTTATGATACAAAAATAGAGACCAAAAAAGCAATTCTGGTAGCGAGAGAACTAGGGACGCACGAAAAATTGATTAGGGAGGCTTTAGAAGACATGAAAAAGAGAAGAAGAATTAATTAGGAATGGGAATCAATATCAAAACGAACAAAAAACAGGAGCTTTTAGACATCACGCGGGAAATTCAAGACTATATTTCTAAAAACGAAATTAAAGA
>CAYPBR010000036.1:0-1115 GCA_964409005.1 Candidatus Woesearchaeota archaeon | reverse complement strand
TTTTCTTTGCAGAATTTGACGGACCACGACAGAGAAGATTACAAGTTAAAGTTTTATAAAGATTATTTTATTTTTTTCTAAATGAAAAAAGGTGATAAGAATATAGCCCTGCTGGGCAGTTCCAGTTTATTTAATGATATTGGAAGTGAGATGATTACACCTATTCTCCCGTTTTACATCACTGCACTTGGGGGGGCAGGACTTGCAGTTGGTTTGCTGAGCGGTTTGAGAGAAGGACTTTCAAGTTTATTTAAACTTCTCGGGGGATGGGCTTCAGATAGAATTGGCAAAAGAAAACCTTTCATCTTTTTAGGGTATTTCTTATCTACCCTTTTCAAATTCCTTCTGGTAATCGCAAATACATGGCAGTATATTATTGCTTTAATCTCGTTTGAGAGATTGGGAAAATTGAGAGATGCTCCGAGAGATGCAATTATTGTTTCTTCGACGAAAAGGAGGGGTAGAGGTTTTGCAATACACCAGATGATGGATACTGCCGGGGGTGTTGTAGGGACGATTTTAGTTCTATTCTTGTTTTGGAAACTTGATCTTAGTTTTAAAACGATTATTTTGATCGCTGCAATGATTTCTATATTATCTCTAATTCCATTATTTTTTGTCAAAGATAAGAGAACCAAAAAGATAAGAGATAGTTTAGTAAAAGGAATCAAGCATTTAGATAAAAGATTGAAATATTTTATTTTTGTAGCTTCTGTTTTCACAATAGCAAATTTTGGATTGTACATGTTCCTTCTTCTTCGTGCAAGAGACATAACCGGCAACATAGTAATACCTCTGGTTCTCTATGTCTTGTTCAACTTAGTTTATGCAGTATTTGCAGTTCCTTTTGGAAAACTTTCTGATAAGATTGGAAGAAAAAAAGTTTTGATTTCAGGATATATATTGTTTTTAATAGTGAGTATAAGTTTTGTCTATATTGATATGATTTTATATCTTGCAATTGCATTTGTTTTATATGGATTAGTATATGCAATCACGCAATCTAACCAGCGTGCCCTGGTTTCAGACCTCTCTGGAAAAATGAAGGCTACGGCAATGGGATTTTATTATTCAGTCACAGGATTGGTAAATATTCCAGCAGGAATCATTGCAGG
>CAYPBR010000035.1:0-4894 GCA_964409005.1 Candidatus Woesearchaeota archaeon | reverse complement strand
GCAAGGTGAGGCAAATATTCAACCAGATAAATCTAAAATTCAGGAGGAAAAATAAATGGAATACGTGTACGCAGCACTTTTGTTGCACAAACTCGGGAAAGAAGTTAATGAAGAGGGTGTGAAAAAAGTTGTTACAGCTAGCGGAACAGAGGCTGATGAAACAAAAATCAAATCTCTGATTGCCAGTCTGAAAGGTGTTGACATTGACAAAGAACTTGAAAGTGCCAGCATGGTCTCAACAGCACCAGCTACAACTGAAGCGCCAAAGGAAGAGAAAAAACCAGAAGCACCAAAAGAAGAAAAGAAAGAAGCTGCAGCAGAAGGACTTAGTGCGCTCTTTGGATAATTTTGTTTAAATTATTTATATCTAAAGAGCTTTTTCTAGTTTGAACAATAAACTTTATAATTTACCATCTCTAGCTATTCATAAAAGATGTGGAACCTATATCAAAATGGCAAATTTCTAGAACCCCTTATATTTTCTAATGGAAAATCTCAGGAAGATGTAGTAAGAGAAATATTAGATTCAATTGGAGATGGAAAAAAAGTCATTCTCGTAAGGGGTATTTGCGGAACAGGGAAGAGTGCAATTGCCCTGAATGTCGCAAGAAAACTCGGAAAGACTTCCATTGTAGTTCCAGGAAAAAATCTGCAAAATCAGTATAAAAAAGACTATGAAAAAGATAAATATCTTCTAAAAGACAATAATGAAAAATTAAAGATAAGCGTTATTACCGGAAGAAATAACCATGTATGCAAATTTATGGAAGATAAAAAAACAAACATTCCAATAATAAAAAGAGAGGTGAATGCTAAACTCCATGACATCTTTGAATTTAATAAAGGGGAGAAAGATAGAAAAAAGAGAGAAGATTTCTCTGCAGACAGATATGACCTTCCATGTAAAATTGAGATAAAAGAAAAGAATTTAAGGAAATTAAAAGAATATTTGAAACAGAATAAAAATATCACCTCAAAAAATATTCTAAGTATAAGTGATATAAAAAGAACACCTGTAGCAAGTGTTTGCCCTTACTGGTCTCCAGTATTGCCTGATAAATATACTCCTGGCAAGGGTTTTGAAGAATCAAAAAGAACATACGAAGGACTAAATAATACAAAATTTACAATATACCAGCGAAAACCAGGATGTAAATTTTATGAACAGTTTAATTCTTATATTGATTCAGATGTGATTGTATTTAATTCCCTAAAATATCATCTCGAATCTGCACTCAACAGAAAACCTCTGACAGAGGCAGAAATAATTGACGAGGGAGATGAATTTTTGGATAACTTTTCAAACCAGAGGAACATTAATCTGGACCGTCTTCAGAATTCCCTTATCATGATGGCATATTCTCAAGATAGCACAGAAAGAGTCATTAATGAGCTGAATGGTGTAATAAAACAGATAAAAAAAGACAAAAATGTTGAGAAAGCTATTTATTCGGACGAAATAATTTCTTTGAAAAACACAGGAATCTATGACATTCTGAAAATTTTTCTGAATTCTCCAGAGTTCTTAGATGATATTGACGATGAAAGTTATTTGTTTGATGTTGAAGAAACAGCAAGGATGTTTGAAGATTTTCTGGAGGAAAGTTACACTACATTCAACAAAAGAGATGGCAATCTTATAATAAGTATTGTAACGACAAATCTTGCAAAGAGGTTCAAAGAAATGCTGGATAAAAATAAAATCATAATTCTCATGTCCGGGACACTACACTCTGAAAAAATTCTTAAAGAAATCTTTGGACTAGAGGACTTCAAGATAATCGAGGCAGAAACAGAACAACAGGGGACAATAAGTGTCCAAAAAACAGGTCTTGAAATGGATTGCAAATATGAAAATTTCTCCAAAGGAATATTTAATCGTGGACAATATCTCAAAGCCCTAAGCAAATGTGTAGAAATTGCAAAAAAGCCTGTACTAATACATGTGAATAGTTTTTCAGACCTCCCTGATAAAGAAGAGATAAAAAAGTTCGGGGTCTATAACTTAGTGAGCAGAATGGAAATGAGGGAGGCGCAGATAATGGATAAAACAGGATATCTTATTGAAGAATTCAAAAACGGGAAAACAGATTCTCTTTTTACAACTCGCTGTTCACGAGGTATTGATTTTCCAGGAGAACAATGTAGAAGCATAATTTTTACAAAATATCCTCATCCGAATATCAAAGATGCTTTTTGGAGGATTCTCAGAAAAACACACCCAAATCAATACTGGGAATTTTATAAAGATAAGGCCAGGAGAGAATTATCACAAAAAATATATCGTGGACTTAGATTCAAAGAAGATCATATTCATCTTCTCTCTCCGGACATAAGGGTTCTTAGACCTTTTGAAAATAACAATAATTCTTAAATAGGCATAGAGCAATTAAAAAAGATGAGAGTAAATCACGTGTCCCTCTTACTTGGAAAAAGTGGTTCTATGAAAATTAGATCATATCTTTCTAAAAATAAGGATTTAATTTCAAATCCAAAAGAAAAATTTCATTCCACCATTAGGTATTCTGTTCAGACTCCAGTTTTTTTGAGAAGAAAAATGATACAATATTTAGATAAATCTCTTCCCTTCCAAATATCTCCAGACACTTATAGCTTTGATGTTTTTAGGGAAAAATTCCTTGTATTAAGATATTCTCATCACAAGATAGAAGAAATATATAATCAAATTATTGGTGAAGGTGTTAGACAGATTTTTTTAGAATATCCAGATTTAAATCCTTTGGAAAAGGATACTGCAAAAGAATATTTAGATCAAGACGCAAGTGAATTCTATGCTAATTTTAACCCACATATAACTCTTTCTAAGAATTTTAATAGAGATGTTAATAGTCTACCTAATTTTACGCAACCGTTAACTTTTAATTCATTTATTTGGAAAATTTAATGAATAAAAACGCCGGCACCAGGAATCGAACCTGGACGTCCGAGGACCCTGGGCTCAAACCAGGTGCATTACCATTCTGCGCATGCCGGCATAATTTTCAGAAGAAAAACACATTAAAAAGGTTTGTGTTGAAGATAACTATAAACTCATCAAACCCCAAAAAATCTTTCCCACCAGGACTTCTTTATGATTATCGGATTATCGTTCTCGTCAATAATTTCATATATTATTTGTGGTTTTTCTTTGAGTAAAGGGGCTTTCTCAGCAAGTTCTTTATTTGCCTGCTCGATTGAATCCTCAACAATTATTCTTGAATATCCCTGATTGATTAATGCCCACTTAAGCGCCTCTTCTGTATATCCTTTCGCTATATTTCTTTTGAAATACCCTATAATCTTGTCTTTATAGTTATCCTCTCTCATAAACTAGATAATAAGGAAGAGTTTAAAAATATAATTGTAAATTATCTCACTTTTATCGGTTTTATTTTTTCATAAAATCTAATAGCCTCATTTAATCTAGGCTTTGACTCTGCATAAATCGTCAGAAGTTTTTGTCCTTTTTTCACCCTTTCATTTTTGCAGACATAAAGAAAAAGTCCGGCATACATATCTGCAGGAGAACCTGCAGAACGTGCTAGAAGATTTATTTTTTTATTATTAATTTCTAAAATCTTTCCGTTTCTTTTTACTAGTATATCTCTTTTAAACTTTGAGGGTTTAATTTCGACAACTTTTCCTTTTTGTGCTTTTATTATCTGTTTAAATTTTTCAAAAGCTTTTCCAGACTGAAGAATCTCTTCTGCAAGTTTTTCTCCCTGACCTTTTTTCACTTTTTTAGCCAATTCCAAAAGCTGTGCTGCCAGAAATAAAGATTTTTCTTCCAAATCTTTTGGTCCTTTTTTTTGTGGGTCAAGTATATTTATAACATCTATAATTTCCATTGCAGGACCAATTCCATTTCCAATAGGCTGGCTTCCGTCTGTCAGGATAACCTTTATTTTCTTTTTAAAATATTTTCCAAGCTTTTCAAATTTTTCTTTTAATTTAAGAGCTCTTTGCTTTGTCACTTTTGCTGTTTTTCCATATGGAATATCTATTAAAATATACTTGCTTCCAACTGCAAGCTTTTTAGATATTATAGAAGCTAAGAGCTGAGATTCAGGATCTATCTTTAAGGCTTTCTCAACTTTAATGATTTTTGAATCTGCAGGAACCATGCCGAGAGCACCGCCCCAAACCATAAAAGCTCCTGCTTTTGAAATTATTTTTCTAAGCTCTTTCATATCAAATTCCACTTTTGCAATAGTTCCTATTACATCTGCTGTTCCAGCTGCACTTGTTATTGCTTTTGAAGAAGTTTTAGGCATTATTAAACCGGCAGCAGCACAAATTGAAACTACAATTGGTGTTGTTCTATTTCCAGCAACACCCCCTATAGAATGCTTATCAGCAAGATCTTTATTTTTTATATTTAATCTGTTTCCTGTTTTTAATATTGCATTTATAAGATAAATTGTTTCCTTAAAATTCATCCCTTGCTTATACATTGTTGAAACAAAGAGAGCAATTTCTGGTTCTGATAAAGAATTATTTACAACATCTATTATTATTTCATCTAGCTCTTTTTCTTTTAAAATTTTTCCTTCGAGTTTTTTTCTTATATATAAAACACTTCTTGGAGAGCGGCTAATATTAACATCTACTTTTTGCCCTCTCTTTAATTTTAGTCTCTTTTTTGTTTCTAAAGACACGAGAATCTCGTCTTCTTTTACAAATCTTTCAATTGTATCAAATACTGTGGAAATTTCTCTTGGATATTTGGATATTGTTTTGATAGAAATTCTTCCGGTGATATAAAGACCCATTTTCTTAGCTGTCTCTATACTTAGCATTGCCCCTAGAATTCCTGAAGACCATCTTGAAAATTTAACCTTTAATTCCATTTTAATTACTCTTTTTAATTAAAAGATAGAAAAAATGATTTTTA
>CAYPBR010000034.1:0-4947 GCA_964409005.1 Candidatus Woesearchaeota archaeon | reverse complement strand
ATTTTGTTCCAACTACACCTTAATTATCTAAGGATTAGTATAATTAGTTAAAAAGGGGAGTTTATAAAATTTTCTAAATATGTAGAAGGCCCCGCACCAGACAGTCCACCATCTTGGCACTTTTGATGGTTTTTTCCTATACAGGTTCTGTATAGGTTTTAATATGGTTGTCTGTGATCTCTAGGGTTTTTAAGGATTATCGAGATTGAGTTACTCACTTCTAGAAGGAACTAAGAAAGTTATTAGTGGGGGGATTAGAATAAGGAGTGGGTACCAACCTAAAAGTAAGTTAAACATGAACAATATTAAAATTACCACTAAAGATAATGCCATTCCAATAAATGCGAACAAATCATTACCTCTTCCAAATAAACTTGCAAGCATAACCACACCCATGATAGAGAACATATAAATTAAGAAAAAGTAAATATCTACTAAAGAAGTAAAAGATATTGCTAGAATTATGGAAGCAATTATAATTAACCACATAGTTATCTGGCTAAATAGACGATCTAATTTTTTTCTTTTTAAGAAAAGTTTTCCTATAAGGATGGAAGAAAGGAATAATTCAGTGTCTGCCGTTGAAAATAAGGAAGCCACAATAATTATAGATAATATACCTAATAAAAGAGGTTGTAATCCACTACTTAAGAAAACGATAAACGCACTATTTGGATCTGCCAAAGGAAATTGATAAAATATTTTTAACCCCAATAAGAGCATTAAGGAACTGAATCCTAACCACAATACTCCTGTCCAAATTAAACCTTTCTTTAAAGAACTATTTGGGGAAGATGCGAAAATCCTTTGATAAACATCTGCTGATCCTAAGACTACAAAAAAACCTAAAATAAGCAAGACAATAAAATCAATAGATGGAACAATACCCTGTGCATTAGAGATTATATCTCCTAAGGAACTCCCCTGAGGGTTATATAGGACAAGAAGGAAAACCAAAAGTATAATCATACTTATTGCTTGAAGAACATCTGTGGTTAAAACGCTATTAAACCCACCTAGAGTTAGATATATAGCTATAATTACTCCCACCAGAATAACTGAAAAAGCGTATGAAATTCCAGTTAAGGTAGAGATAAGAAGCCCCCCCACCACGAGCTGTATTATTAATAAACTAAGAACTGCAATTAGTGATATGACGATAGAAATTTTTTCAGATTTTTTACCTAGGAATTTACCCATATAATCTGTTAAAGTATATGGTTTATACGATAAATATTTTTTACGAATTCTATCTGAAAGGAAAGCTAGTACTATAAATCCAATAACAACTCCAAAAAATAAAGATAGTCCACTAAAACCATAAAAATAAGCAAAGGCTGTAAGAGTTACTATCTCTCCTGCACCAAAAAGAGTAAAAACAGAAGAAGCTATTCTTATCATTCCCGCTTTTCTACCTGCCATGAAAAATTCTTCTGGCATTTTTTTATGCCTATAATAAAAACCAATAGCAAATAGAATCAATATAAAAATTATAATAGTAGTGATGGCTGTTATTTCTACCATTTTAATCTTAGGAAAATAATATTTTTAAACTTTGCTAATTAACCTCAACACCCGGTCAAAAAGGTAATACGCCCGGTCAAAAAGGTAATACGCCCGCACCAAAGGTATATACTTTTTGTCGTATTTAGTGGGAGTTTTATTGTTTTCCGTATTTTTTAGTCCACTTAGCAGTTTCATCTTTTGTAGCAGGTCTTAATAAATGATTATAATCCTTCACACTTATCTTTTCTGTTCTTATTGGTTTTACTGCCACAAGAGATACAAATTGATGTTTATCTATTTTAGTCTGTTTGAATGTTTTTACAGGCAAATGATGTAGATAAATTAATTTTTGATTAGGATAATTTCCATAAATTCTTGCGTCAAGTTTACTTTTTTTATATTTATCGATACTGCCACCTATAACATCTTTACAAGCCATCATAGCCATAACTATTGCTAAATCTTTTCTATCTGTTGCATAAACAGCAAGCAAATTATTTTCCGGTCGTTCTTCAGAATCATCACCATAAAAAGGGTTTAATTTTTTTCCTACTAATTTTCTAGGGCTACCATGATAGAGAACGTTTATTTTTTTCATGAATCTTACAAGAATCAAGAATTTTTAGAGTTTTCTAAACGCCCGCACCAAGAATCAAACCTAAATATTTTTTAAATTAAATAAAGGACTTGATAACAGAAGAAATTATAAATCCAAGAAGCCCTAATATCAGAATACCCATAGCAGAAACTTTTGTAATTGTTTCAAATTCCTTTCTCGTTGGTTTTTTCAAAATCTGCCAGACTCTTCTAGATTTAATGGCGAATGATTTTGTTTTGGTGAATAAATCCATATTTTAATTAGAAAAAAAGAGTTTTTAAGGTTTTTCTAGGATATCATTTCCAATATATTTAAACCTCGGGACACTTTTTCCTTCAAGAACAATATTTTCTAAAAACATCTTTTTTGGTCTAACCCATAGAACATTTCCATCTGATTCTTTAGGATCATATAGAGAAAAATAAACAACAAGTTCCTCTGATGTTTCAGTATGTCTAGAAACTCCTATAACATAATAATATTTTCCTTTATAATGTTCATATAATCCTGGTCTTATTTATCATCCATCTTATTCAAAAAATTCTATGCCGAGCTCTTCCTCAATCTCACGATGCTTTATATCTTCAATTGTCTCGCCATGACCAAGAATCTGAGAACTCTTCACACCTGTAACGATAAGCAGAACACGGATGGATTTTTCCATATCTGCTGAGATTTGAGCCCCCCAGATTAATTTTGCATCAGGGTTTAATTTCTCCCCAATCTCTTCTATGATCAATTTACATTCATCCAGATGCATATCAGGTCCCCCAATAATATTCACCAAGGCACCTGAAGCATTTGAAATATCAACATCTAAGAGGGGGTTATTAATGGCTTTTTCCACAGCTTCCACAGCTCTCTGACCAGTGTCTGACTCGCCCATTCCTATCAGAGAAACACCTCCATCAGCCATAACAGTCCTTATATCTGCAAAATCCAGATTTACCAGCCCCGCAGTCGTTACCAGCTCTGTCGTTCCTTTGACAGCGTTGGTCAAAATTTCATCGGCAATTTTAAATGCAGTATGCAACGGCAATTCAGGAGCCAGTTCAAGAAGTTTATCATTTGGTATGACTATCAATGTATCAACGACAGAATCTAATCTCTCGAGACCGTCCATTGCATTTTCTAATCTTTTTTTTCCTTCAATTGTAAAAGGTAACGTAACGACCCCAATTGTCAAAGAGCCCTGTTTCTTTGAGAGAGCAGCAATCACAGGAGCAGCACCCGTACCTGTTCCCCCGCCTAAACCACAGGTAATAAAGACCATATCACTGCCGGCGAGCTTTTTCTTTATTTCAGAACTGGATTCTTTTGCAGCTTCTTCTCCTACTCTGGGATTACTTCCCGCGCCCAGCCCCTGGGTTAATTCTCTTCCGATAAGTATCTTTTGATCTGCATTAGCATATAATAAATCCTGGGCATCTGTATTTATAGCTATGAGTTCCCCTCCTTTAATTCCCACTTCCCTCATCCTGCTTAGAGAATTACCACCAGCACCTCCAACTCCAATTACCTTTATTTTTGCAGATTGTTTTTTTAAAAGCTCTTCTAACTCTCTGTCAATACCCATTAAATCAGAGGGGACAGAACCCCCAATGTTTGGATTATAGATGTCTTCCATGGTTCAAATAACTAATAGCTGTTTATAAAAATTATTGTGATTTTTTAGGGGCTTTTTTTTCAATTTCCTTAACCTCTAAATTCAATCCGAAAACATCTTTGAATTTTTCTCCGAACACTTCAATAAATTTTATCATTGGTTTTTCAACTTCTATACTTATTCTTTTACCCTCAACTTTAAACTTGAGCTCCCTCTTAAATAGAAATTCGTTGAAAGCCTTAATTTTTTCATTCAAATCATCAATTTTTTTTAAAATTTTAATCTTATATACAACATCTTTTCCTGCAATTGGATTATTAAAATCAACCATGACTCTCCCTCCTGAAACAGTTAGAACTTTTCCTAATCTGCCGTCAAAATTAAACATAAATCCTGAAACCGGGTTTAATTTATGCTCTTTAAAAGTTTTCGCAGGAATCATCTGGATTAATTTAGAATCTCTCTTTCCAAATGCTTTTTCAGGAGGAAGTTCTATTTCATACTCTCCAATATCTTTTCCAATTAAAAAATCTTCAACCCCTTTTAGAAACATGCCCTCCCCCAAACAGAAAATAAAAGGCTTTGCTTTTGCATCAGGATTTATCTTCTTCAAATCTTTCTCGATGTTTGAATCAAAAATTTCCCCGTCTTTTACTTTTCCTGTGAATTCTATTTCAATAAAATCTTTCTTCTTAAGTTTCATAATAAAGGTATCTAGGTTTTCTTTATCAAACTTTCCTTTCTTTTCTCTTATCAAAAATATTTATAAATCTACTTCTTCTGAACAATTCATGGTTTTAAAAATAATCAATGCTACAGAAGCAAAAGTAGGTACAAATATTCTTATCGAAGGTGAAGCATACACTATCAAGAAAATTGATATAAGCAAGACAGGAAAGCACGGGCATGCCAAAGCGAGAATAGAAGCGGTTGGGATAATCAACCAGCAGAAAAAGGTTTTTGTTGTTCCAGGCCATGATCGTCTAGAAATTCCAATGGTTGACAAAAGAAAAGGACAGGTACTCTCAATTGCAGAGAAAGTTAGTGTTATGGACTTGGAAACTTTTGAAACCATAGATATATATTGTCCAAAAGAGATAAAATCAGAACTTCAGGAAAATTCCAACGTGGAATACTGGGATATAGAAGGAACAAAAATAATTAAAAGGAAATTATAATAAAATGGCTAAAATACCAGAAGCGCAAAACAGACTTTTCAAGAATGTTTTTGTATGTA
>CAYPBR010000033.1:0-5051 GCA_964409005.1 Candidatus Woesearchaeota archaeon | reverse complement strand
AACCCGCTGGTGGTTTTCATCTAAGAGAGCCAGAGGTCCTCGGTTCAAATCCGAGTGGGCTCATAGCCTTTTAGAAAAAGGCTAGCGAAAAATTGATTAAAAATTGATTGAGTCTTGATCAAACAATCACATCTAGTTAGCTTTAAAAACTAATTTAGATAAATTATTTCAAGCCCCGATAGTTCAGAGGCCAAGAATGCGGCCCTTTCACGGCCGTGACCCGGGTTCGAATCCCGGTCGGGGCGTTTCTAAAAAAATTCTATATACGTCTACAAGGAAAAGTTTATAAATAAAGTAGACGTACACTTTATATGGTTTACACTGAGATTAAGGAGAGAAATGGGAAGAGATATTATTATAGAGTTCTCTCTGTAAGAAAAGGAGACAGGATTTCTAAAAAGAGGAAATATCTTGGATTAAATTTATCTAAAAAAGAGCTCTCTAAAAAAGAAAGAGAGGCAGATAAAAATTTAGTTTCAACTAAGAAGAAACCTAGTGATAAAGAATTAGAAAGGATAAAATCTAAAATTAAGGAAATTTTAAAGAAAAACAAGGTAAAAAGGGCTGGAATTTTCGGAAGTTATGCTAGAGGAGAGCAAAAGAAAAATAGTGATATTGATATATTAGTTGAGATTAATGATAAAGATATGAGTTTGCTGGGATTTGTTGGTATAAAAATAGAATTAGAAGATAATTTAGGAAAAAAAGTAGATTTAGTAGAATACAGTGAGATTAAACCCCAGATTAAGGAAAGAGTATTAAAAGAGCAGGTGAAAATAATATGAAAAGAGAGGTGAATTTATTTATAGATGATATACTTGAAAACATTGAATTAATTGAAAGTTCAACAAAAAAACTATCAAAATCAAAATTTAAATCAGACAAAGATATTGTTGACGCCACTCTTAGAAGATTAGAAGTTATAGGGGAAGCTGTTAAAAACCTTCCTAAATCTTTTACAAAAAAATATCCACGTATTCCTTGGAGAAAAATTGCTGGTTTTAGGGATGTTCTTATTCATGCTTATTTTGGAGTAAGTGTAGAAAGAGTCTGGAATATAATTAAAAAAGATTTACCTTCTCTAAAAAAAGAGATACTAAAAATAAAAGAATTTAAATGATACCAAAGTGCAGAGGCTGTGAAGTAGAATTTGAAGAAGGGATAAGATATATCTAACGATATTAGGATGTTTGCTTTGAAGGACTGGGAGAAAGAAAGCATTTGTTAATTGCTGTGTTTGATAAAAAAGGGGAGATTATTTTGAGTTAATATCCACTCCAATCCCGACAATCCTTAAAAACCTCTCAGCATCGATAAATCATACTAAAAACCTATACAAAACTTGTACAGGAAAAAGCCCATTAGATTAGACAGAAAGGTAATAGGCTCGGTCGGGGCGTTTTAATATCTGTTAGAAAAACTATTATTCTGAATATATTTCTTCATTCCTATATAAGAAGGAGCATACCTAAACCCAGCCAGAGAATAACTAACTGCCCGCGTGTTCCCATCATCTATATCATAAAGTGTCCTTTCAAGTAGAGCATAATTTTCTGGATCTCCTGTTGATCTCACCCATTCTGTATAAGAATTACCTCTTATTTCTCCTCCTTGAAAAAGTATTAGTGGAAATCGATTTATAAGAAAAGATACTTTTTCTCTTATTGAAACTATTTTATTAAAAACTTTTTCAGGAACATATAAATCTAATTTTCCATCTTTCACTTGTTGAATTTTTTCTGCAGTATCTGATAAATTGTTTTGACAAATTCTTAGATCAATATTTCCCATTTTTGGCCAAACTCCTAAGTCTGATAAATTTACCTCAGCCCTATACCAAGAAAATGAATCGTATTTTACTAATCTTTTTGGAAAACCTGAATAGACTTTATTATCAATTTCTTGTCGGTCCATATTTTCCAATCTTTCTCTAATTAATTCATATTCTCTTTTCATATCTTGTGGTAAAAAATCTCTGGAATTAATAAATTCCTTAAAAGTATCTGCAATTAAATGAGATTTTTTTGCCTCTATACTAGAAACAGGCACCATCACATCTTTCACAATCTCTCTAAGGGGTTCTACTATTCTGATCCCTTGCAAGTTTACTTCTGTACTTATTAAACTATTAGACATTTTACCTGATTCATTTTTTCTGTATTTTGAGTCATTTTCCTTATAAAGCTTTTGTTCTTATTATTAAATAACAAACTTCTCAAATAAAAATTGGTTTTTCTTTATATATTTTTCCCTAAAAATTGGAAAACAGGACAAAAAATAGTAAAAAAAGATTTAAAAACTTCTTTTCTTAATAATTAAACATGAAAAAGATGGTTTTATCTTTATTTTTAGTATTCTTAATATTTGGAATTATGATGAATTCTCCAATGATTTTTGCTGTTGAAGGAAGTGAAGAATTAGGTAATCCAGGTATAACTCCTGATTCTTTTTTATGGGGTATAGATAAAGCATTAGAACAAATTTCACTTCTTCTTGCAACAAGCCCTGAAACAAAAGCAACCAAGGGCTTAGAAATTGCCCATGAAAGACTTTTAGAAGTTAAAGCAATGGCTCAAGAAAATAAATTAGATGCTGTTGCAAAGGCAGAAAATGCACATAGTAAGGCACTTGCTAAGGTGAAAGAAAATATTCAGTCTTTTGATGAAGAGGATCCAGAATCTGAAATAAAGATTGAGTTTGATCTTGAAAGAAAACTAAAAAATCATGAAAAAGAGATAGAAAAAGTTAATGCAGAATTAAGAATAAAAATAAAGATTGAGGGAACTTTGAATGAAGAGCAACAGATGAGATTAGAAGAATTTTTGAACTCCCTTAAAAATAATGTTGATGAAGTAGAAATTGAAATTAAAAATAAAAAAGATAAAACTAAAATTAGAATTAGAGAAAAAACAGGAAAAAGCGAGGAAGACATAGAAAGAGAATTTGAAACAGAGATTGAAGTTAAAGCAGAAATTATAAATGGCCAAGTACAAGTTAAGATAGAAAATGAATTCTCTGTAAATATTACTGATAGGGAGCTGATTATTGATGAAATAATAAACAGATTTTCTTTAACTGCTGAAGATGTTGATAGATTGTTAAAGATCGAAACTGAAGAAGATGAAGGATTAGATGAAGAAAGATTAAGAGCTGAGGTAGAAGTAGAAGAGGGTGTGACAGAAATTGAGGTTGAATTAAGATTCATTTTAAACACGATAGATAGGGAGCTTATTGTTAGTGAAATTGTTTCAAGAAGCCAGCTTACTAATGAGCAAATTAACGAAATTTTAGAATTTGAAGTTGAGGAAGAGGATGAATTAGAAGAGGAAAGTGAGGAGATAGAGATTGAAGTGGAGATTGAAAAAGGCATAGCAAAAGTAAAGATGAAGATAAAGGGGGCAAAAACAAAGTTTGTATTAGAAACAACTAACCAGGAAATAATTTTACAAGAGATAGCATCACGTTTGGGTGTTTCTGTTGAAGATATACTGGATTTTGTGGAATTTGATATTGAAGACGAAGATGAAGAAGATAATGACGAAGAGGAAGACGATGAAAATGATGACAATGACGAAGAGGAAGACGAGGAAGAATGATTAGAACTTGTTTCTAAATTAAATCTTAAATCTTATTTTTTCTTCTTCAACACCTTCACCATATCAAAAAAAGATTTCTTCTCAAAAGATTCCACTTTTTTATCTGAAAGAGAAATATTAATTTTCAGAATTCCAAGCATTGAAACAAAAATCGTCCCAACGAGAAAGTCTTTTCCTTTTAAATTTTGCAGAGAGAGGATTATTTTTTGGATTTTACTCTTAACGCCTTGTTTTTCCATCTCATCATTAATAAGTCGCTCTATATCATCAAACTCAAAATCCTGATTGATGGAAATTTTTTCAGGAATTCTCTTGTCAAATATTTCCACAGGAATCTGCTGAATATCCTTTTCCAACTGAAAGCTAATTATTTTTTTTTCTTTTGGCAGAAAATAATCAAAATGCACCTCATTACCTTTTCCTTCTTTATCAATTACAAAAAAAGCAGAACAAAAATATGCATCAGGGTGTGTCTTCTTAAAATTTTTGAATTCGTCAGAACCGCTTAATTTTTCAAGATAAAATTGAAAGTTCATAAAAATTTCAAATAAAGATAGTTAATAAAATTAATGTCTTGCATTATTTATCATTCTTCTTTTGTCTTTTTGTAATTTCATCTTTCCCCATTCTTTTTTACTAATCCTTTTATAACCGATAAATATCTTCCCGTTGCCAAATTTACAATAACAATAAGGCATTCCGCCGTTGCTGCAAGCATCTAACAAATCTGCCCCTGTAACTAAATCTCTACAATTTGGACAAATATAATACTTTTATATAGACATTTTTATCAATAATTTATCTTCTTTCTTATTTTAAAGAGATGCATAATTTGTTTTCATCTTCTGGATATAAAATAACTTTTGTCTCTTTTTTTAAATGCATAAATTTTGCCAGTTCTTTCGGAATTCTTATTATCAATGAATTTCCTGAATAACTTATTTTAGTTTCCCGCGACAAACCGAAGATCCCTGCTTTTTGTTCAGCCCTTTCTATCTTTCTAGATGTTTCCTCATCAAACCATTGCTCTCCACATGAACCGCAAACAAATGTCTTAAACTTCCCCATACTTTTTCCATATACCTTATAATCTACTAATTTACTTTTCAGGTTTTTATTGCACAAGGCACATTTTTCCATTTTATATTTTCCTTACCATAACAGTTATTACAAAAAATGCATCATTTATTTTTCTAAACACAATTCTTATATGTCTATAAGTTGATATTATTTTATCTTTTTGAACAGATTTGGCTCCTCTTTGAATAGTTTCTTTAATTTCATTAATGCTAATTCCTCTTCCCCTTGCCTGCTCAAGTGCATGTTTACTCATGAATAATTTCATATAATTACATTCACTTCCCTGTAAGTGAGAGTATATATTTAAATGTTTCTATTTCCTCTCATCAATCTCTTTTTTAAGGTTTTTAATAAAAGCGTCGAGCTTGACTCCAA
>CAYPBR010000032.1:3731-5251 GCA_964409005.1 Candidatus Woesearchaeota archaeon | reverse complement strand
TTCCCAAAAACTTCTTTCAAATCAATTTCGAAAAGAGCGACAGGCATTTTGAGCTTCCAGTTCCTTAAAATTTTTGGATGAATTTCTCCGATGTATCCAACTTCATTACCATTTATAATTATATTTGCAACCCTACCCTCAATAAAGTGTGTGTGGATATTCTCTTTTTCTTTTAACTCTACATTTATATCAATCATTTTAAATAAATATTCCAGAGTCTGTTTTATCTCTGTGAAATTTCCCGGAGAAATTGCAATAGCCAGATGTTCTGTTTCATTTATTTTTTGGTCTTCTAAATTAAAGACCCTGCCAATTTCAAATATCTTTTGAGGATATTCTGAATCTACGTTTTCTGAAAAGTTTTTCAAGAGATAGTGTGAAAGATTTTTTCTCAGAACTGTATAATCTGTTTTTGATTCTTCTACTTCTATAAAATTTTTTTCTTGTTTTTCCGGAATACCCATTTTTTTGAATTGATCATCTTTATTTGTTAGATGATAATTTGAAACTTCTATCATTTTAAGCCCTGCCAAAATGTTTGATATCTTTCTTTTTATGGATTCTTTTGGATCTTCCTGACCTATCGTGAATATTTCAGGGATTTCCGGAATAAAATTTTCATAACCATAAGCAATTGCAACGTCTTCTATTAAGTCAACCTCATGCAGTATATCTACACGCCAAGCAGGACTTTCAACAATCCCTTCATTGTAATTATGGCCCATTTTTTCCAGAAGTTGTTTCAGTTGTTTCTCATTGAGATTCAACCCCAAAAGTTTATTTGTATTTTCTAAAGATATTTTTGTTTTTTCAGGAGTTAAATCAGGTGTAATTTCTTTTTTTCTGTAATATAATTTCATTTGATAAATCTTTCCACCCATGTCTGCCAAGGCTGTTACAATTATATTGAGACATTTTTTTAAGACTTCAAAATTAGAACCAGAACATTCAATGAAAACATCCCTGGTTTTTTCAGTTACTTTCCCTGTAGATTGAGAATTAACTATTGGAGGCATACTTAATATTTCTTTATTTGTATCAATGAAGATTGGGAATTTTATTTTACCAGATAGAAGATGTGCATAATCTATACCTGCAGGATGTTTTTGAAGAATTTCAAGACCAGACATTTCCCTGTTTGATTCTAGGGGAATAAATTTTATCTTATCCGGTTCAAGAGCCTTGTAAGTTATCGGCAATTTAATTTTTTCCAGAGGATAGATTCCCAGAGCAACCCTTTTTCTTTTTCTTCCAATAGTTAGATGCAATTTTTCCTGAATCTCTATTAGCTCTTTTATCTTTTCATCATTTAATTTTAATTCCTTAACAATAGCACAGGCGGTATAAGGTCTGATATCTTTTACAGAAGAATCTATGATAACTTTATAATTTTTTTCAGGTTTGTAGAGATTGTATTCCTTTAATCCTTTTTTCTTTCCTAAAAAAGAAAGGAAAGATCTTTTAAATCCCTGGTAAGAGAGCAAGTCAGGTCTATTTGGGAACGTTTCAATTTGGATTTC
>CAYPBR010000032.1:0-3631 GCA_964409005.1 Candidatus Woesearchaeota archaeon | reverse complement strand
AATTTTATTTTTCTTAATTGATTGAGATCATTTTTGTAAAGTTCCCGGAGATCTTTTGTTTCGTAATATTCCATTAATATTCTGTCAAAACCAGGGCCCCACGCAAGCACCGGAATATTTTTTCCTATCAGGGGTATTACTACTTCTGGTCTGAAGATTCCTGCACCGCCAAGTTCCAGCCAGACTTTTTTTTCAGGATGCCAGATATCTATCTCTAAAGATGGTTCGGTGTAAGGAAAGTAACCAGGTCTTATTCTTATTTTTTTAAATCCCATTTTTTTGAAAAATTGTTTTAAATATCCAAGCAGATGTCTAAAATTTGCATCTTTATCAATAACAATGCCTTCTGTTTGATTAAATTCAAAATTATGACTCCAGTCAATTGTTTCATTTCTAAAGCATTTTCCCAACGCGAAGAATTTTGCCGGGATTTCTTCTTTCTTTAATTTACCAAGAGTCTGGGCAGAGAGGCAGGTGGTGTGTGTTCTCAAAACTAATTTTTTTGCTTCTTCTTCATTCCATGAATACCTCCATCCTTTGCTTCCTCCAACCCCTTTTTCATGGGATTCTTTCACAGCTCTTACAAATTTTTTATCAGGAAGCTCTGTTTTTTTATCTATAAAGAAAGTGTCCTGCATTTCTCTTACAGAATGATCCTGTGCAGTGAAAAGCGCATCGAAGTTCCAGAAGGAACTTACAATCATATCTCCAGTCATTTCTTTAAATCCCATTTCTGTCCAAACTTTTCTTGCATGATCAATTGACTGGTTTACATAATGTCTTTTTCCGCCGTGGATTACAGATACAGGATATTTTATATCATATCTTCTGAATTTTTTTCCTTTCCATAGAGACTCTTTTTTCAGGAGTTCCGGAGTAATTTGTTCAATTAAGTTATCTTCTTTTATTTCAGAATTGATTATTTTTCTTCCAAGTTCGGTGATTTCAATATAGATTGATTTTTCTTCTCTTATTTCTATTATATCTTTTCTGTTCTTGAGTGTTTTAAAAACTTCAATCTGTTCCTGAGATAAAGAATCGTATTCTATCGGCAATAGTTCCAGGAAAGATTCTTCAGGAGTTTTTTTGGAAATATCCTCTTTGTTAGCGCTAAGGATTATTTTACCTTTTCTTAATTCAATCATGGCTTTTTTCTTTAGTATCCCTAGAGAGGCTTTAAATTCATCATCAGATAACAGGCCCTCTTTTTGCGCCTTTTTTAATTCAATAATCCTTTTTTCGTTTAAGAGATTTAGAAGTCTTCTTTCCGGCAATTCTTTTTTTCTGTACAAAGCACCATTAACCCCTACTTCCACTATCTCCTTTTTTTTATGAAGGAGTTTCACTATCTTTTTATTTTCTAAATATTCTAAGGACCTCAATACAGAAACTTTATCTAAATTTGATTTTTTACAGATATCATTTATATCTTTTTCTTTTAGATGTGGAAGAATCTTTCTTTCATTAGGGCTTAAAGACTCAATTAATTTTTTTATATCCATCTTATTTTCAGGAAATATAGATTAAAAAAGCTTGTTATAAGTTTTTCGTCATCCAGGTGGGCATTTTGAGAATCAGGCCGAGCGCTCTTAGATCATAACTATCTTTGTTCTTTGTTGATATAAATCTCATATATATCTTATTCTTGTTGCACAGTGCAATGTTTTGTCTGACTCTTCCTAATATTTCCGTTTTCTTTTTTCCTTTTGATTCTATGATTTCATCTAAATTTATTCCAATAACTATATTTTTTTTCTTTGCAATTTTAGCCAAGACCTGGTTAAAACCGGAATCTCTCTGCTTTGCTCTGTCTTTTCTATTAGATTGATTAAGAAGCAAAATATCAATTTTTTCTTTTTCCAAAACTTTTCTGTTCAGCTCGTCGTTATCACTGGAAAAAATTATCTCCTTTCCTTTGTTTTCTCTTATTTTTTTACGCGCTTTTTCAAAGGTGGATTCTCGAATTAAAACATGTTTTTTCATTTATCCTTGGATTATTGTTCCCATAAATTTTTTATTATCCAGAACATTATTAATTTGTTTTAAGTCTTTTCCAATTATATATGTGGTGATTTTGTGTTTTAGAATTACTTTTGAAGCTGATTGATCAAGAACAAAGTGCTGTCCTGGTTTAAATCCTTGCACTGTTGCCATTTTATGAAAATTTTTCCAGGAGATATTCCTTATAAATTTTGCATCTTTATACTTTGCTGGATTTTTATTGTAAAGACCTTTTACATTTGTAAGATTTATGAAAGCTGACTTGAAATAATTTGCAAGTTTTGCAGAGGTACCGTCAGAAGTTTCGTCTTCTGCATATCTTAAAGCACCGCAGAAAACAATGTCATATATTTTTAACATACTTTTTACTTCTTTCATATTATGGGGTACTCCCTTATTTGCATCTTCTCCGAAGAAATAAGTCATGAAACGAGCATTTAATCTCGTAGTAGAAATTCCTAACAAACCCTGATGAAATTTTTTATTCTTGATTTTTTCTTTTTCAAGTCCGCCGATATATTCCCGCGCAGTACTCCCCCCACCACAGACAACAACGAATTTGTATTTTTTTGTATTTTTATTCAATACTTTACGGAATTCTCTAAGAAATTTAATGTTAATATCTTTTGGAATAATCAGGCTTCCACCAAGACTTAGAACAATCACCTTTTTTTTCATGAATAAGAAAAGAAGAATTGGTTTTTATATTTTACTTCTCTCATTTCACAGTAAATAACTTATTATCATCCACATTGAAAATATCTAATCTTACTCCAGCATCAAGCCAACCGTGTGCGTAATTGAGTGCTGCAAATGCGTCTACAATTTCCCCTTTTTCCTCAAAATGCTTGGCATCTGAAACATAGTTGGAAACCATGTCAATTATTTCTCTGGCATGCTTTTCCTTACCTTCTATTATGTTTTTCCTTACCTTCTTTAATGCAGCCTCTGTTATTTTAAAATATTTATCCAGGTGTTCTTGTGATATTCTGTTCTCCATTAAAACTCAATATTTCAAATCTTATTAAAAGTTTCTTTTTACGAAACTTTTAAATATAATGCTCTTTTAATTAATCTTATAAAAAGAGAGAATGAAAAAAATATTTACTTTTTTAATTGTAGGCATAGTCTTCTTAATGATATCTGGAGTTTTTGCCGCTTCTCCCAGTCTTTCTGAAGATGTCGATAAATTTGTAAAGAAAATTGTCCAGCGAAAGGGAATAGACATTAAAGATATCAAAGATGTAAAGAAAGTAGATTTTGATAAATTACCAAAACAGATAGATTTTAAGAATATTGATGATACTAATTTAGCACTTTATGAAATAGATACAGGAGAAAGCGAACCAGTTTTTGTTCTTACTGTTTCAGATGAGAAGTTCAGATCTACGGTTGATTATAAGAGGTCTTTCTTGAACTTTGGATTTGGCGGGCAGATGAGCGAGTCTGGGTTCTTAGAAACAACTACAGGAGTTGAAACAAGCTTGGAGAAAGGATATGTTATGGTTAGGAGCGGAAGTATTACAGGAATTTCAACGAATTTAGAGATAGTTAATAGAACTGAATTAGGGCAGATAGAAATAATAATTTACAAGAACGGAAGGGTTATAGGATTTGGAAATACCTTGAA
>CAYPBR010000031.1:0-5295 GCA_964409005.1 Candidatus Woesearchaeota archaeon | reverse complement strand
AGAGAGGAATTACTCTCTACTTTTTCACAGCACTTTTCGCAACACTCGCGTTGTTTGTGTTAACCTCTGTCGTCTTGGGAAATTTGGGTTAGTTCAGTTAATTTTATTAATTACTTTTTATTCTTTCTTTTATGAAAAAAAGGGGAATTGTTACAGAATATCTTCCATGGATATTAATATCTCTTGCAGTTCTTACGATAGTTATGATTACTGTCTTTTTACTCAGGGAAAAAGGAGTATCTCTGATAGATTCAATTAAAAATTTATTCAGATTCAGATAAAAAACCAAGACGAAAAACAAAATGGACTTAACTCTCAGCAGACTAATAAAAATGATTTTAGGAATCTTTGTTTTTGTAGCAGTTGTTGCTGGATTTTATCTATTTTTCAAAAACAGAGTTATAGATTTTTTTAAAAATGTTCCGACAGATATTCCAATTAAAATGCTGTTGTCTGTTACTTAAATGAAAAAGAAAGGACTTTTACTGGCTGAAGAAACCCTGAAGATGATTATAGCCTTGATTGCAATAAGTTTTTTAATTTATTTTTTAACTTCCCTCTATTTTGCAAATGCGAATAGCCAGAAATTAAGAGAAGCTGAATCAACTTTAAGCAGAATTTCAGATGTAATTAATAATATAAACTTAAATGCAGAAGCTATAGATGCTTTAAATCCTTCTGGTTGGTATTTATTTTCTTTTACTCAGGATAAAAAACCAAATGCATGCTCAGGAGAAAATTGTTTATGTATTTGTGACAATGTGTTAGTAGATAGCGGCCTGTTTGGACTTATATCAGATAGACAGATAAAAGAATGTAGTAATGATGGTATTTGCGAAATTATTCCAATTTTACAGGACTTTGATAGAATTAAAATACAAAAAGGTGGTTTAACAAGTATTGAAATAATAAAATCAGAAAATGAAATTATAATTAGAGAAAAATGAATTTAGACATTTTAATAAAATATTTAACATGGATTACATTTTTTGCATTAGTTCTTACAGGATTATATTTCGCATTAAGGAGGATTGGTGTTTTATAATGAAACAAAAAAAAGGTGAACTGGCAACACAGCAGATTGTTATGTTAATAATCCTTATAACGAGTTTTGCAATTTTATTATTTTTACTGGTGCGCTTAGATTTGGGAAAAACCACTGAAAGAGAGATTTGCCATAACTCTGTCATTGCCCGTGGCAGTTCTGTTTTACCAGAAGGGTCTATTCCCCTGGATTGTCGCAGAGCATATGTATGTATCAGTGCTGATGGAACGTGTAAGCAGATGACAAAACCAGACCTGAAAAAAGTTAAAACTGAGGAGGAGGTTTATAATATCCTGGCAGAAGAAATGGCAACTTGCTGGTGGATGTTTGGAGAGGGGAAAATAAATTATGTTGGAGAGGATTGGTTTGAAAATTTATATTGTTCAATATGCTCTCAGATAGCTTTTGATGATAGTCTAACAGATTTATTCGGAGCAGGTACAATTGATAAAGGAGATTTTTATGGTTATCTTGCAAGTAATAATATTTCAGGAAGAGATCAGACATATTTAGAATATCTTCAGGGAATAGAGGAAGCAAGAGAGATTGAAAATTCTTTAGCAGAAAATAATGCTAATTTTGGTTCTTTTAATTTAAATAAACAACAATATGTCATGATAGGAATTTACAGTGAAGTGGGTGTATGGAAATGGGTTACAGGGTTAGCAGTAGTGGGAGGAATAATAGCTGCACCTTTTACAGGAGGGCTGTCTACAATACCAACAGCAATTATTATTGCAGGAGCAGGAGGAGCAGGAGGAGCTGGAGGTTATTTCTTGGGAACAGCAGTTAAAGGAGAATCAGGACATGAATATATTTCTCCTTCACTAATTGAAGTAAATTCTGAGGAGTTTAAAAATATGGAATGTGGGTCGATAGCAACTCTGGCTTAAAATGAAAAAAAGAGGAACCATTCTTGTGGAAAATATCATCTTTATCATCCTGAACTTACTTTTCCTCATAATTTTAGTTTTGTTTATCGCGCGACAGGGAGGGGGTGCAATTGTTCTGGAGCAGTCTTATGCAAAACAGATAGCTTTGTTAGTGGATTCTGCAAAGCCTGTCATGATTATCAATTTAAATATGGATAAAGCACAAAAACTTGCGGATAAAAATAAAATAGATTTTAGCGAAGTTGTTAAGATAAACGGGAATATCGTAACTGTAAAACTGAGTGAACGAGGGGGGTATTCTTATTCTTTTTTTAACGACGTAGATGTAACAGCATTTCCAGGGGTGAGGGAAGGAGTTTATACTTTTACTATAAATGAAGAAATCAAAAATGGATAAAAAAGCTACAGAAAAGATATTTTCTATATACTGGTTTGTAATATTGATTTTAGTAGCTGGGGGTATTTTTACAATGGTTTATGTTTTTTATCATTATCCTTATGATATTCGTGATATAGAAGGGAACATCATGATGAACAAAGTTGCTGATTGTTTATCAACTGGTGGGAAAATAAATTCATACATCATTAGAGATGGAACTTTTAATGAAAATCTGAGGAATAATTTTTTAGAAATATGTGAGATTACTTTTGATACAGAAGAAGACTGGGATGTGCCACAATATTATTTAGGAGTTGGATTTTATGATTCTGATAAACTTGTTTTCGATTTTTCTGAAGGAAATAAAAATTTAATATCTAGCTGTGGTGCAGAAAAGGAAATAGAAAAAGAAAAATTGGCAAGATGCGTGGAAAGAGATTTTTATTCTCTGGAGGATGGAAATTCATATTTAATTAAAATATTATCTATAGTGAGGAAAACAGAAAAAAATGTTAGACAATAAAAACAAAAAGGCTCAGATAGGTGAGGCGATGACATGGATTGTTGCTACGATGATTATAGTTGTAGTTTTAATTTTTTCTATATATGCTTCTGCAAAATTAGCCGAATCAAAAAAAATCATTCATTATGTAAAAGGATTTTTCTCAGAAGAATATGAAAGGACAGATGATTTGATTATGGAAAAATCCATATTTAGTTATTTTTTAGCTGAAGATAATAAAAAAGAATTTATTTATGACTGGATTAAAGAGCAAGAAGAAGCAGATAAGTTTTATGTGGATTTCGAAGATAAACTTGAAGAAATAGGAGGGAATATAGAATGAAAAATAAAAAAGGAGATATACCAATAACTATCCTGGTAATTGGGGTTGTTGCAGTCTGTGCTTTAGCTCTGCTCAGTTTTTTATCTTCGGGTTTTAATATTGAGCAGTCCTTTATAGGAATGACTCTGATGGAGGAAATGAATTCTAAGATAGACCAATATTCTTTTTATAAGAATGTCGGATTGTCAGAAGATGAAATTAATGAGATTTTGAATGTTCAGGAAGGTTCTGGCAGAAAATATTTATACATTGAAGAAAATAAAACAAGTTTCAGATTAGGATTTCCTCTGAAGAAAAAAGAATTCTCATTTTCTGTAAAATATAATATTCCCTAAGGAAACATTTTTAAACATTTTAAACTTGAATTAAATATGCAAAACAAAAGAGGCCAGGGGTTAAGCACTAATGCTATTATTTTAATTGTCTTGGGGATTGTTGTTTTAGTGGTCTTAATATTAGGATTTACAATTGGATGGAAAAGTCTTCTTCCGTGGATTTCTACAGACAATATTAATACAATAGTAACTCAGTGTGGAATTGCATGCACTATAGAGAGTACTTATGATTTTTGTTCCAAACCATTGACGCTAAAAGCAGATGATTTGCCAGAAGGGGGAGAAGAGATGACTGGAAATTGCACCTTCTTTGCAACTGCAGAAGGGTATGATAAGTACGGAGTTCAGGATTGTTCTGGTCTCTGTGTTTGATTCACAATTTATTTAAATACTTTTTATTTTTCTTAATGATGGATTATGCATATTCTCAAAAGAGAAACAAACGAAAAGATAAAAAAAAAGAGAAGAAAAAACACCCTTATAAAAAGGGCGGGAAAAGAAGAACTCAGCAGAAATAGTTTTAGGAAGCAGTTGCTGTTTCTAATTTAGATTGTTTTGCTCTATAACTTAAATCTCTAATTTTTCCTCTAATCAGTCCTCTTTTTCTTAAAACTTGTGCACGTTCCAACGCTAAGCGATATGCTTCATCCATAGCTTCTTCTTTATTATCTTTTATTAATAGAGGAACTGAAGAACCCTCAAACCTATCTCTTTGAACAACATAACTATTTCCTACCTGGTGTATTATATAAAAATAATGATTAGACTGTAGTCCCCAAGAAGCTACGTGAAACCCAATGACTTTTTTATCCTCAGAGTAAGCATCCATAATTGTAACTTTGCTCATGTTTTTTGAACTAATTAACAATATTTAAACATTGTTATACTAGAAAATAGTTTTATAAATTTGTTTTTATTCTCTTATTTATGTATGAAGTTATTTTTTTATTCGTTTTAGCATTACTCTGGATTATCTTTGCAACAGTCCAGGATTTAAAAAAAAGGGAAATTGCAAACTGGCTCAATTTTTCTTTAATAATTTTTGCTCTGGGTTTTAGATTTTTTTATTCTCTATTTTCCCGAGGGGATTTTGAATTTTTCTATCAGGGGCTGATAGGGCTTGGAATATTTTTTATCATTGGTAATTTATTTTATTACGGGAGATTATTTGCAGGAGGAGATGCAAAGATGATGATAGCTCTCGGCACGGTTTTGCCCTTTTCCGAAAATTTTTCCGTTAACATGAATATTTTTATTTTATTTCTTTTTCTCTTTTTAATTGTCGCTGCGATTTATAGCTTAATCGTTAGTCTGGTTTTGAGTTTTAGGAATTTTGGAAAATTTAGGAAGGAGTTTTATAAGGAATGGAGATTATATGCTAAGCCCTCATTACTAGTTATGATACTTGGAATAATTATTATGATCTTAAACTTTGAAATCTTTGGTATTATTTTAGGATCAATGGTATTTATCTCTCCACTTCTTATGATTTATGCAAAAGCTGTTGATGAATCCTGCATGGTTAAAAAGATTAAAACCACCCAGTTGACAGAGGGGGACTGGCTTTATAGGAATTTAAAAATTGGAAAGAGATTGATTAAACCCAGCTGGGGTGGTTTAAATAAAAAAGATATAATTTTAATCCGAAGAAACAAGAAATTTGTCTTGATAAAACAGGGAATCCCGTTCACTCCTGTTTTTTTATTCAGCTTTTTAATCTTTTTTTATTTTTGGAAGACTGGGTTATGGCAAAGTTTTGGTTTTGTCTAATCTTTTTTGAAAAGATTATTATGGAATT
>CAYPBR010000030.1:2350-5506 GCA_964409005.1 Candidatus Woesearchaeota archaeon | reverse complement strand
AGTCATTTAGAAAAGCGATTGATGTTTGTATAGATGAAAGAGTAGAGTTTATTTTGATTGCAGGGGATTTATTTGATTCACCATACCCCTCAATAGATATTCTGAAAGAAACATTTGGAGAATTTAAAAGATTGAAAGAGGCAAAAATTCCTTGTTTTCTTATAGCTGGTTCACACGATTACTCTGTCTCTGGAAAAACCTTTCTGGATGTTTTAGAAAAAGCAGGATTTTGCAAAAATGTAGAAAATTTTGAGGAAAGAGATGGTTATATAATTTTGAATCCAACGATACATGAGGGAATTGCTATTTATGGATATCCTGGAAAAAAATCAGGATTAGAGGTTAAAGATATAAGAAGAATAAAATTAAATGATGCTCCCGGAATGTTTAAGATTTTTATGTTACATACTACAATTGATAAAGCTCGAGGAACTTTGCCGATAGATGCTGTGGATACAGATACTCTTCCTTATGCAGATTATTATGCTTTAGGGCACTTACATATAGATTTCCAGCACGAGAATTTTGTCTATCCTGGGCCTATATTTCCAAATAATTTCCTTGAACTCCAAGATTTGAATCACGGAAGTTTTTATGTTGTCGATACTGATTTGCAAGAACCACTAAAAAAAATAGAATTGAAAATTAAAGATACAGAATATATGGAAATTCGGGTTAGAGATGCACCGACAGCAACAGAGCATATAATTTCTGAGATAAATAGGAGAGATGTAGAAGATAAAATACTCCTTTTAAGGATATATGGGGAATTAGAAAACGGAAGAAACTCAGATATAAAATTTTCAGAGATAGAAGAATTTGTGAAAAGAAAAAATGCATATTTTATGTTGAAAAATACCCATGATCTAAAAACGAAAGAAATTGAATTAGAAATCGAGATAAAAGACACAGAGAATATAGAAGAGGAGACAATAAAAATTTATTCAGAGCAAAATCCATCTGATTACAACAAATCTATTCCTCAATTGATAAACTCCCTTTCAATTGAGAAGCAAGAAGGCGAGACTTCAGAAAGTTTCACAAAAAGATTAATCGAAGAATCCAAAAAAATACTCAAATTCTAACAGGGGATTATAAAATTTGAGAAAACTGAGATGAAAATAAAGGATGGTGTGTTTTAAAAATGAAATTAAAAAAAATAACTTTGAATAATATAAGGAGTTATGAACAGCAAGAAATAGAATTCCCAGAAGGATCTACTTTGTTATCAGGAGATATAGGTTCTGGGAAAACATCTATCTTACTGGGAATAGAATTCGCATTGTTCGGATTACAACCTGGACAGAAAGGTTCTTCTTTATTGAGGAATGGGGAAGACAGTGGAGGGGTTGCAATTGAATTTGAGATTGATGGAAAAGAGATTCTTATTGAGAGGACTCTGAAGAGAAAAAAAACAATTTCACAGGATTATTGTTCGATAAAGATAGACGGAGAAAAAGAAGAGATTTCTGTTATGGAATTGAAGGACAGAGTCTTAAATCTTCTGAATTATCCCAAAGAATTTTCAAAGAAACAGAATATTCTTTATAAATTCACAGTTTATACCCCTCAAGAGGAGATGAAACAGATTATTTTAGAGGATTCTGTGACAAGGATAAATACTCTCAGACATGTTTTTGGAATTGATAAATATAAAAAAATTTTGGAGAATGTTTCAATAATAACCGCAAAAATGAGGGAAGAAAAAAGAATAAAACAAGGATTTACCGAGAATCTTGAAAGAGACAGGGAAGAGCTGGCATCCAGAGAAGATGATCTTGAGTCTAAACATTATAGCCTGAGTTCTATCGAGAAAGAGTTCTTTTTAAAAAAAGAAAAAAGAAAGAAAGTTCAGGAAGAAAAAGAGGAAATTGCTAAAAGAATAGAAGAAAAAATTAAATTTGAACAGGAAATAGAAAAAACAAAAATAATTATTTCTAATAAAAGTGAATCTGTAGATACTAACATAAAAATGATGGGTGAGTTAAAAAAACAGATAAAAGACTTAGAAGATTTAAGATTTGATGAATCAGAAATCCCATCCCTTGAACAGGAAATAGAGATTACTAAAAAGGAAAAAGAAGAATTCATGGAAAGAAAGATGGAAATAACAGCCAAGATAAATTCTCTGGATTCAAAGAACCAGGAGAATGAAAATATCAAAAATAAATTAAAACATCTTGAAATTTGTCCAACTTGTCTGCAAGATGTTGGTCCTGTTTATAAGAGTAATGTTGTTAATAAACTTGATTCAGACATTTCTGCAAATCTTAGGGAGATAGAGTCTTTAAATCTGGAAAAAAGAAGTCTTTTGGAAAAAATAGGTAAAGTAGACGAGGAGAACTCTTTAAAAGAAAAAAAGATTCAAGAACTGGAAATACTTAAATTAAAATTCCAAACCATGGAGGAAAAACAAAACAGGGTAGAAGAGATTGAAAAATTAAAATTCTCTTTGGAAAGAGATATTAGACTATTGGATGAACATATGGGAAATTTAAAAAATTCTGTTTTTGAATTAAAAAAGTTTGATAATATATTTGAATTAAAACAAAAAGAACTCGAGGAAGCTTCTAGCCAGGAAAGAGCGATTGAGATAAAAATTGCAGAATTGAAAAAGGAGATAGAAGTTTTTTCTATTAATATCGAGGAGATGAAAGAAAGAATAAAGAAAATAGAAGAGATAAAAGAGCAGTTGAATTATATTTCAAAATTAGAAGATTGGCTTTCCCAAAAATTTGTTCCAGTTATTTCTTTTATAGAAAAAAATGTAATGGTTAGACTTCATGCGCAGTTTTCCAGATTGTTTGCAGAATGGTTTGACATGCTTGTCTCTGATACGTTCAATGTAAGATTAAGTGAGGATTTTACTCCGATAGTAGAATATCATGATTATGAGATAGATTATTCTTATCTTTCAGGTGGAGAAAGAACAGCAATAGCTCTCGCATACAGGCTTGCACTAAACCAAGTCATCAATTCTCTTCTGAGCAAGATAAAAACACGTGATATTGTAATATTAGACGAACCTACAGATGGTTTTTCAGAAAAGCAATTAGATAAAATTAGAGATGTCTTGCAACAATTGAATATAAATCAGCTTATAATTGTCAGCCATGAACAAAAAATAGAGGGTTTTGTAGAAAACTTGATAAGATT
>CAYPBR010000030.1:0-2250 GCA_964409005.1 Candidatus Woesearchaeota archaeon | reverse complement strand
AATATTGTTGGAAGTTTAATTGCCGGATTTAATGAAGATGGCTCTGTGGAACTTTATACAATTGAACCTGCAGGAAGTATATTAAAAGTAGAAGACTATGATGCAAATCTTGGTAGTGGTATGCCTTATGTTTTAGGTTTACTTGAAAGACAGTACAAAAAAGACATAGCAATTGAGGAAGGCATTGAATTAGCAAAAGAGGCTCTAAAATCTTCTACACAACGTGACGTGGGTTCTGGATATGGGTTAGATATTTTCACAATAACCAAAAAAGGAATAAAAAAAGTGGTTGAGCAGGAAATAGTTGCAGAATACAAAGACAGATAATTTTATAATTATTCTAACTTAAAAATAGAATCAATCAAAAGATGGAAATATTAAAAACCATAACAGACAAGCTTCAGAGTAATATAACTGAAGCTGGTTTTGAGGGCGCAAATATTGTTTTATATACTGATGATGAGAATTTTTTCAAAAATGGAGAAACAAAAATAAAAGAGATAGTGGATCAATTGAAAAAAAGGGTAGAACTTAGAGCAGATCAAAAAATTCTTCTGGATCAGGAAAAAATGGAGGCAGAGATAAACAAAATTGTACCGAAAGAAGCAGAAATAACAAGCATAATCTTTGATCCCCATAGGAGCATTGTAATAATTGAGGCAAAAAAGCCAGGATTGGTGATAGGAAAACAAGGATCTATTTTAAATGAAATAAAAAAGACAACTCTGTGGACCCCGCAAGTTAAAAGAGCACCTGCTATAAAAAGTAAGATTACAGAAAATATCAGGGAAGTTCTTTATGCGAACAACAATTACAGAAGAAGATTCCTTAATTCAATTGGAAAAAAAATTTACAAGGGATGGAACCCGGAAAAAACAGACGAGTGGGTTAGGTTAACTTTTTTAGGTGCGGCGAGACAGATCGGGAGAAGTTGCCTCCTTTTACAGACTCCAAATTCCAAGATTCTTTTAGATTGTGGTATAAATGTTGCTGCCAAAGGAAAAGAAAGATTTCCTGATTTCAATATACCTGAATTTGATATAAAACAGATAGATGCAGTTATTTTAAGCCATGCCCACGTAGACCACAGCGGATTAATTCCTTATTTATATAAAATGGGCTATAAAGGTCCTACTTATATGACACCTCCAACGAGAGATATAGCGTCTCTGTTGGCATTAGATTTAATCGGTGTTGCTTACAAGCAGGCAGAGAAGCCGTTATATAGTTCAAGAGAGGTTAAAGAAATGGTTAAGCACAGTATCTGTTTGAATTATAACGAAGTTACAGATGTAACTCCTGATGTGAGGCTCACATTTTATAATGCAGGACACGTTTTAGGAAGTGCAATGATTCATTTGAATATTGGGAATGGTGCGCATAATTTAATTTATAGCGGAGATTATAAATATGGAAAGTCGAGACTCTTTGATCAGGCCATCACAAAATTCCCGAGGGTTGAATCAATAATAACAGAATCTACATATGGAGGAAAAGAAAATACTCTGCCTCCAAGAGCTCAGTCAGAAGCAGAACTTTTAAGTTTAATAAATAAAGCAATTGAACGTGGAGGAAAAGTTCTAATTCCAGAATTGGGGTTGGGGAGATCCCAGGAAACTATGCTTATTTTAGAAGATGCAATGAGATCTGGAAAGCTGAAAAAAATTCCAATATATTTTGATGGTATGATATGGGATATTAATGCTATTCATACGGCTTACCCTGATTTTTTAGGAAACAGGGCAAGATCACAAATCTTCCAAGATAGAAATCCTTTTACTTCAGAATTTTTCTCTAGGGTTGGCTCTCCACTAGAAAGAAAAAAAGTTATTGAGGGTGGGCCTTGCCTTGTCTTGGCAACTTCTGGTATGCTCATGGGTGGTGCTTCAGTTGAATATCTAAAAGAGTTTGCCGGGAATCCAAAAAACTCATTAATATTTGCATGTTATCAGGGTTCTGGTTCTCTTGGGAGGCAGATACAAGAAGGAATAAAGCAGGTTAAGATGGATGTTGATGGAAAAGAAGAAACAGTAGAGATAAATATGGAGATTAATACTATCGATGGTCTAACCTCACATTGTGGAAGAAACGAATTAATAGCTTTCTTTAATGATATAAGACCGAGACCCAAAAGAATAATTATAAATCATGGGGAAGTTTCAAAAAGTCTGGATTTAGCGTCAGCAATTTACAAAATGCACCATATAGAAACTAGCGTGCCAAGGATATTAGAAACTCTGAGATTGAGAT
>CAYPBR010000029.1:0-5679 GCA_964409005.1 Candidatus Woesearchaeota archaeon | reverse complement strand
CTATTCCAAATGCAATTGATACAAGCAATAAAGTTTTTGCATCATTGAACAAATGCTCTTCAGATAATCCTAAGAAGCTTCCATTGAAAGTTGCAATCCAGGCGGCAATAAGTGCTAAAGCTCCAACAATTCCCGCAATCATAGCAATAGTATGCAAAATTGGCTACCACTTCATTTTTTATTACCTCCTTTTTCTTTTTTTATTTCTTCTTTTTATTACTAAATCCCTCGAAAGCTCTCAAGACTTCTAAAGGAGTTGCAAAAACAACTGTATTTGATTTATCAGAGCTCAAGTCGTTCAATGTTTGTAGAGTTCGTAAATGTAATGCTCCTTCTGACTTTGATAATGTTTTTGCCGCTTTCGCTAGATCATCTGCCGCGATTACTTCTCCCTCTGCTTTTAAGATATTAGCTCTTCTTTCCCGCATAGCTTCAGCAGCCCTTGCAAGTACTCTTTTCATATCTTCAGGCAACTCAATATCTTTTATCTCTATCCTCGTAACCTTTATTCCCCACACATCGGTTGCACCATCTACTATGCTTTGTATCTTCCTTGATATTTTCTCTCTTTGCTGTAAAATTTCATCTAATTCAAATTCTCCAACTATATTCCTCATAGTTGTTTGCGAGAGCTGAGAAACGGCAAACTTAAATTGTTCTACCTGTAAAATTGCTTTACTTGCATCTTCAACTTTAAAATATAAAACAGCATTAACCTTTATGGATATATTGTCCTTACTCACACATTCTTGAGTCGGTACATCAAAAGTTCTAATCCTCAAATCTACCTTTTTCCAGCCTTCAATTATGGGAACCACTATTCTCCAACCAGGCTGCATCAATCCAACATATATCCCAAATCTAAACTTGACTCCTCTTTCATATTGATTAACCTGCTTGATGGACAAGACCAAGATTAGTAGAACGATAATTCCCGGGGTAATAAAAGAGATAACCATGATTTATATTTAGAATAAGAATTAATAAAACTTTTGGTTAGAAGAGATTAGATAAAGCCAAGCTCATTTTTTCTTTATTTACAGCACCCGCATTTATTTGAATTTATTTGGCATTTACAGTTATCACACCTATGTTTTGATTTTGTTCCTTCACATTCACAGTCGTTACATCTATTTATTTGTTTTTTCACGTCTTCCATTTCAAACTTGAACTGCATGCTTTGTAATTTCAATGCTGCAACTATGATTTTTCTTGCAAAAATCTTCACACTTTTTAGCCCATGCTTTTTCTTTATATAAAAATCCACACGCTTCACATTTAAAATATTTTTCGTTATTTTTCTTTTCTTCTTTTACCATATTATCTATTATATTAAAAGCCAATTATAAAATCTTTTATTCTTGCTTCTTCATATCCCTCAAGAATTTCAATCCTATTAAGTTTTGTTAAAGCTATTTTAGCATCCATATTTTTAAAAGGTGCGACATAAACATAATCAAATTTAGCAGCAAATGTTTCAAGTTTTTCAATTAAATCTCCCTCACAGCTGTAATCTTCACAATTATAATTTATTACAACTCCTGGTCTGCCTGTTCCATCTGCATGTTCTAACATATGTTTCTGAACAGCGATTGGCATTGGTTCTTTTAGAATATGGGAAGGAGGATTTTCTTCAACATGTCCCTGCATGTCTGTCGGAGGTAATACTTTTATGCCAGAAAACATAGCAGAAATTCCCCATATAATTAAACCAAATATTATCAATCCTATAACCCAATTTTTTATTTTTTTAGTATTTACAGATTTCTTTTTATTTTCAGATTTGTTTGAAGAATGTTTTGCTTTGTTATGCATTTCCAGTCCTTCTTTATCTTTGAAATTTCTATTGCAAATCTCGCATCTCGCTTTTTCAGCCATTTATGTCAACCTTTGTCATCATTTTATCTTCACACTCAACTTCCCTTTATTTATTTTCTTAATTGGAACTTCACAAACTACATCACGTGTTAAAAGGATTACTGCGAGTATAAGAAAGACAATGGAAATCATTTGAATTTCCAGACCTTTTAACGGTAAAATACTCAGCGAAGCGGTAATTCCGAACAATCCCAAGAATGCTGGAAATAATCCAACAAAACAACCAGGGCATGCCCCCCCAAAAATTCCTCCGAATACACCTAAAAAAGTAAATCCCCCGTCCTTACCACTAATCAAACTAGCTTCTTTGAATTTTATAATTGTAAGATTAATCGTTAATGCGACCAGGAAAGGAATTATCAGAAAACTAAATAATAAATATGGGATTAAAAAAACTTTGGAAAAACCTCCAAGCACTGGCAGGATAGAATATGTCTGATTCACGAAAAGGTTTATCCCGAGATAAACCAAAAAAATAAAAATAAAATAAAAAATATGTGGTTTTTTAAATATAGCATCTTTCACTCTTTGAACTCTTTCTTTATTAAACCTCATTTTAAAATTGCTGAACTTACAATACAGCATTAATTGCAGCTTCTAATTGAGCGAATGGAACTGCTCCTGAAACAGGAATTGCATCTCCATTATTGTTATTAACTATTACAAAATAAGGAGTTCCCCGTCCGCCAGCAGCTGTTGCCTGAGCAAGTTCTTTATTAACTTCTGAACTTGCTTCATTGCCATCTAAACAACTATTAAATTCATTAGTATCAAGTCCTAGTTGTGCTGCATATGATTTTAGACTTACAGTGTCAAGTGCAGCTTGATTAGCAAACAAAGTATCGTGATATTCCCAGAATTTTCCTTGTCTGTTTGCACATTCTGAAGCTTCTCCTGCCTTTTGAGCATATGGATGAATACTATTCAATGGAAAATGTTTGTATACCAGATTAACTTGACCATCTTTGAAGTAATCGCTGTTTTTGAAATCAGCCAAAGCACCTGTATGCGCTCTTCCACAGAATGGACATTGAAAATCAGAAAATTCCACAATTGAAACATCTGCGTTTTCATCCCCAAGCACAGGATCGCCATCCTCTATCAAGGCTTTTGTATTAATAGTGTCGGTTGCTTGTCCTGTTGGAGCTATGTCTCTGACATCACTACTGCCCACTCCAAACCAACCACTAAAAAGTCCAATTAAGAATAATGCTGCAAATACGAATGTTCCAGCTTTCCATAACATATCTTTTTTTATGGTTATTGTTACACTCTTGTTATTTTTTTCTTCTGTCATCTTTTCCTCCTTTCATAATTATATTATAAATGGGGAAATAATATACTTAAGATAAATGGTCTGAACAAAGGCTAAAAAATAGGGCAATTCCTTAAAATTTAGCCATATTAACGTTCATACGCCACAAATTTATACTTTCAAGAAAACTTGTAAAGTCTTTCCTTTTGGAACTCTTTTAATGAGATTTCTTTTTTCAAGTTCCTGGAGAACATAACTCAGTTTTGCTTTTGACATATCTGTTCTCAATCTAAGAGTATTTTGTGTGATTCCGTCCTGTTCTTTCACAGCCTTAAGAACTTTTTTTTCATAATTATCTAGCGCTTTTAATATTATATTAAATTTTTCTTCATCTGTTCTTGCCTTTTTATGATCTTCTAATCTTTCTAAGATCATTTCTTCTGATTTATTAAAAAATAAGATATAAAATCCGAGAGCAAGCATAAAACCGAAGAATCCAAATGCTATGTGGGTGACAGATAATGAACTAGCAATTTCTACACATCCTTCATTTATATTACACCCAAGTTCTACTGATTTTCCAGAGAAGTTTAAGTTAAAATAAAATATGAAAAACAGGAATATCAAACTCAAAATTATCAATAATATACCTAACTTTTTCTTTTCCATTTTATCTAGAGATTATTTTAGTATAAAAAGATTTTGTTCTTTATATAAACCCATTTTTCATAATATCCCCCCAGGATTTTTCACCGAGTGCAACCAGGGCTTCTTTTAAAGTTAAAATTGGTTTTGAATATTTCGCAAAATCATCTATCGCAATTCTTGGACATGCAAGTTCTATGAACGCATCAATATAATAAAAATTCATGAGCTTGTCCGGAGTTAATTCATTCATTGTTATGACAATTACATTCTTGCCCTGCTTTTTTAATTTGTCAATGAGTAATTTTGGAGAACCAAACTTCTGTCCTGGTTTTATTTCTGTTATAATCCCGACATTTCTGGCATCTTTTAATTTTTGAATTGAAATAGCTCTCTGTTTCAAGATTTTTTCTCTTACGCCCTTCATATCTCTGACTTCGTTATTATAAACATCGATGAGAACCACAGGTTTTTCAACAGCGATGGCAGCCCCCATTGAATGAAAATTATTTCCTATAACCACAAAACAATCAACCTGTTCTTCAATCGCCTTTAGTCCTGCATATTGACACCCAACAACATGCCCTTCATAGGCGACATAACCTTTCTTTCCTGACAATATAACTTTTTTATCATTATCTTCATAGAATTTTATTATCTTATCCAAGTCATGCCTGTGTTGTATAGAATAAGATAATCCTACTTTTTTATATTGCTTTAGATTTTCCAATGATTTTTTTAAAATAGGTTTTAAATCTAATTCATCACGAACCTCTATATATAATATTGGAAAATCAGCATCGATGAATTTGGCATGTCCAAAATGAACAATTAAATCAACTTTTAGAGCTTCTGCTTCTTGTAAGGCAATAGAACAACCACCCCATGCAGTCTCCCCGGAAAAAATAACTTCTATATCTAAATCTTCAATAGCTTCTGCAATTTCCATTGCATTTTGTTTTATTCCTTCTGGAAGCTGGACTAAGACTTTCTTTGGTTTTCTTTTTTTTAACTCACTGACGAGTTTTGGGATTTCAAAATTTAATGCCATTTTAAGTAAATTTAAATAATCTTTCATACTCTTTATGATTCATCCAATCAAGAACAATTGCAAGTATTTGAACTTTATCTGGAGAAGATACTGAATATAGTAATCTCCACCAGCTTCTTAAATTATAAATCCACAAATTATTAATGTCATACTTTCTAGAAAATTCTTTTGGAATTAGTTTTTTCTTTACATTTCTTCCACAAAAGACATTTTTTCTAATTTCATCAGTAGCTTTATCAATCTGAGCATATAAGTCCTCATCAGTTTCCTTAAGAATTTCAAATGCTTCTTTTAAATTTTCATCTTTAAATTTTACGATTCCTTCCACGTTAAATCACTCCTGTCCTTATATCTGGCAGCAAGTTTCGGATTCCATATATAAACAACATATCCTTCTCTGTCGTAAGCAATTTTTAGTGTGCTTTCAAGATATTCCATTATTACCTGAAAAGTCTGCCACATTACTTTTTTCGGAAGGTTTTTGAAAAGTTCTGTTTTCTTATATTCTCCGCTTTCCTTGTCGATGAATTTTTCAACCATTAACACTGTCTGAAGTGTCGGGCTTCTTGTGTATTTTGTTTGTGACTGCATTTTATATAATTTATGATGATATCAATTGATATTACTATTTAAGTTTTGTGATTGGTCAAATGCCATGATTAATTATTAGAAAAAGGGGTTATATAGGTTTTGTTAAGCTGGGCTTTGCACGAAAGCTAAATCCTGCACGAGAATAGAGGCTAAAGATTGGTCGAAAGGCGCTTCAACCTTGTAAACTTCTCCAAGCCCTTCAACCTTAACTTCTCTTTGTAATTTTGCAGTCATTTTTCTTAGAACTCAAACAAAAAAT
>CAYPBR010000028.1:0-5682 GCA_964409005.1 Candidatus Woesearchaeota archaeon | reverse complement strand
TGATAAATGGGTAATTCCTGGAAGGATAGAGCAGTTTGAAGATAAAATAATAGGGGATTCTGACGAATTTTTGTCTCAGGCAAAAGCATGGCTTGATTTAGAGGGGAAGAGGTAAATATTAATTCTTATAAAGTCTACATCCCACTTGTTATTATGAATGTACAAAATCCCCAAGAAGTAGAAAAAGTTATAGAAAAAGGATTAAGATTTTTGAATAAAGAATGTAAAAATGGATTTTATAGATGTTATCTCTCTAATTCAAGGAATATGGATAAAAATTTACGCCTCTCCCCCAATGAAGTTGCTTCTTCCTTACTTATTCTTGGAACAGCATTAAAATATAAGTCCAGTTTAAGTCTAACAAAAAATGTTATAAGATATTGTAAAAAACATATGTATAACTATAAATTTAATTTTTTTGAGGATAAATCTTTATTACCAGCAGATGCAGATGATACTGCGTGGGGATTAGCTATACTCTTAGAATTAGGTGAAATAAATAAAGAATCAATTAAAAAGATAGTTAATAAAATTATAAACAACGTAGATAAAAACGGATTAATTCAGGTCTACTTTGAACCCTCTTTCAGAGAAAATAGAATAGACCATGTGGCAATAGCAAATATTTTGTATTTAATTAATTTATTTAATAAAGGAGATGAGGTAAAAAAGTCAGAAGATTATATTTATGGAATACTAAAAGATAGAAAATACTTGGGAGGTTCAAGATATTATCCTTCTCCTTCTGTTTTTTTATATTTTGTTTCTAGATTAATTAAATTTCCAAAACTTAAAAAAAGATTTTATAAAATCTTGAAAAGAGAGTTATTATCCCATGTTGGAACTACTAATTATACGCTTGATTTAGCAGCCAGAATAATTGTTGCTGAAAGATTGTGTATATCAAATGTGATAGATACACAAAAACTTTTAAGTTTACAAAATAGGGATGGCAGTTGGCCAGCAGATACAATTTATCACTATGGGGGGAAAGTTGGTTACTTTGGAAGTAAAAGTATTGCTACTGGTTTTGCAGTTGAAGCATTATTTTACTCTCTTTAAATATCTAAATCACTACCGAAATCCTTAAATACAATTTACTTGTGCATTTAATATGAAAAAAGTTCCAGTCTTAATTTTTATTGCACTATTGATTTTGCCAGCAGTTTCAGCAATTAATATAAGCATTGAAAAGCAAAGCTTAGATGAAGTTTTAGTAGCTGAATTAAATCTGCCTGTTACTTTTGATTTAAAAATAACTAATTTAGGTTCTACTGATAATTTTGAATTTTATAATCTTTTAGGATTTAGTATGTTTCCTATTGAAGCAATTCCTATTAAGGGGGGGCAGACAAAAAATGTACCATTAAAAATTTCTCCAATAGGGGAATTTACTTATCGCGGATTATACACTTTGGAATATTTTATCAGAGGCCAGGATGATTCAGAAGTAAAACAAAAATTAACCTTTAGAATTGTAGATTTAAAAGATACTTTTGAAATAGGCTCTGGAGAACTTGATATTGAATCAAACTCTCTCGAGATTTATATATACAACAAAGTTAATTTTGATTTTGGGGAAATTGACGCAAAGTTTTCATCTCCTTTCTTTGACGTTGAAAAAAACTTTTCTCTCGGGCCGAATGAAAGAAAAGTTTTTAATGTAGAAGTAAACAAAGAAGATTTTAAAAAATTAATGGCAGGATTTTACACATTAACCGCTGAAGTTAGTGTCCAAGACCAAAAAGCCGACATTGAAGGAATAATAAAATTTGTTGAAAAAGACATCCTGACAACAACAAAAAAAGATTATGGTCTGATTATTTATACACAAGTAATCAAGAAAGTTAATGAAGGAAATGTTTTGGCTAAATCAGAAACAGTCATAAAGAAAAATATTATTTCAAGATTGTTTACAAGTTTTAGTCCTGAACCAGATAGTGTTGATAGGGGCGGTTTTAAGATGTATTATACCTGGACCAGACAAATAAAACCAGGAGAAACTCTGGAGATTGTTGTGAAAACAAACTGGCTGTTTCCGTTGCTGGTTATATTATTTGTAGTTGTAATAGTCGTTTTGGCAAAACAGTACACTGAAACACACCTGGTTTTAAGAAAAAAAGTTTCTTTCGTTAGGGCTAAAGGCAGTGAATTTGCATTAAAAGTATCGATTTTTGTACATGCTAAAAAATATGCCGAGAGAGTGAGTGTTATAGACCGGCTCCCACCCCTGGTAAAAATTTATGAGAAGTTTGGAAAAGAAGAACCTACGAGGGTTGATGAGAAGAACAGAAGATTAGAATGGAACTTTGAAAAACTCGAAGCAGGGGAAATAAGAGTTTTGTCTTATATAATTTATTCTAAGATAGGAGTATTAGGGAAATTCGCCCTTCCTGCAACAACTGCTGTTTATGAGCGTGATGGAGAGATTCATGAAACAGAATCTAACAAAGCTTTTTTTGTTGCAGAGCAGGGGAAAAGAGAGATTGAGGAAGAATAGGATTTAATAAACTTTAAAAATCCTTTATTGTTTCTAATTTTAACCCTCCGTGGCTTAGTGGTTAAAGCGCCTGGCTGTAGGTTGTACCTAAGGTGGAGATTCGATTACGAGTACTATGAAGCCCCAAAAGTCAGTCTTGGGAAGTCTGAGAGCAGAACCCGGGAGATCCCCAGTTCGAATCTGGGCGGAGGGATATTATTCACAACAATGCTTAAAAACTGACCCCACATATAGATGCAATAATGAATCATATACTAGACAAAGATACCCAATTAATGCTTAAATTTCAACAAGGAAATCTGAAGTCTTATATACAATTATGTAAAAAACATCGTCCAGGGATTATTTATTTTGTCAGAGGTTTCAGTCAAAGAATAATTACAAAAGAGATTGCTGAAGATATCTCTCAAAAGACATTTATCAGAGTCTATACTCACAAGGATTTCTATAAACCAATCGCCCAGTTTAATACATGGCTTTACACAATTGCAGGAAATTTTGCCAGAACTGAAATAAGAAAATTTAGGAGAAAACCTACTGTTGGATTAACAAAATTCATAACTCTAAAACCAGGTTTACCAAAAATATTTATTGATAATGATATTATAGACCCAGATGCAGAAGACCCTGCAAAAATTAAAGATTATAGTAATGCTATTAAAGAAATTGCTAGATGTGCAGAAGAAGGACATCCTTATTTCACACCTTTTCTTCTTCGTGATATGCAAGAATTATCTTATTATGATATATCTAGTATTCTTAATATCCCATTGGGTACTGTTAAGAGCAGGATAAACAGATGTAGGACATCTCTTGCAGATAGAATAAGTAGAAATGGTATCTAAACAAACTCAAAAATATATAAATATTTATGCAATATACCCTTCTTAAAATATATTCTGTCAAATAGAAGAATTTAAAAATACCACTTTTTTTAAAACAACAATAAAAACGAGGTATACCTATGGAGGAAGAAGGAGTTCTAAAAAAAATTTCTCTTCTGCAGGAAGGGGATGAAGACGAATTTTTGGAAGATATAGATAATTTAGATCTTGATGGCTAATTCTTTTTTTATTTTTTTATTTTTAAAATAATCTCATTATTTTCTTTATCTAACTCATCGAAACTTGCATTTATGAAAAATCTTAATTCATCAAAATTTATTTTTGGAACCCAGACATGGGTTAAGATTATCATTCTTCCAACACCAATTTCAATCTTATCTGAATCAAGTTCTTTTACAGGTTTATCATCTGCGTAAATTATTATCTTGAACTCTTCAGAATCTTTGAGTCCGTGATTTCTTACAGTCATATTTAAATCAAGAAATCTGCCATTCATAACAGCAGATACATTTTCAAAAGCGAGATCAGAATAACTCGGGTAAGAATAAAGATCATTTATCAGTTGCGGGATATCGTCTCCTATAGTCTGCCGGCATTTGCTGACGTTATACATTATATTATTAGAATTCTTGGAGTGGCCGAAACCCAAAACATGCAACAGTTCATGAATTCCAACATTAGGGTTTGGGCATTTAGAATCTTTTATCAGCAGGATTTTCCCATAAGTGATAACATTAAACTTTTCTGTTTTGGTTATATTTACAGGGCCACCTTCTCCTGCAATAAATAATCCCCCTTCAATTTTTGCCTTGCTGTCACAAGTAACAGAGATTTCCTCGTTAGAGTTTACCGGATAAAATTCCAGCAAACTTAAATTTTCAATTATATCAAGAGATCTTTTCATGTCTTCTTGTTTTTGTAAAGGACACCTTTTAATTTTATAAGAAATTTCCGGATTAGGAAATCTCATGTTTTCATAGAATTGCATATTTACCAGCTCTGAACTATCCAGACTAAAATTCGCATTGGATGGATTCTTTATTAAAAATTCAGTAGTTTTGAACGGAACAAACCAGTAAATAATCAATAAAGAAACTACAAATAAGATAGATATAGAGCTAAAAACAAGACTAAAAAATTTCTTCCAGTTCATATTAACGACTCCCTTTTAAATTATATAAATCTGCTGATAAAAACTTTCTATGTCTAAATTAAATAAAAAAATAATAAAAAAATAAATTCATTAAGAACTTTCTTCCTCAGAAGCTTCTGGTTGCTTTTTTTCTGTTTCTGCTTCGGCAACTTCTGAAGTTTCTTGCGGTGGTTGCTCAGGAAGTTTTGGAACCTCTTCGCTCGGTTGTGGCTCTGCAGGAGCTTGCGCTGGTTCTGCTGGCTCTGCTGGCGCTGGTTGTGCAGGGGCAGCCTCTGGAGCTTCTTCTTTTTTCTGAGTTTCTTGTGTTTCTTCTTCTGTCATTTTATAACCTCATTTAAGTGTGCTTGAGAAGGAAAATCCTCTTTTAAAGGTTTTGGAGCACCTTTAAGTTACAGAATTAATAAAAATAAAAAAAAGAAATAGATTGAAAAAGAGAACTATTTTTCGTCCTCTTTATCTTCTTCTTTGTCTTTATCTTCTTCTTTGTCTTTATCTTCTTCTTTGTCTTTATCTTCTTTTTCGTCTTCAGCCATTATAAATTACCTCCATTTTAGGAACCTTTTCAAGTTCTTTGATGGTTTTAAAGGTTTTCGGTGAAAAGTTGTAACTTACCGAAGACGAGAAGTCTTTTTAAAGCGGATTTTGAGGAAAAGAAAAAAATAAAAAATAAAAAATTATGCGAAAAGCACTACAAGTGCCCAGACCATTAATACTATCCAGATTAAAGTATATAGCCAGTTTTCCTGCCAAAGCCTTCCTCTTTTAATCTGTGCTCTATATTTAGCCATAAGGGAATTAATATCCGGAGCTAATCCTATCAAGAACAAAAGAGCTACAAATGCCATCACAGCAAAAATCTGGACAATTGTTATTTCTGTAAGCAAATACCAAAGCACAATTGCTGCCAAGATTAAGCTAACAATACGAACCACAGGTGGTCTTTTATATACTTTTTTTGCAAAGTTCATCCATGCAACAGGCTTTACGAAAAGCACAAGCATCTTTATTACTCCAATAACAATCAAGATCAAGGCAATGATTTCTATGGGTGTAAGAGCCATGTTTTACCTCCTTTTTATTAAAGATAATAAAACAACTTATTTTTTAAAGATTTTGAAAGAACGCCCAGACCATACGCATGGAAGAAGTTTAAGGCCTAAGATAATATATATGTTAGATTACAG
>CAYPBR010000027.1:0-5770 GCA_964409005.1 Candidatus Woesearchaeota archaeon | reverse complement strand
GCTGCAGCTGAAGGATTATTCGTTCTTGAAGACTGGCATAATTTTAGAGCAGATTATGACAAGACCTTAATGCAATGGTATAAAAATTTTACGAGAAATTGGAATAAGATAAAAAATTCTTATGATGACAAATTTTATCGTATGTGGACTTATTATCTTCTCTGTTCTGCTGGTTTATTCAGAGCAAGAAGAGGCCAGTTATGGCAGATAGTATTTTCTAAAAATGGCGTAATTGGAGGATATAAATCCATCAGGTAAATCACTTCCATCTGACCTCAAAATATTTATACTTCTTTTTTGTTTGTTAATATATGAAGATAATTCTCACAAAACATGCTAAACAAAGATTGTTTGAAAGAGGTATAAAGTTAGAATATATTCATGACACAATAGAATTTTCAAATTATACAATTATCAAAGGCAATAAAACTGAGGCATATAAAAAGATAAATAATAAAAATTTAAAGGTAGTTTATATAAAAGAGGGTAAATTTATAAAGATAATCACATTAATATGGAAATGAAAATTACACTAGACAAAGAAGCAGATGCAGCATATATTTATTTCAAAGAAATTTCTGAGGGGGAAGTGGCAAATACAATTTCCCTAAATGAATCAGTAAATATAGACCTTGATAAAGATGGTAAAACTATTGGAATTGAAATATTAAATGCAAGCAAAAATCTTCCACTAAGTGCTCTCAAATCCGCAACAGTTATTTCCACCTAACTTCAACATCGTCTGTTCTCTGCTTTGGTTTTATATCTATATCTTCTAATTTCAGATTGTCATAGTGATTTTTATCAGATTTATACTGAAGTAAACCTGTCCAAGCTATCATCGCTGCATTATCTCCACTATACTTTAAGGGCACAAAATAGAAATCAGCACCCCTTTCTTTACACATCACATCAATCATTTCTATCAATCTTTTGTTAGCTGCCACCCCCCCTATTAACAAAGCTTCTTTCTTATCAATATAAGCTAAGGCTCTTTCTGTAGCTTCTATTAGCATTGCAAAATATGTTTCCTGCAGACTAAAACATAAATCTTCTCTGCTAGCTTTTTTATTTTTATATAAATCGATAGCTTTTGTTAATATTCCTGAAAAACTTAAATCCATTCCCTTAACTACATAAGGCAATTCGACATATTTTCCTTTCTTAGCCAATTTTTCAATTTTAGGCCCTCCTGGAAATCCAATGTTTATGGCTCTGGCGAATTTATCTAAAGCATTTCCCATACCTGTATCTAAAGTCTCTCCAAAAATTCTATATTTTCCACCAGAATAAGCAATTATCTGTGTGTTTGCACCCGAGACAAAAACAAAAACAGGATCTTTAGCTTTTGTTAATAATTTTCCTATTTCCAAATGTGCAATTAAATGATTAACGCCAATCAAAGGTTTTTTAAATTTTTTAGCCAATTCAATTGCCTTATCTTTACCCACTATTAAACTTGGAGGGAGACCAGGTCCTTGACTAAATGCAATTATATCAATATCTTTGAGATTTAGATTAGCCTGGCTCAGAGCTTCTTTTATAACTTTATCAGAAACTTTTTCATGATGCTTTTTACATTCTATCGGTATAATCCCGCCAGTATCTGTTACATACATGTCTCTAACATCACTTAAGATTTTACCTTTATCGTTTACTACAGAAACACCGAAAGTGTGTGCCGTGCTTTCTATTCCTAAAACTATTGTCATAAAAATTATTATAAGAACAAGTATATAAAATTAATCAGTGGTGTCTAAATTTTTTAATGATTTTATATAAAAGTGTGGGCCTATATAAAACAGCAGCAATATAATGAAATGAGTTGTGTGGGTTTTTAGCTCTACTCTTATAAAATGTATGATCAATATCAACATCAATTAATTGAATACCTCTTCTAGAACCAAACTCATTCAACCTATCTTTTAATCTCCAAAACAAATCATCTTCAAAAAAATTCTACTTCTCTATCAATACTCATAAAGATACAAAATTTATCCTTTTAAAAGCATTCATATTATCCAGAATATAAATAATAAACAAATAAAAAATAAAAATTTAGAGAATCTATCTTCTTTTCTTCTTTCTTTTTGCCGGCTTCTTCTTAGCAACTTTTATTTTTACCGTCTTTTTCTTCTTAGCTGCTTTTTTCTTTCTTTTTCCTCCACGAGCCATCTTTGCTTCGCAGACATTACCTTTTCCGTCTACATAATATAGATAACCCGGCTTTCTTTTAACGACATGTTTAGCAATAACTTTTCCCATTTTTTACCTCCTTTTTTTAAAATTATAATTTATCATAGTCACCCCTATATTTAAATCTTTCTGTCTCCGACGAGAATTCCGACAATTTTTTCATATTTTTTATTTATAGGAATCTCTATAATTTTAGAGAAAGATTTTTTTGGAAATGCAGGGGAAGTGAAAGGTTTGACAAACTTAAAATCGATAACTTTATTTTTATCATCCAGCCAAATAGCTATAAAAGGAAAAAATACAAAGTAAGAATGAATAGCATTTTTTACAGGTTTTTTAAAATCAAATAATAAGGATTTCGCTTTTTCTCTACGAGAGAACATGAGCCCTGAAAATTTTTCAAACCAATTGCAAATCTTTAAATCTATTACAAATTTCTCTCCTTTATAACTTAATCTGATTCTCTTTGATTTGCCTCTCATTTTTTTTCCTTTTCGATTTATACTCCCTGCAATACTTGTTTATATTTTTGTCACAAACAAAATCGTGGTGTTTAAAACCTCCACCAAAAGTTTTTGGAATATGCATCAACTCATGCATTATTACCTTTAATTGTTCTTCTTCATCAAGCCTATCAAATCTTTCAGATAAAAATTCAAGGGCATAAAATGCTTTTCTATCTATAGCTTTTTGCAATATTTTTCCTAAAGCATGGCATCTTGCAATTGTTAATTTAGAAGAAGTTCCGAAACTTCTAAAACATTGAATATTATCAAGCTGAATGTGGGGGAACAAAAATTCAGAAATCTCTTCTGCTTTTTCCTGAATATCTGGTGCAAATTCGTATATCATCAAATTTCCCTTTCAGATTCCCAAAAATTTAATTGCCCTTTAGCAGAAACTGGTTTAATTCTTTTAGTGTTATTTAATACAAAACCATATTTACCCCAATCTCTGGTAGCAAGATGAAGATTTTTATCCTTAATAAACTCTTTAGCATCATCATATTTTTTAACCTTAATTAATCTGGCTCTTCCGACAATAAATCCATTAGGAAGTTCTTTAAAACCAAATTTTTTCATGTTCTTTTTATCCGGAATCTTAGATGTATGGATTAAAAATTCTCCTCTAAAATTAGTATTCCATTTTCTTAGCTCAATTTTTTTTCTTCCTTGTAAAATAAGTTCTGCCCATGGCTGTTTTAATGATAGTGCTTTCATTTTTTGTTCATCTCTCCCCCGGTGGTTTCCAGGGTCTGCCGAGAGCTTTATAAATTTCTTGTTCGGTTTTTCCTGCGACAAGTTTTCCTTTTCTGAAAAGACCGTGCTGAGTCAATTTAAATCCTTTTCTCTTTGCAACAACTCTCAATCCAATACTTGAACCGACTCTGCTCGAATAAGCCAACAGGGCAGCCCCCCATTCCTCAGGGATTGTATAATACAACTCAACTTTCACACCCTCAATCCTGAAAGTAGCTTCTTTCTCACCTCCCTGAACAAATTTCCCCTTTTTGCTCAAAAGAGATTCAATCTTTTCTTTATTTCTGGGAATCAAAACAACATCGATATCAACGGGGTTTTTCTCTTTTCTTCTTATGCTTCCAACAACCTGAATTCTTTTGCAGAAAGGTTTAATGCTTTTAATAATCCTGTCCGCCAATCTAATCACAAAATCTCCTTTTCTCGTTGTGATAAATTTCCCTTTCTTAAACACCCTTCTTTTTTTTAACATAATTATATCATAAAAAACAAATTTATATATTTTATTTAGTCACTATCTCCAAACCATCTCTGTGTTTTAATTTATAATTTTTCCCAAGAGCTCTTTTTGTCCGGGCATCAATTGCTTTTATAAAATTATTTCCAAAATCAGTGTGCAAAAAATATGCGAAATCAAGCGCAGTACTTCCCGAAGGGAGCAAGAAACAATCTGGCAAGATATTTCCCTTACTATCTGCCAACTTATTTGCACTTGCAGGGAAAACAGCGATATATTTCAAAAGTTCAAAAACAGATGAATCGAGAATAGCCTGCACACCTGTGCCTGTCTCAAATCTATCCAGAACATTTTTCTTTATATTCTCAAGAGCTTGTTTTTGCTTTTCATTCAGTTCTCCTTTGATTTTAAAATCATTTTCCCCAGGGATATAATCAATAAGCCCTGCCTTGGCAGCTTCCCTCAATGCAAGTTCTGAATCTGCAGAACAGGGAACAATCATTAAATCAGGAAATTCTTTCTTAAGTTTTTCATAATTTTCTCTGGCTTTCTCAACATCAACTTTATTTGCAGCAATAATCATCGGTTTGCTCTCCCGTCGTAATTCAGAAGCAAATTTCATTAACTGTTTATTATTCCACTCACTTGGTTTTTCAGAAAAATCCAGTTTCAACAAAACAGCTTTAACCTGCTCCTCATTTACTCTCAGACCAGAAAATTGTTTTGCGACAGCTTCTGAGAAATTAACATCTTCTATCTCTACTTTTCTGGCAAAACTCTTCCAGGCTTTGATTAAAATATTATAATACCACTTGTTTAATTCATCTTCTAAAAATTCTATATCGTTGTAGACATCATAATCTTTCGTCGGTTTTCCTTCTGCATTCGTTGTTCCAGAAGCATCTACGATATGAATGAAAGCATCTGCCTGCCTCAAATCATTTAAAAACTGATTGCCCAGTCCTTTCCCCTCGCTCGCTCCCGGAACCAGACCAGCAACATCCATCAACTCAACTGGAACAAATCTCTGATGCTCTATACAAAACCCATGACTAGGATTACATTGCATATCAAATTCTTTATCTAAACATTCAACCTTGACATATCCCACTCCGCGATTGGCTTTTATCGTTGTGAAAGGATAGGATGCAATTTCGACTTCTGCTAAAGTCGCTGCTTTGAAAAATGTGCTTTTTCCAGAAGAAGGCTTTCCAACAAGACCTATTAGCATTGTAAGACACGCGAGGACACCAAGGTTTCCTTCGCATAACCTTCCTTTAATTTACTTAACATAATCTAACTTAGGAAAGGGATTTTATAAAATTATTCAACTATAAATATTTTTTCTGTGTCCAATTTTCAGAATCAAAATTAACAATTCCTGATGTTTAATCTGATAAATTGCTCTGTAATTGCCAAATTTCAAACTCCACAATCCAGAAAGATTTCCTACAAGGGGTTTTCCCAATTCAAGATTATTTTTTAATTTTTTTAATCTGTTTAAAATCTGTTTTTGAGTTTTTTTGTTAAATTTTTTAAGAAACCTTTCGGCAGGAGTTTTGAAAATTAATTCATACATTTTATAATCTCAGTTCTTTTTCAAGTTCCTCAAAAGATTTTCCTTTCTTTTTTTCCTGCAACGCTTCTGCTATCCCTTTCATCATATCGGGATTAGATAGAACTTCAATTGTTTCAATTAAACTCTCTCGGGAAGACTTTTCGGGCGACCCGCCACTCACTAACCTTGAAATTAATTCGTTATAAGTTTCTCTAGTATGAAATTTCAGAGAATCAAGTTTTGTTTTCAAATTTTTATCCACTTGAATGGTTGTAATATTATCCATAGTAACCTATAGTA
>CAYPBR010000026.1:2316-5881 GCA_964409005.1 Candidatus Woesearchaeota archaeon | reverse complement strand
CCCTCTAGAAATACTTAAAAACTAATTTTTCCTTCCTTTCAAAATGATAAAAGAGTTGATGATTGCAAATCCAAAACTCAGCTTGATTATTCTGGCTCTTCTAGTTACGTTAGTCATGACGCTGGTCACAAAAAAATTTACAGACCAAGACCGTATGAAAGAGCTCAAAAAAATACAAAAGGCCTGTCAAATCAAACTCAAAGACGCTAAAGGAAATCTCGAAGAACAACAAAAAATTCAAAAAGAGATGATGAACTGCTCTATGGAACTTATGAAACACTCGTTCAAGCCATTATTGATAACATTTATTCCACTTCTTATTTTTTTCTGGTGGATTAGAGGCATTTATACCGGAACAGACCTTGCAAGTTCATGGCTCTGGTATTATATCGGGGCAAGCATAGCCTCCAGCATAATTTTTAGAAAAATATTGAACGTCGTATGAGGATATTTCTAAACAAATTTTATATACTATCTAATCTAAAATAGAATATGGAAAAAAGGGGGCAGGTTACAATATTTATCGTAGTCGCAATTGTCCTTGTAGGAGCAGTCGGTCTTTATTTTAGTTTAAGAGGAGAATTAAAAGGAGATAAATTTACTCTGGAATCAGAAGGGATTTATTTATTTGTAGAAAACTGTATAGAATCGACAGCTGAAGAAGCTATCTATAATATCGGGCAATCAGGGGGCTATTTTTTACCTCCAGAATTTTCCACTGCTTCTGGAGTCCCTTATTACTATTACAATGGGCAAAATTATATACCTTATAAAGAAGAAATAGAAGAAGAGATATCTGAATATGTAAATGAGATGTTGTCTTTTTGTATTAAAAATTTTGTAGATTTTCCAGAATTTGATGTGGATGAAAGTGAAGTTAAAACAAAGACACAGATAAAAAATAATAAATTAATCTTTGATGTAGAATATCCTTTAAGAATAATCAAAGGAGAGAGCACATCTCTTCTTAAAAATTTTGAAAATATAGAAATCCCTGTAAGATTAGGAATTGTTTATGATGCTGTTGAAAAAATAATCCAAGACCAATTGGATCATGAAAATATTTGTTTGAGCTGTATTTTAGATATTGTACTTGAAAATGATTTATACATAGAGATGATAGATTATGATAAAGAAACAATAATATTTATCATTCGGGATGAAAACTCAAAAATAGATGATGAAAGTTTTGAATTTAAATTTGCAAATAAATATAATACAAAAAAATGAAACAACAAAAGAATCTGGCGATAATTTTTATCTTGTTATTTGGAATTTTATTTATTCATGTGCAGATAATTGGTTCTATAGAAACCACTGTAGAAAATATAATAAATATTGCAGAAGAATTAGGACTAAAAGATAAGAATATAATGGGAAGAGGAATAGAGTATGATATGGATAAAGAAGGGATTTTCGTAGAATTTGTTGAAGAAGATGCTTTTTTAGAGATAGATGGAAATGAATTTATAAATATAATACCAAACGAAGAAGAGATAGCTTTTATCAGACTCTATGGGGATGAAAATAATATTATCGAAGCTGATTTTTTTGTAAATGAAAATGGGGGATTTTTTGAAATAGAGGAAACAGAATTTTTTGCTGTTCCAAACTCGAGGATTTATTTCCAAGAAAACGAGGGAGATATTGAAATTAATGTTCCCAACGGAGGAAATCTAAACTCGGTCGTAGAATCTTTAATGAAGGTATTGCAATCAGGAGAAAGTTATGGAAAATATCCTGTCACAATAAGAGGAAATAATCTCGATCTGCCATTTCTCGGAGGGCTTAGCATGGATGGGGCGCTGAGTTACAGAAGAGGACAATCTTATCTAATGACTGGTGAAGAGATAATCCTAGGAGAAGATTATCTTCTTCCTGTGGGAAAAAATGATATTGAACTTTATTTTGAGCCTTATTTTGAACCTTTTAACTATAATGATAAAAATTACTATGTCCTTAACAATAGAGAAAGATTTTTACACAGCACGAGAGAAGGAAGAGTAAATGCAATGTACTTGTCTGGAAATGAATTTTTTAATATGAATAGGAGAAATTATCTAATGATTGATGATGGATTTGCCGGATTTAAGCCTGTCTATGAATCTCAAGGATTTTTAGAATCTAGATATGGATTCACATATAAGAATATCCCTGATGATGATGTTTTTTTGAGAATGAGTGTTGAAGAGGGGGATTTATTAAAAGCGGAAGAAATATCTGAGACTTTTCTAGACCCTGTTACTGGAGAAAAAGTTGAAAAAAAGATTCCTTTCTTAAACCATACTGGAACAGATGGTGGAATGACAACTATAGAAAACGGGGAAAGGAAATTTATATTGACGGATGAATTATATTATGAGATAGACGGAGAAAAAGGTGGGGAGAATAAATCTGTAGAATTTAAATTGCAATCCAGCTCTATTTCAAACGAAAATTACAATTTAATAATGGACTCTGATAATCAATTTGAAATAAAAAATCCTGATGAAAATATTTCCAGAATCTCTTTCAGTAATTATGATTCAGGCATTGAGCAATATCCAGAAGAGACATTAGAGAAAATAAAACAAAATATATTTGCATCAGATCAGGAATATTCTGACAAAAGAATGCAAGTTGGAGATGTCCAGATAGTTTCTGTAACAGAGATAGATAAATCAGTAGTAACATTTGATTTAATAATCGCTCTGTCAAGAGAAAAAGAAGATGAATTTATAGTTAGTACTGTCATTAATCATCAATTATCTGAGATGAGAACATTTGATACAGAAAATGATGCGAGAAGATATTTTGAATTTTTAATGGGGGATTTTGATGTTTAATTTTTCTTTACTCTTCTCAAAAATTCATTATAACTCAAATCCCCACATTCAGAGATAATTACTTTGATATATTTTTTATCGACAAATTCAAATGCAGGGTTTCTAATTTTTATGTGTAATTTTTTGGTAACATTTTCCCAAACTTCGCGAAAACTCCTTTGCTCCAGTTTTACTGGTTTTTTAGAATATTTCCAGGAGTCTGCAAGAATGTAAACAGGAATTTTATTATCATGAGCTATTTTAGTTATCATTCCGCTGCCGACTTTATTGATTATGCCTTTTCTTAACAAAGCATCTGCACCCAGAAAAACTTTGTCAGCTTTTTTTGTTCCTTGTTTTTTAGTTAAAGCTATCATTGCTGCAGAATCTACAAAATGTGTCACCTTTATTCCTGCTTTCTTCAGTTCTCTGGCAGTTTTTCTTCCCTGGAACAAAGGTCTGGTTTCTGTATTATAAACCTCAAACTTCTTTTTCTCCTTTTTAGCATAAATCAATGCATTACTAACAGTTGTAGAATGACAGTGTGTAAAAATAACATCCTTATTTTTTATTCTCTTTAAAGCATATCTATTGATTTTTTTTTGTGAATCTTCAAAATGCTCCAAAATTTTCTTGTATGGTTGTTTTTCAGCTCTGTCGAGAACATTTTGGAGAAGAGGTTCTGTGGATCTTAGAGATAAAAGTTTTTTCTTTGACCTCTTTGTAGGAATTAAAGAATAAGCATAGAGTGCTTTTTTTGC
>CAYPBR010000026.1:0-2216 GCA_964409005.1 Candidatus Woesearchaeota archaeon | reverse complement strand
TAAACAATTTAAGAAAGTTTAAAAATTCTCTTTTTTTGTTAAAGATATGTTAGAAGCAATTATCAAACCTAAATCTGCAGAGAAAAGTCCCTGGAAAATGCTCCCTATTGGGATAGTTTATGCTTCACTTTCTCTTATATTAGTTCATTTCTTTTTTCCAAACGACCCTCTTGCAAACGGTATGACAGTGGTTGCATTTGCCGTAATGTTTTCTTTGCCATTCATGTATTATATGATAAAACGGGAGGAAGAAGAAGATGAGCAGATTGAGGGTTTTTTTAGTGTCTGGAAAGTTCACAGCGATGCAATCTATGCATTTATGTGGTTGTTTTTAGGATTTGTCATTGCTTTTTCTTTTTGGAATATAGTTCTACAAGATTCAAATTTACTCAACTTCCAGATTGAAACTTATTGTAAGATAAATAGTCCTGGGAATGTTGAAGGGTGTATTTCTTTATATAGTGTTACTGGAAAGGCAGCAGAGTTAACAGGATCAGCAGCAAAAGAACTTAGATTTTTATCAATCATAGAAAATAATATTTATGTTATGATATTCACGTTAATCTTTTCCCTGGTTTTTGGGGCGGGAGCTATATTTATTTTAATATGGAATGCGAGTGTTATTGCAGCAGCAATTGGAATATTCACTAAACATCAGATAAGTGAAATCCCCCTGGGAATAGCGAGATATATGATTCATGGTTTTCCGGAAATTGCAGCTTATTTCATAACAGCACTGGCAGGAGGTATCTTCGGAGTAGGTGCAATAAGAAATGGTATAAGAAACAAAAAATTTTTAAGGGTAGTTGAGAATACAGCTGTATTGCTCTTTATAGCAATTGTTATTTTAATAATTGCAGCAGCAATTGAAGTATATTTCACCCCAATTTTTTTTAAATAGAATCAGGTTTCATTAACTTTAAAAGGTTTTATCGATATTATTAAATATGGAGCCATTAATATTACTCACCATTTTTATTAGCTTTTTTGTAACATATTTAGTTCTTCCATATTGGATAAAAGCAGCTCGCTTCTATAAATTATTTGGACGTGATATGCATAAAACAGATAAGAGAATGGTTGCAGAAGGAGGGGGGATTATTGTGCTTGGAGGGGCTTCTATTGGAATTTTATTATATATAGCAATAAACACCTTCATTTTTAAAAACAGTGATGGAACTTTATTATCTATTTTTGCACTGTTGTCTGTTTTATTTATCAGTTCCTTTGTTGGAATTATTGATGACCTTCTCGGATGGAAAAAAGGATTGACTAGAAAAATAAGGATGTTAATCATTTTATTTGCAGCTGTTCCATTAATGGTTATTAATGCAGGAACTTCAATAATGAATTTTCCTTTTTTAGGAGTAATTGATTTTGGCCTCTTATACCCTTTATTAATAATCCCAATAGGAATTATTGGCGCAACAACGACCTTTAATTTCATAGCAGGATACAATGGTTTAGAAGCTTCACAGGGAATAATAATTCTTTCAGCATTATCAATCGTAACATATCTTACAGGAAACAGATGGTTAAGTGTAATTGCCTTGTGCATGGTTGCTGCTTTATTTGCATTTTATATATTTAATAAATATCCTGCCAAAGTTTTCCCAGGAGATATTCTTACTTATACAGTGGGCGCCTTAATTGTAGGCATTGCTATTTTAGGAAATATTGAAAAAATTGCAATTTTATTTTTTATTCCTTACATTATTGAAACTGGTTTAAAATTAAGGGGAAGATTAAAGAAAGAGAGTTTTGCAAAAGTAAATAAAGACGGAAGTTTAGAAATGCCTTACAAAAAAATATATGGATTAGAGCATTTAGCAATTAAAATTTTGAAAAAGATTAAATCTGATAAAAAAGTTTATGAGAAAGAAGTTGTTTATCTTATTAATGTATTCCAAATAATTGTAATTCTTCTAACTTTTCTATTTGCTTTTTAATAAACCAAAGTTTTTAAAATAAATTTACTTTTGATTTAAATAAAAAATGAGCGAAAGTACGATAGAAATAAACACTGCCGAAATTAAAAAAGGATTTAATAAAACAATTTCTTTTTTTAGTCAAAAAAAAGTTATTAATACAATAATTATAATTTTATTTCTATTTCTTTTAATTGGAAGTTCCTGGATAAGACTTCAAAATCTTCCATTGCTTAAAGATTCAACAACAGGAGAATATATTCCTCTCGCACTAGATCCTTTTTATTT
>CAYPBR010000025.1:0-6095 GCA_964409005.1 Candidatus Woesearchaeota archaeon | reverse complement strand
TTTTAACTCAGAAGGAATCATGGAATTTTTCTCTCTGTAATCTATTATTATTTTTTTATTTTCTTTCTTTTTTCTTTTTGATAGTTTTTTTGAAAAAATATCAAATAACTTTTTTGTTTTCATGGTAACTTTTTTTGAAAACCAAATTTATTTTTATTTTTAAATTCTTCTTTTATTTTATCTATCGCAGAGTGCATTTTTTTCTCTTTTGCTCTGGAAACGTAATAATAAGATTCATCCCTCGTATTTTTTGTGATAAGTACAATTAATTTTCCTTTCATTAATCTTGCAGTTCTTCCCGCTCTCTGAATTGCCCTTATTTCAGAAGGTATGGGTTCATAGAATATTACTGTATTTACCTCTGGGATATCAAGCCCTTCTTCACCAATGCTGGTCGCGCACAATACATTTATTTTTCCAGAAGAAAAATCCTCTATTATTTGTTTTTGCTCTTCCTGGCTTAATCCAAGTCCATCTTTTTTTGTCTGTCCTATAAAGATTTTTGTTTTTATTCCTTTGATTTGATTCAGTTTTTCAGAAATTGTTTTTGCAGTATCTCTAAATTGCATGAATATTATAATCCTTACATTTTTATTTTCCCCTATTTCCTGTTTTACTATTTCCATGATTTTTTTAATCTTTGGATGCTCTATTTTTTTTATCAAGAGCTCGTTTGATTTTATAAAGACAAAATTAAACTCTGGTTTAGCTACGAGTTTTGAAACCCCTCTGCTCTTTTTTTGCGATGCCTGTTCAGATAAATTCTTTAAATATTTATTGAAGATAAAAAGGGTCTGGGTTTCCAGCAGTTCTAAAGCGTGTTGTATTTTTATTGCCTGTGCACACAGGCTTACTCCCCACATATAATTGAAATTTTTGCTCCCTCTTCCCAGGCTCGTTGATAATTTTCTCTGGAGTCTGATTAGGTTTATCTTTGAAGGATATTCCCAAAAAAGTTTTCTTTTTTTTAAATCTTCTACATATCTGTGAAATATTTTCTGCAATATCTGCCTCATTTCTTCAAATTCTGATGGAAAAGGAATAATAATTTTCTCAAATTTTAACTCTTGGATATATTTTTTCACATCTTCACTATCTCTCGTTCTCAGTTCTACTTCTTCTATATACAGATTTTTGCATATCTCTTTAATTTTTGAATGCTCACTTCCCGGGGAAGCTGTCAGGCCGAGAATTCTTGGATTTTTGGATTGTTCTTTATATTTCTGTGCGACATAAGTGTAAGAGTAATTTTTTATACACCTATGAGCTTCGTCTTCGACTAACAGGCAGACATTTTTTAAATCATAGAGGTTATTTTTTAAATCATTTGCAACACATTGTGGTGTTGAAAAAACTATATCTACAGTTTCCCAGATTTTTTCCCTTTCTTCTGCTTTAATCTTTCCTGTGAATAATTGCATATCTCCGAATAGTTCTGGTAAATGTTTTTTGAAGTAAAGCATGTGCTGTTCTGCCAGAGGCTTCGTGGGGGCGAGAAAAACCATTCTTTCTCCGGGAAATTCTTTCATCCTCTGTATGGTAAGCATCAGTGCTATCAGGGTTTTTCCGAGTCCTGTCGGAAGCACGACTAAACAATTCTTTTTTGTGCAAGTTTTTAAAATTTTTTGCTGATATTCTCTAGGGATTATCCCCTTTAAAAATTCCATCAAGATTTTACCTCTTCTTTATTGAATAAATGCCCAGAATAATTGAGCACAAGATGAGCAATAATCCGATTATAGATAAGAGGTTTATAGAAGACTTACCACTCAGAATGACATTTCCTGTAATGCCCTGATTTAAAAATAAAAATCCCCCCACCAAGGTGAGTATTGCAAAAGAAGCTGTTACCTTTTTTCTTTTAAAAAAATTTGATTTCATATGATTCTTATGAATTTCTCTTTTAAATGTTTTATTATACTATTAAAAATGCATATCCTAATGCTACGAGGACTATTGTTGCCAAGAAGCTCCATAGCACCAAGCTTCCGAAAAATATCTTATTCCCATCCAGGCTGGATAGGGGGAGGAGATTGAAGAAAGCATAGTAGATGTTTAGTCTGGTAAAGAGTGGAAATCCAATTAAATATCCTATTATTGCAAAAATCAGATTAGCCGAAACTCCTGCAGCTGCTATTAATCCTATGTGGAGCTCTGTCATTTCTGAAAAAGAATAGAGGCCGTGCCTTTTCGCCGCACGATAAATTTTTGGTTTTACATCAAAAATTAAAGAGGCAAACCAATTTAGATATCCGGCGGAAAGAGCTGTTACAATTATTGGTAAAAATGCTCCTGCTGGAAATGGTTTTTTGAAATATTTATGGGCTTTAAACCCATATCTTTTGATTTCCCATAATTTTATTTCTATTTCTGAGTCGAGATAAAAACTTGCGACCTTTTTTGAAAAAATATTTATGGTGATTACAAAAAATATAGCCACTAAGCTATAGAAGAAAATTTTTGTGGTTTCTATCAAACTAATTGTGAAAGCGAGAATAAGAGCTATTACCAGTATGGAAATAATTTCTTTTTTATTTAACATTGAAAACCTCCTGCGGGTTTCTCACACTTCCAGCATCCCAAATCCGAATTATGAGCCCACTAAGGTTTGATTGAAAATCTCCTGCGGGTTTATAACACTTCAAATACACAACTTCCTTTAAAATTTGATTCATAAATTAAATGATGTTTCTATTTTTTATAAATATTGTTATGGTGGTCCAAGATAAAAATGTGCTTTAAATAACGGAAAAGTATTTAAATAACATTGGGTAATTTTTAACATGAGGATTAAGAAAATATCTGAGGTTATAGGGAAAAAAGTTTATACTGATTCTGGGGATTATTTTGGAGAGATAGAAGAGGTTAATTTGCACGAAAATAAAATAGAAGCGTGGAGAATTAGGGTCTCGGGAGTTGTTACATCTTTGATTGGGGGGGCCAGAGGAGTTATCATTCCTCATCATTTTGTAAGGGCTATTAGTGATATTTTTATAATAAATAAAACCGCACTGCCGAGTCAGGAATCTGGTGTGGAAGAGATTCCGGAAGATTTAATCTAAATAAAAATGGCACTGGAGACTATTTTTGCGAACGAGATTTTCACTAAATTTGCATTTCCGTTTTTGTTAATATTCTTTGTCTTTTTTGCAATTCTTGAAAGAACTAAAATTTTAGGAGATGATCAAAGACAACTCGATGCCCTCGTCTCATTCGTCATTGCCCTGATTTTTGTGAGTGCTGTTTATCCTAAACTGGTGGTTACTAATCTTATTTTATTTTTAACAGTCGCGATTATAGTGGTATTTGTGGTCTTATTACTCTGGGGATTTGTGTTCGGTGATATTAAAGAAGGATTTAATCCGGATAAGTGGATGAAATGGGTTTTAGGAGTTCTGGTAACAATAGCAGTTGTTATTGCAGTTTTCTGGGCAGCAGGGATTCAATTAGAGGCATTTGATTTCTTATTCAGGCAGAGTTGGAGCAATACTTTCTGGACAAATGCTGTTTTTGTTTTAGTGATTGCAGCTGCACTGGCACTAGTTTTGACAAGTGTTAAAGAAAAATAATTGATTAAGATTTTTATGAATTTCTGATAAAAGGTAAGATATAATTAGGGCTAACCAAGGAACTATTTCAATAATAGATGGATGTTTCATGATAACATTATATTATCACAGCTATATATTTTTATACAGATGATATATTACTAAATTTGTTTTGTTCAATAAAGTCTGTCTTGGAAATTAGAGTGTATCTCCAATGAGAAAAGCCCGTCCTCCTACGGGCTTTCTTGTTTCTTGATGAATTTTTAAAATATGCCATAAAGTATTTAAGTATTGACAATTATGGACATGAATGAAAAAAAGAATGCCCAGGGTAGTTGTTGGAAAAGACGATGGTACTGAGATATTTGACGGCAATCTCGAGGTAGTTGAAGGAGGGATAGAGAAAAATGGGGAACCCTCGTTTCACATTGATGTAAGGGATAGCAATCTCAAGAGTCTCAGCATATTTATGTATTTCAATGATATCGCGGAATTCAATGGATTTATTGAATTGTTAGTGAGACAAATTAGCAAACCCTAATGCCTTTGGCTTTAACCTTCTCAGTATTCCACTATGTAAGACTTTGATATATAACATGAATCAATACATATAAACATATTCGCGAAATGTTTATAAAATAACTTTCCATGGAGATTATATGATAGGTGGATTATTTTTGCAGACTCTTGGTTATTTTGACGGAACTCAGATTGGAAACTTTTTTCTTTTTGCAGAACAAGCTGGAATTTTCAGTTATGCTCTCCCATTTTTAATAATTTTTTCTCTGATATTTGGAATTTTAACACAGATAAAACTCTTTCAAGAGAATAAGTCAATTAATGCTATTATTGCATTATCTGTTGCATTAATGTCTCTACAGTTTTCCTTTGTGCCAATATTTTTCTCTCAAATATTCCCTCAGTTAGGTGTAGGGTTAGCTGTTATTTTAGTTTTTTTAATTTTAGCTGGCTTATTTATAGACCCTAGAGAAAAATGGATTATGTATGGTTTATTAGGTATCGGGGTGATTATAGCAATAGTTATTTTAGTGAATACTTCAAATTTCCTGGGATTAAGTTTGGGATATTATCTACAAGCTTATTTACCAACAATTATTTGGATTGCAGTTATTCTTGGCGCGATTGGGATTATTGTTAGCTCAAACAAACCAAAGACTACGCCATACAGACCCTTTTGGCCGTGGGGTCCACAAGAAGGTCCACCACAGATTGAAGGTCGTCCATCATAATTTACCTTTACTTTTTTCTAGAAATAGTTTTCTTTCTTTTTCTGATAGTTTTTCTGGGAACAACTGCCATGTGAACAGGTGCAGGATGTTTTGTTCCAACCCTACCAACTATTTTTCCGAAAGAGTTCTGCATCATTGACATTTCTTTTTTTATGCTCTCTAAAGTCCCGCCGTATTTACCAACTTTTTCAAGTATTGCTGCTTGCAGTCTATCCATCGTTCCTTCTATTTTTTTAGTTCTCTCTGCAATATGATCTATTTTTATCTGTGCTAGAGATTTGAACTCATTTAAACTCTCGAGTTGTTTCTGTATATCTTTTATTTTCCCAGCAAAGACCTGCTCTGCAATTTCAATGAATGTATCTGTGCTGACTCCTGCTTCTGGTCCATAACCTTCATACTCTCCATAACCATAACCTTCTTGCGGGTAATATTCTTCAGGAGCAGGATATTCTTCTTGAGGTGCTGGAAGATTAGTTTCTGCTCCAGGCTCTTCCCCTGTTTCCTGAGCCCTTGGAGATAAATTCTGTCCTTGAGGATTCACTGAAGGTTGCATCTCTCCAGTTCCTTCTGTTTCAGCAGAGACAGCAGTCTTTATTTTTGATTGATTGAGAGCATCATTTATATCTTTTGGAGATGTTCCCTGCTCCTGCAATTTTGTAACAATTTCATCTTCAGAAACTCCCTGATTCCTCATATCTGTGATTTGTTCTAAAACACCCATTTACAAACCTCCAGCGGGTTTCTATTAGTTCCAGCAACCATTTTATTTATCATCAACTTTTTTTCATTTAATTAATATTAAAAACTTTCAACTCTTTTTTAATTTTTCTAAATTTTTTCTTCTTGTGAATTCCAGGGGCTGAAACATTCTTGCCTGTTTTGATAAAATTTCCAAATCTTCTTTTCTGGCAAATTTCGAAAACTCAGCCGAAGCCGTTTCTAAAAAAGAGACTAATCTTTCCATGTTTTGCTTTATTATCTCCAGGTTTTTTTTTATCTCTAAAATATCTTCTTTATTTTTTTCTTTGATATCTATTAGGTTTTGTCCGATTAAGAGAACTCTATCTTTCAAAATTCTTTGCTTTTCTTCTAAATCCCGTATTCTTACATTTACACCGTTACCATATCCAGGATAATTCATTGATTCTTCTTCCATTTAAAATTAATGTCAAAGAGCTTTAAATTTGTTGTGTTTTATTGGAGCATCAATTTTCTCTTTCGTTCTTTTCTTCAAACTATCACACAAAATATTTTAAACTGGATATCCTTTTTTTATTCAAGTAAATCAAAGATT
>CAYPBR010000024.1:2239-6252 GCA_964409005.1 Candidatus Woesearchaeota archaeon | reverse complement strand
AAACATAGGCGTTCATGGAGAAGAACCAAGCTCCACATCAAACCAAGAAAAATTAGGAAATCGCATTTAGGATAAAATGGCAGAAAATAAATTAGAAAGGGAGACCATGTACTCTGGAAATGATATTTTTCCTAATGGGAAACGTGTAACAGAAGAAGATTTCAATAGTCATGGATTTAAATGTAGACATATCAATGGATTTGCAGGACTTCCAAAACACCATAGAAATGTTAGAAATCTAAGAAATGCAGGTCCACCTACCTTAATCTTCATAAATAATATGGGGGGTAGATATCTCGCTAATAAGTTGAATGGCAGGCTCAAAGGAAAATATGAAATTATAGAATATATCCCCTCAAGGACAGATTAAAAATGGCAGAAAAAACAGAAACAAAAACAGATAAACTTGAAAGAGAATATATTATTCCACTTAGAAGAAAATGGAAAAGAACTTCCAGATATAAAAGAACAAACAGAGCTGTGAAAGCGGTAAAAGAATTTTTAGTTCAACATATGAAAATTCGTGATAAAGATTTGAAAAAAATCAAAATTGATAAATATTTGAATGAAATGTTATGGTTTAGAGGGATTAGAAAACCCCCTATAAAAGTCAGGATAAAAGCTATAAAAGAAGGAGATATTGTAAGAGCAGAACTTGCAGAGCTTCCTGAAAAATTGAAGTTCAAAAAAGTCCGTGAGGAGAAAAGAGAGAAAACAGCTGCAGAAGCTGGTGAAAAGAAGAAGACTTTTATTCAAAGAGCAAAAGAAAGAGATCCTCAAAAAAAGGAAGAACCAGCTCCTGAAGAAACTGAAGAAAAAAAGGAAGAAGAAAAAGAAAAAAAAGCTGCTGTTGTCGAAGCTGGCAAAGAGATGGAAAAAGCAGCTGCAAAGAAAGCAAAACACGAAGTAGGCGGAAAAACAAAACAGCCAAAACATCAACAGAGAAAGGCTTTGGCTAAATAGATTTTTATATCAAATAGTTTTTATGACGACATGATAAACATAAAAAAGATCAAAGAACAAAAATCAATTAAAGAACTTCTGGAATTTGGAATCATAAACATAGACAAACCAGCTGGTCCTACGTCCTTTAACATATCTGATTTTGTTAGAAAAAAACTCGGCTTGCGCAAAACATCTCATTTTGGAACGCTCGACCCTAAAGTTACAGGGGTATTACCTATCGCATTGAACCGCGCCTGCAAACTTACAGGATTTTTCTTAGGAGAAGACAAAGAATATATCGGAGTAATGAGGATTCACAAAGATATCTCTCTAAAAGAAATTAAAGAAGTAATAGATAAAAAATTCATGGGTAAAATAATTCAACTCCCGCCCGTAAAGTCACGCGTTAAAAGACAAGAGAGAGAAAGAGAAATAAAAAAGTTTAAACTTCTAGAAAAAGATGGGCAGAATATCTTGTTTCACTCTGAGGTTCAAGGTGGGACATATATTAGAAAATTAATTTCTGATTTGGGGGATGAAATAAAAATTGGAGCGCATATGCTTGAATTAAGAAGAATTCGTGCAGGAATCTTTAAAGAAAATGACAAAAGATATCCTTCAATTAATTTATATGATTTTGAAAAAGCTTTTGATGATTATAAGAAAGGCAATGAAAGAAAATTAAGAGAAATAATAATTCCGGGGGAGGTTGTTTCTGAAGTTTATTCTGTAGTTAAAGTGAAAGAGAAAAGCACTGAAAAATTATTAACAGGTAAACCAATCCATCCAAAAGATTTAGTAGAGACAAATCAAAAAATAAAAAAAGGGGAAACAATTTGTGTTTTTTCAGGAGATAAATTTATTGAGATGGCGAAAGTTGTTAAGGAAAAATATATTTTCGCTAAACCGGAATTTGTGATGCAGAAGATAAGGATTTAAATAAATAAGAATTATGAATATATAAATGGTAAGGAGAAAAATATCCCAAGACTCCCTAGAGTATGACTTGGGGGTTAGATTTTATGGTTTTCCAGCATATGCTATTAGAATGTTAGTAGAAACAGGGCTATATGGAAAGTCTGAAGAAGAAGTTGTAAGAAATCTAGTTTCGGAAGGGTTAATTAGAGAAGTTAGATCTGGTTTATTAGCAAAGTTAGATATAACTTTAGAAGGAGCTAAAAATAAAAATTATATTCCTGTAAAACCTGATCCTGAAAAAGGGGAAGAGTAAATGAGGCACTTTGTTTATTTTTCATCAAAAGCGCGCACGTCTGGAAATTTTGATTTGAAAAATCTAATGAAAGCTGGAAGGATAGATATTGCAATTCATTCTATCATATCTGCATTATTCCTGTCCAAAAGCAAAAGAGAAAATGTTAAAATACACCTCGTTTTTTATGGTTCACCAGATCCTCCAAAACACATAGAAATTCAAGTAAACCTGGAATTGTATATCAGCAAAAAAGATATTGGGAATTTAATTAAAAAAATCCTCTACAAATATCGGGAAGGAAAGAAAACAGAAGTTTTCTCGGGATGTTTTATTGAAAAAAGGAGTTTTTTAAATGTGGTTGAAGAACTAAGAGAAGAGGGCAATGATATATTTCTTCTTGATAAAAAAGGAAAAGATATAAGAAAAGTTAAAATTCCAAGAAATTGCGTTTTTGTTTTAGGAGACCACGAAGGTCTGCCAAAAAAAGAATCAAAGAGATTAAAGAAAATTGCAAGATCTATTTCCATCGGACCAGAGATGTATTTTGCCAGTCAAGTCATTACTATTATAAATAACGAACTAGACGTAAGAGAACAAAAAATTGATTAATTCGTTTATTTTTATCTTTCTTCCGAATTTAATTTTTGTCAGATACCCTATTTCGTCTATAGAAACTCCTAATTTATAAAGAACAATTATCTCTCTTTTCATCTCTTTGGAAAAGTTCCTTACAAAGTTATTTTCTAATAAAAATAAATCTTCCTGCACTTTGATTTCCTCTTTTTATGAATATGAACCCTCTCGAAAGAGGGTAAAGGGAGGTTGATATGAGATTCAACTTTAGACACTAAAATTAAGAAATTGCTTTATAAATCAATTGTGAAGGCTTGGTAAAGAAAAACACTATAGAATGGAATTCCACAAGCTTTTTAAATAAAATTTAGCTTTGTTGAATAGATGGTGAAGATTGTTTTTACTCCTGATTGGTTTCTTGGAAAAGATGTTTTAATTGAAGGATTTAGTTTCATCGTCTTATTTATTTTCTCTTTTCTCTCTATTAAAAATTATAAATTAAACAAAAATAGAAAATTTTTGTATCTCGGAGTAGGATTTGGTCTAATCGCACTTGCGCAACTTGCTGCTGTAATAACTAAATTAGTTCTTTATTATGACATCGGACCGAGCCAGGAAATTGGACGGGCGATAATAACGAGCCAGATATTAAAATCTATAGACATATTTTACTATGCAGGATTTTTTTTCCATAGACTCTTAACATTATTAGGATTATATGTTATTTATAGATTACCCAGGGATAAGAAATCCCCTAGAGATTTTGTTCTCGTTTCATATTTCATAATCATCTCTGCTTTGCTCAGCAAACAAGTTTATTATTTATTTCATGCCACTGCATTAGTTTTGTTAGTATTAATTATGAATAATTATTATGAAGTTTATAAGAAAAATAAATTTGTGAATACTAAGATATTAATTCTCGCATTTGGAATTCTCGCACTGAGTCAATTAATCTTTATAATTTCCAGATTAGAAGTAGCATTTGTAACGGCAAATATAGTAGAATTAATAAGTTATATAATCTTATTAATATTAATTATAAGAATTTTACAATATGGAAAGAAAAAGAAGCCGTATGGACATAATATCAGATATATTGGGGATAATCCAAAGAAAAGCCGGAGGGATTAAGCCAACGCACCTGATGTATAAAGCGAATCTTTCGCACAGCCAGATGAAAAAATATCTGGAGGAGCTGATAAATAATAAACTTATAGAAAAGAATTTCTCAAAAAAAGAGAACAAAATAATTATAACAAAAAGTGGAAAAGAGTTTTCT
>CAYPBR010000024.1:0-2139 GCA_964409005.1 Candidatus Woesearchaeota archaeon | reverse complement strand
TATATCACCGGCACTGTACAGGGGGTATTTTTTCGTGCCTTTATTAAGGAAAATGCCGAAAGATACGATGTCAAGGGTTTTACTAGAAATTTAGAAGATGGAAGAATTGAAGTTTTCTTGGAAGGAGATTCTGAAAAGGTCAATAAAATGATCGAGTTTTGTAAAAAAGGACCGAAACATTCTCTGATAAAAAATATTGAAATCAAACCTGAAAAATTTCAGGATTTTAAAACATTTAAAGTTCTGCACTTTTAAGATAAATGATTTACACAAATTCCGACGGTGGCGCGAGAGGAAATCCTGGACCGGCAGCGATAGGAGTTATAGTCAGAAGAAACGAGCAAATCCTCACAAAATACAGCGCAAAGATAGGAAAAAATGTTACAAATAATGTCGCAGAATATAAAGCACTGATAAAGGCCTTGGAATTAGCTTCAGAATATACCAAAGGAGAATTGACTTGTGTGCTTGATTCAGAATTAGTTGTCAGACAACTCACTGGAAAATACATGGTAAAGAATCCAACATTGAAACTCTTGTTTTCAAAAGCGAAAAAACTCCAGGGGAATTTTAAAAAAGTCAAATATCTCCATGTGAGCAGATGGAATAAATTTCAGCGGGTTGCTGATGCCTTACTGAATGAAAAACTGGATAATAAATAAAGATATTTAAACTGGATTTATTTTTTTAATTTATGGAAAAATTTTATTGGGCTGACCAGATTGCCGAGAAAATAATCAAGGAAAAGGGAAATAAAAAACAATATATCTGTGCTTCCGGAATCACTCCTTCAGGAACGATTCATATCGGAAATTTTAGAGAAGTCATAACAACAGAATTGGTTGTTCGTGCACTAAGAGATAAAGGAAAGAAAGTTAGATTCATTTATTCTTGGGATGACTTTGACAGATTTAGAAAAGTTCCTGCAAATATTCCAAAAAATTATGAAAAATATATCGGGATGCCCCTTAGCGAGATTCCTTCTCCTTTTAAAAAAAACAAGAGTTACCCGGAATATTTCGAAGATGAATTTGAAAAATCTCTCGAGAAAGTTGGTATAAAGCCAGAATTCATAAGACAAAGCATTATGAATAAAAAATGTAAATATGCTTCTCTAATAAAAACTGCTGTAGAAAAAAAAGAGGAGATTATGAAAATTCTCAATAAATACAGAAAAGAGCCTCTAAAGAAAGATTGGTTTCCCATTGCTGTTTACTGTGAGAAGTGTAAAAAAGATTTTGCTAAAATAATTAGTGTTAAAGGATATTTTCTTGAATATAAATGTGGATGTGGATCTGAAAACGAAATTGATTATAGAAAAAAGGGGGTTGTAAATTTAAAATGGAGGGTTGATTGGCCTGCACGTTGGAAATATGAAAAAGTTGATTACGAACCAGGAGGGATTGACCATAGTGTTTATGGAAGTTCTTATATGACTGCAAAGGAAATTGTAAAAAAGATTTTTGATTTCGAGCCACCAGTGTATACGTTTTATGATTGGATTAGAATGAAGGGGGGAAGAGAATTTTCGAGCTCGGCAGGAGATGTAGTCTCTCTCGATGATGTTGAAGAAGTTTATGAACCAGAAATCCTGCGATATATTTTTGTCAGCACAAGGCCAAAAAAAGGTTTTCAGATAAGTTTTGATAACGATATAATAAAAATTTATGATGAATATGATGACCTGGAAAGAAGATATTATGAAAAGTTGACAAACCAACAAGAAAAAAGGATATATGAACTATCACAGTTGAAAATTTCAAAAAAGAAACCAGAAAAAATAAATTTCAGACATTTAATTACAATTATTCAGACTGGAAAGATTAAAAATCTAAATCCTGAATCAAAAAAAAGGGCTGGAAAAGTTGCAAACTGGTTGGAAAAACACGCTGGAGAAGATATGAAATTTGAAGTTCAAGATAAAATTAAATTAAAATTATCTAAACCAGAAAAACAAGCCCTCGTTGCTTTGAAAGAATCTCTTGCTGTTGAAAAGTTAACAGAAGATCAATTGTTCAATGAATTTTATAATATCTGCCAGGCAGTTGGTATAGAAGCAAAAGATTTTTTTGAGACTGCCTATGTGGTTATTATTGGAAAAACACGAGGACCGAGGCTTGCGAGTTTAATTTTAGCAAT
>CAYPBR010000023.1:3189-6448 GCA_964409005.1 Candidatus Woesearchaeota archaeon | reverse complement strand
AAGAAAGGGGAAATAAGAACCCTTAAAAATATCTTTTTCTTAGATAGGTAAAAGAAGAAAATGGTATTCAATACTTTTAAATTAATTGCAATAGTTGGTCTAATTTCTATAATTGCTGGAAGCCTGATGATATCTGGAAAGAGAAAATTCAGGAGAAGATATACCTATCCCCTACTCATTATCGGTGGGATTTGTCTTGAAATCTATAGCATCTATATAAGAGATGTAATATTTATAATTCTCCAGGCTGTTTTTATAATATCTGCAATATATGGTCTTATAAGGATACATGAAAAATATCACAAACATATAAATAAAAAGGGGAAGTTGAATGTTAAGTAAATTAAAGGAAGGTTATGCGAAGGAAACCTTGGTGTCCTCGCGTGTCTTACCATGAGATATCAAAAACTTGCACAGCTCTATGAAGATCTTTCAAGCACTACAAAACGTCTTGAAAAGATTTCTATTCTCTCTAAATTTTTAAGACATCTTTCTGAAAAAGATAGAGAAGTCATGTATCTCTTGCTTGGAGATATATATCCAGAGTATGACAAAAGAAAGATAGGCATAAGCAACCAACTTGCAATAAAGGCTATTGCAAAAGCGAGTGGAGTAGACCCAAGCGAAGTTGTAAAAGAATGGAAATCACTAGGTGACTTAGGAAAAGTTGCTGAAAGATTAAGAAAAAAGAAGAGGCAATCAACTCTGCATAGTCATATTCTAACCACTGAAAAAGTTCTTACAAACATGAGAAAACTTCCAGAATTCGAGGGAAAAGGGACTGTGAGCAAAAAACTTTCACTCATCACAGAACTTCTAACATCTGCATCACCAGTTGAAGCCCTATATCTCGTCAGAACCCTTATCGGAGATCTAAGAATAGGAATTAAGGAGAGCACAGTTAGAGAATCTATGGCTTCTGCATTTTTTAAAGGGAATAAAGAATATGCAAAAAAGATACAAGGAGCAATAGATAAATCAAATGATCTTGCTTTAGTATTTGATTCTGTAAAAAAGGGTGGAAAAAGCTTAGGTAGAATATCTATGGAAATAGGAAAACCTATAAAAGCCATGCTAGCACAAAAAGCAAAAACCATTGCAGATGGTTTCAAAAAACTAGGAAAACCATGCGCTATTGAGTATAAATATGATGGTTTTAGATTATTGATTCACAAAAAAGACAAAGATATCATACTCTTCACTAGGAGATTGGAAGATGTAACAAAGCAATTTCCAGAAGTTATAGATTATATAAACAAATATGTAAAAGGAAAATCATTCATCCTTGATTCAGAGGCGGTTGGTTTTGATAAAAAAACCAAAGAGTACAAACCGTTCCAAGATATAAGCCAGCGTATTAGAAGAAAATATAATATAGAAAACTTGCAGAAAAAACTTCCTGTAGAAATAAACGTCTTTGACATTTTGTATTATGAAGGAAAATCAATGATTGACAGACCTTTCAAAGAAAGAACAGCCCTTATAAAAAAAATCATCAAAAACCACACCTATAATATAATTCATGCGAAGCAAATCATAACCAGTAACGAAAAAAAAGCAAAGGAGTTCTACAAAAAAGCTCTAAAAGATAACCAGGAAGGAGTAATGATGAAAAATCTAGAGGCAGTGTACCAGCCAGGGAGCAGGGTTGGGCACATGTTAAAAGTAAAACCAGAAGAGCGTGACCTTGATTTAGTTATTGTTGGAGCAGAATATGGTACTGGAAAACGTTCTGGCTGGCTTTCGAGTTTTGTTCTCGCATGCAGGGATAAAGGAAAGTTTTTAGAAATAGGAAAAATGGGAACAGGTATTAAAGAAAAGGCAGAACAGGGAGTTTCTTTTGGAGAATTAACAAAAAAATTAACCCCCCTCATCACAGAAGAAAAAGGAAAAACAGTAAAGATTAAACCAAAAATTGTTGTTTCTGTAACATATCAGGAAATTCAACACTCTCCGAATTATGAATCAGGCTTTGCTCTGCGATTCCCTAGATTCACAGCCCTGCGACCAGACAGGAGTCCAAGGGATATAACAACTCTTGACGAGGTAAAAAAAGATTTTGAACATCAGAAAAGAAACTGGAGATATGGTTAACCTCGTCGAAGCCTTTATAAAGGTTTTTCTCTGTATTTAAAAGTAAATGCCTAAAAAAAAAGTAAAAAAAACAGCAGTATCAAGAAAATCAAGGTCAAAGAGCAATTATAAAATTCAAAATATAGTTGCGACAACTTCTTTAGAAAAACCTGTTCCTTTAACAAAACTCGCGAGAACGCAACCCAATACAGAATACAATCCAGAGACATTTCCAGGACTCGTTCTAAGAATCAAAGAGCCTAAATCAGCTGTTCTTGTTTTCTCATCTGGAAATCTCGTCTGCACAGGGACAAAATCTGTCGAACAGGTCAGGAAAGTAATTAGAGCTGTTATAAAACAGCTAAAAAAAATAAATGTTAATGTCACAACAAAACCAAAAATTACTGTCCAAAACATTGTTGCTTCAGGCTCGATTAATCTAAAGCTCAATCTGAATTTCCTTGCTCTTGAAATGGAAAATACAGAGTACGAACCAGAGCAATTCCCAGGATTAGTCTACAAGCTGATAGAACCAAATGCGACATTCCTTCTATTCAGCAATGGGAAACTGGTCTGCACAGGGACAAAAAACAGGAAACAGCTGGAATACAGCATGGTTCAGGTTTTAAAGAATGTTAAGCAAGCGCTTAAGAATTATAAGAAATAAATAACTAAGCTTGTACTAATTTACTTCTATAATATTCTATCGATCTTTTTCTAAAGTAATTTCCCACTTTGCTCGAAAGCCTTAAACCAGCACCAGGATTACCTCCAAGTAACAATGTCCCAAATCCCGCAGTTAAAGTTGAAAATAGTTCTCCAGTAGTCAAGAGGGTATTATAGGTATGAGCATCATGTAATTCATTAAGAAGGGTCTCAACCATCTCTTGATTGTCTTGACTATTATAATATTGTAAAATCTCTCCCCACAACCTTTTGCCCTTTCTTGTATTAGGATCAAATTTACCATCCATTACTAACCCTATTAGCCCCTGAAGGGTTTCATCTTGTTGATTTTCAAGCCTACTCAAAACCCCCTTTATATCTTCCCGTTAGCAAGAGAATAAATATCACTAAGAACATCCATCTAATATTAAATAATATTCCCTATTAAAATTTATCGTAAATCTTAAATAACTACTCCTTAACAACAATTATATGTTATCATACATAATTCTCTACACAA
>CAYPBR010000023.1:0-3089 GCA_964409005.1 Candidatus Woesearchaeota archaeon | reverse complement strand
AAATAACTACTCCTTAACAACAATTATATGTTATCATACATAATTCTCTACACAAATTTATAAAAACAAGGCACTTATTCTCTTATCATGCCAGATGGACGGGAAGCCCAGCAAAAGCCAAAAAGCGAGGAATTGATAATCGAGGCGAAGAATTTCTTTGATTTTTACAAAAGAGATATCGGAGAATCTCTGCGTAAAGGAACTAATATAATTTATATAGATTTTATGAAACTCACAGAATTTTCAAACAAACTTTCAGATGAGGTATTATCAAATCCAGAGGAAATTTTAAGACTTCTGGAATTAGCAATTGAGGAATCTGGTCTCGTTAGCAACGTTAGAGTAAGATTATATAATTTACCAAAAATCCAGGATATAAAAGTAAGAAACATACGTTCGAGACATCTAAATGAAATGATTATTATTGAAGGAATTGTAAGGCAGTCGTCAGATGTTCGGCCCCAGGTAGTAAACGCAAAATTTGAATGCCCTAGTTGTGGAACAGTTATCTCTGTTTTGCAGATAGAAAAAAAGTTTCGTGAACCCACCAGATGCTCTTGTGGAAGAAGAGGGGGATTTAAAATGATAAGTAAAGACATGGTTGATACACAGAGATTAGTTATAGAAGAGGCTCCAGAATCATTGACCGGCGGTGAGCAACCAAAAAGGATGAATATATTTGTAAAGGAGGACCTGGTTGAGCCAAAAATGGAAGAAAAAACAACCCCTGGAAGCAGAATAAAGGTAATAGGTATTTTAAAAGAAGTTCCTGTACCAATACATTCCGGCGGTGTTTCGACAAGATTTGAGCTTGCAATTGAAGCCAATAATCTAATCCCTATGGAAGAAACCTTCGAGGAGTTAGATATAGATGAAGAATATGAAAAGAGTATAATCGAACTTTCCAAAGACCCAAAAATATTTGATAAATTAGCAAGAAGCATCATTCCGAGTGTCTGGGGTTATGATGAAATAAAAAAATCTCTGGTTCTGCAATTATTTGGGGGTGTTAAAAAAATCCTCGCAGATGGACAGAAAAGCAGGGGAGACATGCATATTTTACTGATAGGGGATCCTGGTGTTGCAAAATCTGTAACATTAAATTTCATGGCAGAAATTTCTCCAAAGGGGAGGTATGTCGTAGGAAAGTCTGCATCAGGGGCTGGTTTAACAGCCACAGTTGTCAGGGATGAATATCTAAGGGGCTGGAGTTTAGAGGCTGGAGCAATGGTCTTGGCAAATAAGGGGTTGATTTGTATAGATGAATTGGAAAAAATGGATCCTAACGACAGATCTTCTATGCATGAAGCAATGGAACAACAAACAATAACCATAAGTAAGGCTAACGTGCAGGCATGTTACTCAGAGGATACAGAAGTTCTAACCAATAAGGGCTGGAAAAGATATAATGAAGTTAAAGATGCAAAAATAGCACAATATAATCCAAAAGATAAAACAATACAATTTCTTCCTCACAAAGGGCTCTATGTATATGACTACAAAGGAAAAATGTATCATTTCAAAAACAGGAGAAATGATATTCTTGTCACACCAAATCATGCAATGCTTCTTCAAAGAGAAAAACAGAAAAAATTTGAGAAGATAAATGCAGAAGATATAACCTCACATAGAATAAAGGTGATAAATAGTGGAAAATATATAGGGGAAGAACAAAAATATTTTATTCTCCCAGCGATAAAACATAAACAAAAAAGAAAACATCCTAAATATACCCACCAGCATAAAGATAAAAAAATTCCTATGAATTTATGGTTAGAGTTTTTAGGATATTATATAACAGATGGAGGAGTAGAAACAGCCCCCACAATTGGAATAACTCAAAAAAAGGGGATTAAAGCAGACAAAATAAAAAAATGCTTAGAAAAATTAACTGAACTCTTAGGCTGTTCACTGTCTAAGATTGATTGTGGGAGATATATAAAATTTAAAATCACTCAAACACAACTGTATGAATTTTTAAAGAAGTGCGGAAAAAAATGTTATTTTAAAAAACTGGAAATAGATTTTTCCTGTCTTTCAAAAAGACAGTTAAATATTCTTTATGACGCAATGATGCTTGGGGATGGTTCTTCAGATGGGAAATATCTAAGCGGCACATCAAAAGATTTAATAGATGAATTTCAGACAATAGCACATTTAATTGGAAAGTCTGCATCACAACATATTCATTATAAAGAAGGTTCAAGAGGAAATAGAAAAGAAGCTTACAGAGTTTCCTTATCAGATAGGATAGAATTATTAATGAAAAAAAGCTCGATAAAAAAAACAGATTATAATGGAAAGGTATTCTGTTTTTCAACGCAAACAGGATTTTTTGTTACTAGAAGAAATGGAAAAATTGCTATACAGGGAAACACACTTCGTGCAGAGACTTCTGTGCTTGCAGCAGCAAATCCAAAATTTGGGAGATTTGACCCTTATCAATCAATCGCACAGCAGATTGATTTACCACCAACCCTAATCAACAGATTTGATGTCATTTTTACTTTGAGAGATATTCCTGAAAGAGAAAAAGATGAAAAAATTGCAACTCATGTTTTATACGAGCATAAGAAAGAAGGAGAAACTATGCTGATTCCAAGAGAGCTTTTCAGAAAATATGTGGCTTATGCAAAACAGAAAATCAGACCAAGACTTACTGAAGAGGCAGTTGAAGAAATAAAAAAATTTTATGTTGATTTAAGAAACAGGCCTGTTTCGTCAGAAGCTGCATTAAGACCAATTCCAATTTCTGCAAGACAATTGCAGGCACTAATAAGAATGTCAGAGGCTTCTGCAAAAGTTCGTCTGGATAACAATGTGACAAAAAAGGATGCTGAAAGAGCGATAGAAATAATGAAATATTATCTAATGCAGGTAGGATACGATTATGAAGCAAAAACGTTCGATATCGACAGAATAACAACCGGAATAACTTCTTCACAGAGAAGCAAGATATTTACCGTAAGAGATACAATAACACAGCTTGAAAACAGTCTTGGAAAAATGATTCCTGTTGAGGAAATTGAAAAAGAACTTGAAGGAAAATTAGACAAGGAAGAAATTGAGGAAGCCATTGATAAGTTAAC
>CAYPBR010000022.1:0-6459 GCA_964409005.1 Candidatus Woesearchaeota archaeon | reverse complement strand
TATCTTATTTGTAGCTTTTCTCAATACTTCCCCTAGTTTTTCAAGCATATTAGAACTAATTTTTTAGGGGTTAATAAATTTTGGGTTAATTGAAGTTTAAGTGAAATGTCTGGTCTAAGATTTCTGCGTTTTTAAGAGTTAAATCTGCAAAATTTGTGTGCCTATCTGCCCCCCCGTAATAGAGTCTTATTTTATCCTTTGCATATGGGATTGCTCCTTGTCCAAATACCACATTTTTTACCTCTGCATTATAAAATCCTCTTCCAATTTCAAAATCTTTGTCTGGACTGATTAATGGACCATCAGATCTTTCTAATATTTTTGTTGGGTCATTAGGATCTACTAAAACATATCCCATCCTGTAAACATTTTCTTCATCTGCTCCATGATATAACATAAATAATACTTCTCCGAATTTGTCAGTTTTTATCTGTATTGGAGGGGTATTCATTCCCACCCTTACACTATCCCATTTTCCTTTTCTTGGAGAGAAATATACCCCTAAATCTTCAAAAGTTTTAAAATCCTCTGTCCACGATATATGTGCGGAAGGAGTTTCTTCCTTCTCTCCCTTAAAAGGTCGGTGAACCACATAAGCTCCCCCATGATTTGGAAGTATAACCCCATTTTTATTATTCCTATGGTCATCTAATATTATTCTTCTGTCAGTATATGTATTGAAATCTTTTGTTTGAATATGGCCGATTCTTGTAGTGTTATATGTCTGGCCGTCTGTTTCTTTAAATTGAGTGAATAGTATGTGATAGATGTCTCCAATTTTTGTGATTCTTGCATCTTCAACACCCATGAGGGAATCCGGATTTAAGTCTATGGATGGTTTTTCCTCCAGGGTGAAATTATACCCGTCGCTGCTTTTTGCAATATGTAATCTACTCTTATTATCAGAAGTATGTCTTACTGTTAAAAGAAGGATTATCTCTCCGTTATGCATCACCCCACCTGGATTCCTCATAGAAGAATATATCTCCTTAAATCTTTCATCTTCAGGAGTTAAAATTGGCTCTGGATATTTCTCCACCTCTATTTTTATCATTCTTTCTAACTTACCTTCTCTTTTTGAACTCGGGGGATCATCGTCACCCATTTTTTAAGATAGTTCTTGCTATTTTTAAAGATTTAGAAAGGGTTTTAAAGACCTAATTTCTGTATGAATTTCTTTTTGTCAAAGCGTTCTATTTCACCATAATTCTGACCTGTTCCTAGGTAAAGAATCGGTTTTTTTACGACATAACCGACAGAAAGGGCGGTTCCACCCTTTTCATCAATATCTGCTTTTGTCAGAATTATTCCGTTGATTCCTATAGACCAGTCAAAACTTTTTACCTGTTCAATTGCATCATTCCCGGTAATACTCTCTCCAACAAAGATTTTCAGGTCAGGCTTTGCCACCCTCGCAATTTTTTCTATTTCTCTGAGGAGATTTTTCGCAGTGTGCATTCTTCCTGCAGTATCTATTAATACACAATCTATATGATGTTTTTGCGCATATTTTATTGCATCAAAACCAACTGCAGCAGGGTCTGTTCCATAATCGTGAGATATAACTTCTATTCCTATTTTTTTTCCATGTTCTTTAATCTGTTCGATAGAGGCTGCCCTGAAAGTATCAGCTGCAGCCATGACACTAGAAATCTTCTGATGTTTCAGGGATTCTGCAATTTTTGCAATGGTTGTTGTTTTTCCAGAACCGTTAATACCACAGAATAAAATCACATAAGGCTTTTCCCTCTTTTCCTTTATTTTTTCTGCAATGTCAAAAGGTTCTATTAAAATTTCTTTTATTATTTCTTTGAAAGCGTCTTTTATTTCTGGTTCAACCTCTCTTTTCAGCAACTCTTTTCCAACTATTTTTTCTTTTAGTTCCTGAGTCATCTTTTCTGCGACCTCAAGAGCAACATTGTTTTCTAAAAGTAGCATCTTTAGTTCCTCAGAATAAATTTCAAACTCTTTTTCAGATATTTTTATTTTTTGTATTTTCGAGGTAATTTTCTTTAAGAAACCCTTTTTCCCTGGTTTGATTTTTTCTTCTTTTAATTCTTCAATCTTTTCTTCTAATTTTTCCAAATCAGGTTCAAACTTTTGTTTCGCAACCTCAAATTTTTGAGGAAGTTTTATTTCTTTTATTTCCTCTTTTTCAGCCTTTTTTTTACTTTTCTCTGAAACTTTCTTCGTCCAGCTGCTTATTTTTTCTTTTAAAAACTTAAACATATCTTTCTAAATTTCTAGAGATTTATAATGTTTTCTTTATTGGTTAGGGAATATAAATTCTTATAAAGAAAGAAGAGCTAGAAGAAATATGAAAGCAAATATAAAATTTTCATTCATTCGTATTCAGGAAAAATCCAAATGAAAGGTATACTTGTGATTCTTGACGGGGTGGGGGACTTGCCCCACAATCAGCTCGATGGTAAAACCCCTCTTGAAGCTGCAGAGATGCCTAATTTAGATTTTTTGGCTGCACGAGGTGAGATGGGATACATGTATCCTGTCAGACCTGGTTTTATTCCTGAATCAGATGAAGCAGTTATTTCTATTTTTGGGAATGATTTGATTTCAAGTACCAGAGGGCAATTAGAAGCAAAAGGCGCGGGTATAAAAATTACCAGGGGTGATTTGGCATTGAGAGTTAATTTTGCAACAATTGATTCCCTCAAAGAAGGAAATATTTTAGACAGGAGGTCTGGCAGAACACTGACGACAGCAGAAGCTGAAGTTCTTTCTAAAGCATTAAATAAAATTAAGATTACATCTAAATTTATCTTTGAGCCAACAGTTCAGCACAGAGCTGTGTTGGTATTTAAGGGAGGATTTTCTGATAATATTACCGGGAATGATTTAACTTATTATCAGGGAAGATCAAAAGATGTAGATAAGATTTTCTTTTGCAAGGTCCTGGATGACGATGAAAATTCTCAGTATACAGTAAATATTGTAAACGAATTTATAGAAAAAGCACACGAGATTCTTGATAAACACCCTGTTAATGAAGAGAGGAGAAGAAAAGGATTGTTGCCGGCTAATTATCTTCTCGTAAGAGGTCCTGGAATTGAAATACCAAAATTAAAGATTTATAAAAAATGGCTTTCTGTTGCTTCTATGCCTCTGGAAATAGGATTTTCAAGACTTTCCGGAATGAAATTATTTTCTTTTGATTATCCTAAATTAAAAAATTTAGATGCTTATCAGAACCTATATGATGGATTAGAAAAAACATGTAAATATGCAATTAAAGTTTTAAAGAGAAATAATAAAGAGGCAGATTATTCTTATATACATATTAAAGAGACAGATATTCCAGGGCATGATAACAAACCCATTGAAAAAAAATTAATGTTAGAATATATAGATAAGACTTTTTTCAAATTTTTAAGAAAATTTGCCCCCCCAAAAAAAATTAAAATTGTCGTTACTGCAGATCATTCTACCCCCTGCAAACTAAAAAACCATTCTTCAGACCCGGTGCCTGTTTTATTTTATAATAATTCAATTCCTAAAGAAAAACATTTTTGTGAAAGAGAAGCTAAAAGAGGAACTTTCGGAAGCATGATTGGAAAAGAGATTTTAAAGAAAGTGAAATTTTCCAGATAATCAGAGATAAAATATTAAAAATTTAAATCAACCCTTAAAATATGATAACTTATAACGATATTTATGAGGCAGCCCGAAAAGAAAGATATTCAGAACAATTACAACCGGTTTCCAAGAGTTTCCTTGAGGAAATCAAGAGTTATCTGGAGGAGAAAAAAGAAATTGCTTCAAAAGAAGATGATGCATTTTCTGATGTGATTATTAAAACAAAGAAACAAATTGAAAATGCATCGACCCTGTTTAAAGAGTTTATGTTGCGGAGGAGAAAAAAAATTTTGAATTTGGTTCTGATTGCTGCCGAGACCGGAATTTCAAAGAAGGATTTTGATAATATGCTTGATTTTGAAAAAATTCTTTTTGAGGATTTAATGAAATGTATAGAAGTTTCTGATAAGAAACTCAACGGAATTATGAACGGGAAGATTGAAAAAAAGAAAGATGAATTAATCAAATTATCTTTTAAGCAAGATGTAGGTGAGTTTGTCGATCTTGATGGTAAAAAAATAGGGGGTTTTAAAAAAGGGGAAACAGCGAAGATTTCAAAGGAAATTGCCCAGGTTCTTATTGATGATGAGAGGGCTGAAGTAAAGGGATAATTTTATTAATCTTATTTTTTTATTATTATCATGAATACCAGTAGTTTCATTACAGGAATAATCTTGGTAATTATTGGTCTGGTGTTAGTTATAACATCTTTTTTCACCAAACCCTTCTTCATTCCTTTAATCTACGGCATTCCATTATTAATTATAGGTCTTTTCATTCTATTTAATGAAAAAGAAGATAGTATAGAACAGATAAAAAAATTAAAAAGGAGGTAAAATGTCAGATATAATCATTACAACAGGGAATGAGGTTCCTGGAAAGAAGATTGTGAAAGTCTTGGGTGTTGCCAAAGGAAATACCGTCCGTGCTAGAAATATTGGAAGAGATATTGGGGCTGCTTTTAAGAACATTGTTGGAGGTGAGATTAAAACTTATACAGAGATGACTTCTAATTCGAGAGATGAGGCATTTAATAGAATGGTTAATCAGGCGATTGATATGAATGCAGATGCAGTTATTGGGGTAAGATTTATGACGTCAATGGTAATGGCAGGGGCTTCTGAAATGCTCGCCTATGGGACAGCTGTGAAGTTGGGATAACTATTTATATATCATTTTTTGAAAAAATAATATTATCCATAGGGTTCCTGTTATAAGCCCCATAAATGCTGAGAAATATAATTTTAAAGTTAAATATGCGTAAGAGATAGCATACATTCCTATTGCCGTAATTACTGATGTTTGCAAATTTATAAATCCTTTTTTGTGTTTAAATCCTTGATAAACCTGGGGAAGAAGGGCATAGCGGCTTTGCACATTAACTACACTCCTTTTTGTGCAGAAAATTATTTCTTAGCAATCTTCCACAAAGTGTAAAAATACTGTCTAAACCCTTCTGCAAGATTCTTATTTCTTATCAAGATAGTAATCTCTTCTTCATCTTTTTTTATGATGGGAATTATCACAATATCTCTATAGATATTAATTGGAATAGCACTTGATTGATCAAGAAATCTCTCTTGATTATATTCATTCTTTTTAGGATGATACTCGTTTACGCCCTTTAAATTTTCTGTAAAAATAACTTTTGTTTTTATCTTAGATTTAATTTTTTTATTATGGAAATTTAAAAAGAAATTTAATTGCTGTTGATTTAAAGTGTTTTCTACCCCTACAACCAAAAATTTTTCATTAGTTTTAAATTCATTTTCTATAACTTGAAATGCATTTTTTAAACCTTGGAATCCTTCAAATATCTCTACCCTATTCTCCTCAGAAGGAATTTGTAGGGCCAATAATGAGGGAATTAACTTCTGTATATCCTTTTCTTGTTTTTTTATCTCCTTTTCTTTATTTTGTAACAATTCTAGTAAGAAATCTGGGGGGGCAGCACCGTAATATTTTACTCCATTTTTAAGAGAAGTAGAAACTAATCCTTTACTAATCAGTCTATCTAGAATGTCATAAACCTTAGATTTAGTTACTTTCGCTTCTCTAACAATGTTTCCAATTGAAGAGTAATTTAATTTGAGCAATGCCAGATAAGTCTTAATTTCCCCTTCAGATAAACCAATATTTTTCAATACTTGAAAATCCATTTTAGGAAAAGAAAAACATACTTTATAAAGGTTTTTATAGTATCCCCTTAAGGGGAACATTATATTTAAATAGTGTTTATATTTACCACTTGTAAGTAGATAACTAATCAACATAGTTATAAGGAGGAAAAAAAATGATAAACAAAAAAAATTTAGAAAACTCAGTTAGTGAGGACTCTTTCCAGCTTGAACTAGCAAGAAGAAGGGATCATCAAGAAATGCACAATTATTTTGCTCAACAAACCCATCTGGACAAAGTAGCAAGAGTTGTAACTGTTGGAGGAGTTATAGCTGGAATTGGCATAATGTATGGGCCTCAAATCTATGAATCAATAAAAAGTCTATTTTGATTTATATTTTTAAACTCTGTTTGAACGTTTGATGGTTTATTGATAATTGTTAAGAGAAGTTAAATAAACAATTAAATAATTAGTTGCTTTACTTTTTGTGCAAGAATTACTTTTGGTGCAAAGCCGGGAATAGCTAAACGCTATTATACTTATTGTTATTAATATATCTTGCCATATCATTTTTTATTGTTTTTTACACAGAAAAATCATTTCAGAGTTTTCACTAAACTTTTTTTTATTATAGCTTCCGAAAATATTCAGTAATTTGAATCCTGTTGTTTGTAGAAAGTAATTTATTTCTTCTGGAAAAAAGAACCTTATTTTATAAGGTTTTGTGAGTTTTTCTTTGGGATAGT
>CAYPBR010000021.1:2552-6706 GCA_964409005.1 Candidatus Woesearchaeota archaeon | reverse complement strand
ACTAAAACCACTGCGCCAACTTTTCCTGTTTTTCCGGGTCTCTTCCAAAAACACTGTCTATATATCTCTTCGTGAGCTCGAGATGTTGTTTTAAATAAGGAGAAAGATTATATTTTTCTGCCAGACTCAGGGATGCCTCGAGATATTTTCTTATTCCCCCTTCGTGAATTGTGAAAATTATTTTTCCTTTGCACCTCGGACAAACACCTGCCAGAGGGAGTCTTCTCATAATTTCGTTACAGCCAACACATCTAAAATTCTGCATGGAAAATCCCCTCAAATTACCCCTCATGTCTTTTATAAAATGTTTTTCAATAATTAAACGAGCTGTGTCAGAGGTATCGGCAGCTCGGAGTTTTTCGACGAGTTCCATCTGGTGCTGAACTTTTTCCTGCATCGTCGGAAGAGTCTTATAAGTTGAACAGACAACACCCTCATTAAAATTAGCCGTATCATGGGTGTATCCAAAACCAGTAAATGGATTTTTCCCTTCTTTTAATCTGGAAGAAACATCTTCTATACTTTTTACTTCAGAAGAATGTTTTTTTTGTTCAGCAAGCCTGTAAAGTTCAAGGGGATATCCATTCATAACAAATTCTAAATCCAGTATCTGATCATCAACCTCACCAGCATCAATTTTTGCATTCAAGACCAGGGGCGCATCCTGAGTTCCTCCCCTGTGCTCTGGTAAAAACGACCTGGAAAAATTTAATAAAACATCTCCTAAAAGCATAATCGCTGCCTCGTCACCATCGCAGTCGCGCCTAATCGCTGCATGCAAGTAAGGATTAGCCAACAATCCAAGAGTATCTGAGAAACCGATGAATCTGCAGATCACACCAGCACAATTATGAGGGGACATACAAACTCCCAGGTGACCGACGAGATCCTCTCTGGTTTTTATATTATAAAACTTCTCTAAACCATAAAATCTGGAGAGCAAATCATCGACAAACTTAGAAATTTTAATAAAAACATCATCTGCCCTCTCATCGTGAGATTCAGGAGAACTGGGCAGAATAATATCATGTGGCATTAACTCTAATATCTGGTCTTCATCCACCAGCTTTTTCCCAAGAATATCATTTGTATATCCCATCTCTCTAAGTTTTTTAATCCCTACAAAAATCTCTTTTGGTTTGAAGGAAAGCAGAGGCAATTCTGTCGCATCAAACCTGATAGTCCCGTCTTTATTAACCTGTAAACCATATTTTGCTCTTAAAATTCCTTTAGCGAGGTGCTCTGTCTGTTTTTTTGCAGAAGAAAGACCCCTGACTCCTTTAATCAAGACAGGCATTTCCCCGTTGGCAATTCCAATTTTCTCTCCAGCTCTTTGTAAATAATGTTTAATATCGAGTTGCTGATTCATGTAAGGCACAATTTTTTCATGCTCCTGGCACATCTTCAAAGATTTTTCTTTACACTCTGGACAGTAATACATCTTTTTTGTCTTTTCTTCGCAATTTTCACAAATAGGATAAATAGTTTCTTTCTTGCAATCTCCACAATATAGAATTGGAAAAGCTCCCCAAACTTTTCCCTTCGCACACGCTTCCTGCACACTTCTTAATCTCCCTCCTTCTTTTCCGACGGGAAACAAAACATTAGGGCTCCCTGTCAATTTTCTTATTTTTGCTTTTTCAGGCCTGCCCATTCTAGCTCCGATAAATTCTCCCGCCTTATCTTTAATTTCAAAATCAGAAAGAGAGTTCACAATATCCAGCACTGGTTTGTCTAAATCAAATCTTTTCATATCAATAATTTCCTTAACTAAAAAATCTTCTTTGTCCAGTATTGAAGTTGCAAAGCCAAGATTAGCGAAAAGCGCAGAACTATTTTCCCTCGTTAAAACAACATTTTCAATCGTAACCTCATGCTCTATTCCTGCAAGCTCAAGTGCCCTTTTTCCAAGTTTGAATTTCTCTCGCTCTGTTTTATTGTATGGGAAAATAATTTTTTTATTTATCTTGGATTTTTTTAACCATTCAATTAATTCGAGGAATTCTTTTCTGGAAATTTCTGTCCAATAAAATATAAACTTTGGATTGAGAGGAATCTTATATTTTTTGCTTACTTCCATGGACTGCTCAAGAGAGATATCGAAACAATCTATCTCTTTTGTCACCTCGGGCGCCTTTTCTTCCAGTTCAAGCCCCCACCATTCCTCGACATACCCTGGTTTAATTAAAACAGAATTCCTGTTAGCTAAATCACTAAAAGGAAAAAGTATATCTCCAAGGTAAATTATCTCTTCAACATCTGGATAAAGTTTCTTTGCTTCCTCTATCGTTTCGAGTTTTTTTACGCTGCCGTCGAATAATTTAACAATCGGTCCGTCTATAGAATCACAGATTGTAACTACCGTGCCTTTCGTGGGTTTCTCTATCTTTAACTGGGTTCCAATCGCAAGAAATTTATCTGTGATAGCCATTGTTGCAGGATGAATTGAAGAAGCACTAAACCCAGAATTTCTCCCTCTGCCATATCTGAATCTGAATGACCCTGAACGTGAAGGGTGCCCAAACACAGGTCTTCCTGCAACTAAATCCTGAATATATGTCGGAGAATCACTCGTTTCTCCCATGTCTCTCTTTTCGTGCAATTCTACATACCCTTCTAAATAATCCCAGCCGGTAGATTTGAATCCTTTCTCTTTTATACTTTTTAAAAGCCTCAATCCTTTTTTCGCTTTTTGAGCCAGACCTTCTGAAAAAATTAAACACATCCCACCGCGGATAAAATTTGTGTCTATCCTCTCAAGATTTTTATAGTTTGAAACTTCTCTCTTTTCTGTAGGATCTCCTGCAATTTGTATCGGCAAACCGCGTGCTAAAAAAAGCACCTCTTCCTCTGTAGGCATATATTGCAAGTTAGTGACCCTCTCGTTATAATCAAAGTTTTCGATATAATATCTCTTGATTTCTTTTTCTGTAGGGTCATATTTTGCATAACCAAAAATTTCTCTCAGATAATCAATCAGCATTAATGCCATACAGGAAGCAGTGGTTCCGGCACTTCTTATCGGTCCTGAAAAATATGCTATAAAATATTCCTTTCCTCCCCTTGTCTTCCCAATTTTTAATTTTGTATATCCTTCTATGGGGCTGGATACAACACCAAGGGTGATATATGCAAAACCAATTCTTATTCCGGCATCAATAGCCTCGAGCAGACCCGCAAACTTACAAAATTTTTGTTTTGCTACTTCTTCAGCGATTTTAAAAGCGATAGCAACATTCAGCTTCCCCCATTCCTCCTCTAATTCAAGAATTCTCTTTTCAATTCCTGTATCTGTTAGCTGTGGATAAATAGTAGAAATTAACGCAACTACTTTCTCAGCCATGCTCCTTGCCAGAGGAATCTCCACATTTGTTGTAGGATCTAGGCCTGTTTTTTTAGCTTCTTCTGCAACTTCATAAATCGCCCTGACTTTTTTTTCAAAATTTTTAAAATATTTTTCTGTGTTCATTTTAATTGCTCTAAAATCTCATTCCAGTGTTTAACTCTTGTTATATTTTTATGCTCTTCAGAAGATTTATTCCATGGTTTATCTAAGAGAAAAACATTTATTCCTTTATCTGCACATTTTTTTGCATATTCATAGTTATCTTCTATCATTATTTTAATATCTCTATCCAGACATATCTCCTCCTTGTGTTTTCTCTGTGTATCAAATCCTTTTGAGTGAATCAATTCAAAAGAAACTTCTGGAAAATTCCTATTTAAAAATTCTTTTGTTTTCCCGTTGATGAAATTTGGACGGGATGTTATGAAAAAAATATCATTATTTTCTGACAATTCACCTATAGACTCATTAACACCATCTATTAGATCTAATTTTTCAAAATCTTCTGTTTCAAAAAATCTATTGACAGATCCATATGCCTCTTCTTTTGAAAAATCTAAAACCTCCCAAAAATTATAAGAAGAAACATTATCGAACAAATATTTTTTTCCGGATTCTTTTTCATAAAATTTTAAATATCCTTTTACAAATTCTACCACAACCTCATCTATATCTATTCCTATTTTCATTTTTCCACCACCAATTGCTCCTGTTCTTGAGCCTCTCCTGACTTACTTTCAAAATCCAAGATTTTAATCTCACCTGTCTTTAAATTAAACATAGGTACTTTGCAAAAATCAGGCTCGTT
>CAYPBR010000021.1:0-2452 GCA_964409005.1 Candidatus Woesearchaeota archaeon | reverse complement strand
CCCCTCAACAATATCTCCAACAATAAATAAATATTTTATCTTTTCAACTTCAGGTGTATTCGGAATCTTACCATTTAGATAATCAATAAATTTCTCGAAATTTTTTTCCATAAATAATTTGCTACCCATCTGAATATCTGAAATGAATAAAGCATACTCTTCATCTGAAGACCTCTTTCTTTGTAAAATTCTTGCGTCGGGAAAAACAATCTCGTTCGCAAAAAGGATCTCCCTGTTGCCTGAACAGGTAATTCCTATCACAGAATCCAGAGATACATCCTCTGCCTGTTCATAGAGTTCTTTTTTATTTTGATTCACTAAAACACGAACCTTGCCAGTCAGGTCTTCCACTTCAAATAGTATGTTTCTGTTTTTTGTGATTCTTTTATCCAAGACCATTCCAATAATGGAAATGCCAGATCGGCTGCCTGAAATCTTATCTATAGAGATTAGATTCTTTAATTCGTGTCTGTCCTGCAGCATCTCTTTTAATTTCAAAAAACGATTTCTAAAATGTTTAAGAAAATCCTTCATTTCATATTTTTTGCCCTGAATGAATGTTTTGGAAATAATTTTTACATTAGATATCTTCTTCTGCGCTAACTTAGATACCTCTTTTGTTCCCTGTTCTTCACCAGATTTTTTTATTTCTGTTGAGATTTCTTTTGAAATTTCAATACTCAATCCTAGTTTGACCCTTAGTTTCTGGAGTCTTCTTTTTTTTTCTTCTGAAAGATCTAAAAAAACACTATCTTTGTGCCTGTCAAAAACTTCCTTAGTTATAATTTTCTGATTAGTCTGATTCTTTATTTTTTGGATTACCAGCTTCGCAGATTCTAAATCAGCAGTCTCGCTGAATAATCTCAGAACTTTTTCATCTAATAAAAGCCCGTTTTGCAGACAAAATTTTAAAATTTCTTTCGCATTCATTTTTAGTGGTAAGCTAACGATTCTCTTATAATTTCTTTTGCCTTATAGAGAACATCATTTGCAATTGCAAGTTTTATCTCCCTCATCCTTCCCCCTCTTCCTTTTGAAATAATTCTGACATTAATAATACCCAACATATCAAACTCCTGGATTATATCCCCCACCCTCCTTTGAGTCAGAGGCTCTGATTTATTTTTAATGCAAATATCTCTGTAAAAATTAAAAACCTCCCCAGTAAAAATTGGATCGCTGCTCTTTTGTTTTTCAGCTAATTTTATTATTGAATACAAAACGAGTTGAAATTGCCTCGGTTCTGATTTTATAACATCCAAAATCTTGTCCTTCTCAATTTTATTATTAGCTTCGTCTATGTGTTTTAATAAAATTTTTTTAGAAGCTCCCCGCTCTGCTAACTCTCCCGCAACCCTCAACAAGTCCAGGGCTCTTCTCGCATCCCCGTGTTCTCTCGCAGCAAAGGCTGCACATTTTGCAATAACCCCCTCATGAACTGAGTTTTCCATGAACGCATGTTTAGCCCTCCTATCTAAAATATCCTGCAGTTGCAGTGCGTTGTAGGGCGAAAAAACGATTTCTTCTTCTGACAGCGAGCTTCTGATTCTGGGGTCTAAATCCTCCAAAAATGTTAAATCATTACTTATACCAACTATACAGATTTGAGTTTTAGAAAGCTCTGAATTCAATCTTGTCAGATTATACAAAAAATCATTCGAAATTTTCTTGACTGTCTGGTCAACCTCATCTAGAATTAATACAATGAGCTGCTTTTCAGAATCAATAATTTCAATAAATTTGTTATAGACGGCTTGTGTGGGCAAACCTGTGGATGGGACTTCTCCACCAAGTTTTTTTATGAGTTCTGCCAAGATTCTATATTCTGTATCTGAAACTTTTTTTAATTTGCAGTTGAGATATTCTATCCTTAGTTTGAAATCTGAATTTTGTTCAGCCCTTTTTAAAAGTTCATCCCTCACATATTGTATAGAAAGTGTTTTGCCCGTCCCAGTCTTACCATACAAAAACAGGTTACTGGTCCTTTCCCCCCTCAAAACAGGTGCTAATATAGAAGCTATCTGCTTTATCTGTTCAGACCTATGTAGAATTTTTTCTGGTGTATAGTTTGATTGCAAAACCATTTTATTTTTGAATAGACTATTTCTTCCAAAAGAATCAAAAATTTTTTCAATTTCTGTCGGCATTTTTTATGAATAATTATTTTTATTTAAACATTTATATAATGTAAAACACATTGTGCCTCACACTTTGATTTCCACTGGAAATTAAAATTTTGGAAATTTTAGCAACGAGGAAAAAATTAATAGTTATATAAAAACTTATAACTACTAAAAAAGAAAAACACCAATATTTCCTATGGAAATATCTTTTCATCATATATAATCAAACATATATATCGGAAAGGTATGTATTGTAAAGGATATATTAGAAAGGGGTATATAAGAAAGATTATATTACAAAATATATGTTAGAGTAAATAGGTTTATAT
>CAYPBR010000020.1:2470-6838 GCA_964409005.1 Candidatus Woesearchaeota archaeon | reverse complement strand
GTCATCCAAATCAGAGCAACCAGTCCTATTAAAGACATTACAAATCTCATCCAATTTTCAGCATATCTCCAATAACCTCCAACTCCAAAAAGCAGAGTTCCAACACCTCCCCCCATCAAACCAGCACCAACAGATTCCAGACTGAAGAAAAAAGCTCCAAGAGCTATTATAATTACTCCCAAAGGAACAGCTATTATAAAGACGTTCCTAGAATATATCTCACTGGCTTTTTCATGTTCTTGTCTACAGGTATAATCTCTATCACAATACCCGTCTTTTTCATTTCCTTCATATCTAGGCATAGCCCTATCAAAAACATTCCACCTCCCTCCAACTTCTTCACATCTTTCAGGAGTTTCAATAACTTCTGTTGTTTTAAACTCTTCACAAAAATCAGTATATTCTGGAGGAGAATAAAAAGTATTAATTCCATAAACAGTAACAAAAATTGTTAATATTATTATTGCAATTGTCATCACTATATTTTTTATATCCATATACAGAAAAAGAATTAAAACATTTATAAACCATTCCTACGCTCTTAAAACATGACAGATTATGAAAACATGCTTGAACAGGCATATAAAAAAGTAAAGCAAATAGAAACCTCTAGCGACAGGTTTGAAATTCCAAAAATAGAAGGACATTTTGAAGGAAAGAAAACTATTCTGACAAATTTCTCCCAAATTTTATCTCATTTAAGGAGAAATCCAGAGCATTTCCAAAAGTTTATATTAAGAGAACTCGCAGCATCAGGACAAAAAGAAGGAGATAGATTTGTTTTGAATATTAAAGTCCCGAGTGAAAAAATAAATAGAAAGATAGAAGCGTATGCAAAAGAGTTTGTATTATGCAGAGAATGCGGGAAACCTGACACAGAATTGATTAAAGAAGATAGAATAACTTTTGTTCATTGTCTAGCGTGCGGAGCAAAACATTCTGTAAGAAGTAAAATATAATTCAGAAGATTTAAAAAGTAAATAAAGCAAAGATTCTCATCAAAAATATTATAACAAAATCTTTATAAAACAAAGTTCCCTAACAATCTTAAATATTAAACTAAATGGAGGAAAAATGGTAAAAGGTTATTGTGTAAAATGTAGAGAAAAAGGAAGAGAAATGAAAGATCCAGAAATTGTCCAAACTGCCCGTGGTGGGTACATGGGAAAGGGAAATTGTTCTGTGTGCAATACCAGGATGGCGGCTATGTTATCCAAAGACAATGCAGAAAAGGCAGTTAAAGAAGGAGCTAAAAAATCCTTCTAATTTTAATGAATTTTTTATTTTAAATTTTAATGAGTAGAGGAGAAAGTGTTTGTAAAGATTCATAATACATATAGGAATGTTGTTGCAATTTGTGATTCTGATTTAATTGGTAAGAAATTTGAAGAAGATAAATTTCAGCTTGATGTTAAAGAGAATTTCTTCAAAGGAAAAAAAACTTCTGAAGAAGAATTAATAAAAATAATAAAAGCCTTGTCAAAAGAAGATGCCACATTTAATATAATTGGTGAAAAAGCTGTGAATGCTTCTATAAAGGCAGGAATCATTTCTGAAGAAAGTATCAAAAAAATTCGGGGAGTTCCTTTTGCATTAGTTCTCTTATGATAATTTTATAAATTATATCTCATACTTATTCTCATGCAATATAAGAAGAAACATAAGAAGAGACAAGGTCAAGAAGAACCAAAAATAGTAAGAGTAAGACTTCCAAGAGGAGAAGAGATAATTGGAATCATAGAGCAGAGAGTTGGAGGAAATAAGATGATGGTGAACTGCCTGGACGGAAAAACGAGAAATTGCAGAGTGCCGGGAAGATTAAGAAGAAAATTATGGCTGCGTCCGGGAGACGTTGTCATTATAGAACCATGGGAACTCAATAAAGAGAAGGGAGATGTAATATTCAAATATAGACCAACACAAATCTCATGGTTGAAAAAGAAAGGCTACCTAGAATCAGAAAAAACTGAGTTCTAAAATGAAAAAAATAATCTCAGATAAACTTCCAAGAATCCTTAAAAACAAAAAAAGGCTAGAAGAAAAACTGAATATAAAAATAACAAACCGTGGAAAAGAGGTTTTCATAACAGGTAAACCAGTGGATGAATATATCGCTGCACTTGTGATAGATGCACTAAATTTTGGATTTGATTTTTCTGTTGCAATTCTGATAAAAGAAGAAGATTTTCTTTTTGAAAAGATAAATATAAAAGATTACACAAAAAGAAGTGATCTAGAGAGAATCCGCGCAAGAATCATAGGAACAAAAGGAAAAACCATGAAAACTCTGCAACAACTCACAGGTTGTTTCTTCGAACTAAAAGACAACGAGGTGGGAATCATAGGATATGCTGAATATATCGAAAATGCACAAAATGCAGTCATCTCAATTATTAAAGGATCAAAACAATCAAACGTTTATTCTTTTCTGGAAAAACATCAGGTAAAACCTATTCATGATTTGGGTCTGAGGGAATAACTTTAAATACAATTCCCCTTTTTCAAAATCAGGTCCGAGTAGCTCAGCTAGGTAGAGCGCATGGCTGTTAATGATGGGCACCAAGGTTCCCCTTACACTAACCCCTCCTTAAATGGAGATGCAGAAACCATGATGTCGAAGGTTCGAGTCCTTCCTCGGACGTTTATATTCTTTAGGACAATAATCCTTAAAAACTAATCTTGATTATATCTTCAATGGAATTAGTGGGACCAAAAAGGTTTAGTGCTCGTGAGGGTGGACTTTCATTTTTACTTGTAGAAGCTGCAGTAGATATAGCTAATAAAATAAATGGAAGAAGGGACGACAGAGAATCAATAATTAGATTAAGAGAAATATTTTATGACTGGCAAGAACAGGATTATAAAGGATTTGTAGAAAGTAGTTTATTTGTAGAAGCAATCGGAAAGGAAAATTTTGCATCATATCATCCTGATGAGCTAAATTTAAAGATAAACCTTTTATCAAAAGAACTTAAAAATTATGAAAATGCTTCAATGCAAAGTCTAGAAGAACTAAGAAATTTTTGTGTTGATTTATCTAAGGGGATTGGGCTTTATCAATCAGACTTTTATGGTAAACATCGTTTAGTAGCCTAATTCAAAAGCCTTTTAATCTACCATCTTTTTCTAAATTAATGAAACCAAAAAAAGTTTTAGTGGCAATGTCTGGTGGCGTTGACTCAAGCGTAGCAGCGCTTTTAATGAAAAAACAAGGTTATGATGTTATCGGGGCTTTTATAAAATGCTGGAGTAATTCTAAAAATGGCCTTGGAAAATGCGACTGGCAGGAAGAAAGAAAAGCAGCAATGAAAATTGCATCTATCTTAAAAATTCCTTTAATAACATTCGATTTTGAAAAAGAATACAAAAAATTAGTTGTAGAAAAAATGTTTCAGGATTACAAACATGGCATAACTCCAAATCCAGATATAGACTGCAATCAAAAAATTAAATTTCCCCTTCTAATAAAAACTGCAAAAAAATTAGGCGCAGATTATCTCGTTACAGGGCATTATTCCAGAATAAAGGAAACCAAGGTTTCCCTTATTAACCCTTCCTTTAAATTACTGCTCAAGGCTGATAAAAAAACAAAAAAAAGATATGAATTATTAAGAGGAAAGGACGAATCAAAAGACCAGTCATATTTTTTATATAGAATAAAACAAAATGAGCTAAAAAATGTTTTATTTCCAATAGGAAATTATACAAAAAAACAAGTCAGAGAAATTGCAAAGAAAAATAAATTTCCAAACTATGATAAAAAGTCAACAGTTGGAATCTGTTTTATTGGAAAAATCAATCTGAAAGAATTTTTACAGAAAAAAATCAAACCAAAAAAAGGAAATATCCTTAACCCAGAAGGAAAAATAATAGGTCAACACGATGGAATTTATTATTACACAATAGGACAAAGAATTGGACCAAGATTTGGAATTAATATTGAAAAAACAGATGATAAAAAACAATTAAAAAAATGGTATGTTGCGAGGAAAGATGTAAAGAAGAATATAATAATAGCAGCTCCAGAAAACCATCTGCTAAATTTTCGAAAAGAAATAATAATCGAACAACCACACTGGATTTCTGAGAAACTGGATAAAAATAAAAGTTATAATGTCAAATCTAGAATACGTCAAGTGGGTGAGCTCTTGCCTTCAAAACTAAGTTATAATAAAAATAAATTTAAAGTCACACTAAAAAAATCAATAACTGGGGTTTCCAGAGGTCAGGCAATTGTGCTTTACAAAGGGAAAAAAGTTCTTGGTGGCGGTGTGATTAGTTTTGAATAATTTTAAAAACATCCATTCTTTTCTTAAATCATGCAACTTGACAAAGTAATCCAATCGAGACATTCTGTCAGGAAATTCA
>CAYPBR010000020.1:0-2370 GCA_964409005.1 Candidatus Woesearchaeota archaeon | reverse complement strand
CTTATTGTTTATAATAATAAAGTTCTCTTACGCAAGCATGACAAATATGGTTTATGGTTAAGTGTTGGTGGGCACATTGAACTTAATGAAGACCCAAACCAGGCAACGATTAGAGAAGTTAAGGAAGAAGTTGGATTAGATATAGGACTTATTGGAGATGCACCTCAATTTGAAGAGAAAGGATACAGAGAATTAATTCCTCCAAGATTTCTTAATAGACACCGGATAAACCCCACACATGAACATGTTACATTAACCTATTTTGCTAGATCTAAAACTGATAAATTAATCCTTTCTGAAAAAGAAAAAAGCAGGGAATGTAGATGGTTTATTCGTGAAGAAATAGAAAATAATCAGTATGATATTAAAAATAGTATAAGATTTTATGCATTAAAGGCTTTAGATGAACTAAAAAAAGATAATATTTAACCTCTAATTCAAAAACTATATAAAAAATAACCCAGTTATAATAATCCCTAACATACGGGGGATCATTCCAAAAATTATGAATGTTTTCCAATCTATATCAATAGAACCAAATATAACAGGTATATAAGGAACTGGTGAAAGTGCAGCAATAAGAATTATCCATTTGCCGTATTTATTTATTTTTTCTTTTAAACTTCTAATTTCTTTTTTACTGTAAATACTATTCACAAAATCAATGCCATATTTTTTTCCCAGATAAAAACCAATCAATGCACCTGTTAGAGCTCCAATAATTACTGCAAGAACAGAAAAAAATGTTGAAAATCCAATAATCTGTGAATTGATTAATATTAAATGCGGTGCTATAAACTGAGGGACAATTTCCAAAAAAGCTGTTATTAATACTATAAAGATGATACCATAAATTTGTATATTGTAGGTGATGAGTGACCCGAGATAATCCTTAGTAAAAATACTAATAAAAAATATTAATATCAAAACAAAAGAAATAAAAATGCTAATATTTTTCAGATTTTTATTCATAATATGGAATAATTTTCAATCCTTTAAATAATTTTAAAACTAAATAAAAAATAAAAAAACCGGGACAAAAGCCCCGGGTAAAATTTATTTCCAGACTTCTATACCTAGATCAGAAATTTCTTTTGCAGCTGGGGATGCTTGTTCTTCAACATCTCTGCCGAGCACATATGGAGATTTGACTCCAGTCATTATTGTTATAACTCTAACTTTCCCAATAAATTCTTTATTGATTCTCGCACCAATAATAACCTGTGCCTCTGGACCAAGATTCTCTGAAACGATTTTTCCTATATGATCAAATTCTTCCAGCTTCATATCAGGACCACAAGTAACATGTAGCAAAGCGCCTTTAGCACCTTTGTAATCCACATCAAGTAGAGGATGTGTAAGGGCTTGCTTGACAGCTTCATTAACACGATCTGTAGCATCTGATTCTCCAATTCCTATAACTGCAACGCCTCCATCTTTCATGATTGATGAAACATCTGCATAATCCAAATTAATTAAACTCGGAAGTGTAATTGTCTCAACAATTCCTCTAACCATGGTACTCACTAAGTCATTTGCAACTGCGAAAGCTTGCTCAATAGGCAACTGACCGGCAATATCAACGAGTCTGTCGTTATCAAGAACAATGCACGTATCTGATACATCTCTCAATTCCTGTAAACCCCATTCAGCCTTATCTATTCTAGCTTTTTCTGATTCAAAAGGCATTGTTACAACAGCAATAACAACTGCGCCAGTTTCTTTCGCGATCTGTGCTACTACTGGAGCTGCGCCAGTGGCTGTTCCACCACCCATTCCACCAAGAATAAATACCATGTCTGATCCTGAAACCATCTTCTTTATATCAGCCAAAGCTTCTTTTGCAGCTTCTCTTCCAACCTCGGGCTTTCCTCCTGCACCAAGTCCACGAGTCAACTCTTTTCCAATAAGGAGTTTCTCATCAGCTTTTGTAACACTCAGATGAAGTGCATCTGTGTTGACTCCATAAATAGTTGCCCCATTGATTCCTTTATTGAAAAGCCAGGTTGTAGTATTACAACCGCAACCTCCAATCCCAATCACTTTAATCTTGGCTTTGCCAGCTCTCAGTTCATCAAAGTTAATGCTATGTGTAGCTGTGTTTTCTATTGCCTCTCTTGCAAAATCTAATGTCATTTTTAACCTCCTTTCACTTTTCTTATTCTGTCAGAAGTTCTCTTTCTTTTGCGAAAGATTTAAATATACCATAAACTTCCAACTATCTAGAAAAGAATTCACCAAATTCAATCGATAAATTTATTCAACCCCAAATTGAATAAATTATTATAATAAGAAATAGAGTATCTTCTTCTTTAAATATATTTTGGTCATTGAAAATATGCTTTAAAAATTGATTCTGTAAACATTTCC
>CAYPBR010000019.1:0-6941 GCA_964409005.1 Candidatus Woesearchaeota archaeon | reverse complement strand
ACTCTCTGTCTCTCCTCTGCATTACCCAAACCCTTCCAATCAAGAAGCACAAAGTCAACATCTTCGTCTGTCTTTTCTATCGCCTCCCTGAGCATTTCTTCTTTCAAGGGAAGGGCATATTGTGGAATAACATGGGAAATGGCAACATTTGATTTTGATTGAATTTTGTTGAAATTTGGACAGTAGTGCGGTCCTCCAAGACCAACAGCAATTTCGTTGTATGGATTTTCTTTGAATTCTTCTATAATCTCTGAAATTGTTTTTGCAATTATAAATCCTGCTTTTCTGTTGACCCATTCTGTCTCTGTTGAACCTATCTCTATGAAAATACATGGCTTATCAATTATGGGACCATGATGAGTTGCTTCCAAAGTTATCTTATAATCTTTCAAGTTATATTTTTCTGCATTTTTACTAAGTTTTTCAAAAAGTTGTTTTTGAAATTGTGCTGAAGTTTTACAAACTTTTCCTGGTTCTCCACCCATCTCTGCCTGACGCCAATTTCCAGGAATATGAACAGAAAAAGTTTTTTCTTTTTTTGCTGATTCGTGTTTTGAAGCAAAAATAATAAAATCATGCTTATTAATTTTATCTAAATCAAGATTCTCGTTGTAAAGAATCTCCTTTTCACATAGATAGAAATTGAACTCTCCAAATTGCGAGAGATTCGTCGTGATATTTATCCCTGCCTTGTCTTTCTTGCTAGCAACGATGAGATAATTTTCGTACATGGTTAATTGTAAGATATAATATATATAAAGCTTATTTCATTTAATAATATATAATGGAAGCTATCGTTTTTTTAATGGGCATGATTGTATTATTACTGGGCTTTCCAATTGGCTCTTGGCTTGTTAAAATAACAAAAGATGAACTAAAATCAGGGCAAAAATGGTTCAAACTCCTCATAATCATTAGCTTTATTGGGGCAGTTATAAGTTTGATTCTTGGAAATGATGTTCTACTTTTTGGTTTTTTGTTTATAGCTATTGTAACCAGCAGAAGTCTGAAGAAGCAAGCTTAATAAACCCTCATTTTTTTTCAATTTCATGTTATACCTAATTGGTTTAGGGCTGAATGTTGATGGAATTTCAGAATATGGATTAGCTGTTGCTAAAAGATGTAAGAAAGTTTATTTGGAAAATTATACTGTAGATTTCCCATATACTGAAGGAGAACTCAGAGGAGTTATTGGAAAAAAAATTTATCCTGCCGATAGAGAATTCGTAGAAAGTATGAAAATAATTGACGAAGCGCAGAAGATGGACATAGCACTTCTTGTATATGGTTCACCATTAACAGCTACCACACACATCTCCCTGATTCAAGAAGCAAAAAAATCCGGAGTTAGATACAAGATTATTTATAACGCTTCTATTTTTGATGCTGTTGCAGAAACAGGTTTGCAACTCTACAAATTCGGAAAGATTGCAAGTATGCCTGCATGGAAAAAGGATTATGAACCAGACAGTTTTATGGAAACTGTTAATCAAAATATGTCTATTCAAGCACATAGTTTAATTTTAATTGATATTGGACTTGAATTTCAGGACGCTTTAAATCAACTTGAAATTGCTGCAAAAAATCATAAGATTCCTTTGAAGAAGCTTATTGTATGCCAAAAACTTGGAACAAAGGGAAGAAAGATTTCATATAAAACTCTCGAAGAATTAAAAGAATTCGAATCTGTCAGAAAGCCTTATTGTATAATTATTCCAAGCAAGTTGCATTTTATTGAGAAAGAGTTTTTAGAAGAATTTTAAGTTATCTCCATATCTATTAAACATTCGTCCATATGCTTCTACTCCTTCTTCCCCATCTGTTCCTCCTGGTTTTTTAGCGAACTCTTCCCGGTACAAGGTTTCTCTAATCCCTTGTTCATCTAGATTTCCATACCTAAAATTATGTAATGCTTCTAACCAAATTTCATTGTGACATACATCGTCAAGACGCTTGTCAAATTTTCTTCTTTCTTCTAATGATAGTCCTAAAATTTTCTTATCTATCTCAGACATTTCTGTTTGTTCGACTTCATTATCTATACTCATAAAAATCCTATAAATCCTTCATTTTTAAAGATTTAGATTATATAACAATCAATTTAAAAATATAAAAAACCATATACAAAACATGTATGATTTTACAAGAAATGAGAAAGAAATCTTAAAATTTTGGGAAAAGAATAAGATATTTGAAAAACTCAGGGGGAAAAACAAAGGAAAAAAGAAGTGGAGTTTTATAGATGGACCAATAACTGCGAATAACCCAATGGGAGTACATCATGCATGGGGAAGAACTTACAAAGATTTATTCCATAGATTCAAAGCGATGCAGGGGCATGAGATGAGATATCAAAACGGGTTTGATTGTCAAGGATTATGGGTAGAAAGAGAAGAGGAAAAAAATCTTGGGTTGAATAGCAAAGAAGATATTGAAAAATTTGGTATATTGAACTTTGCAAAGGCTTGCAGGAAAAGGGTTGAGAAATTTTCTAAAGTGCAGACAGAACAATCTATAAAATTAGGGTATTGGATGGATTGGAATAATAGTTATTATACTATGAGTGATGAGAACAACCTACATAACTGGATGTTGATTAAAACATATTTTGAAAAAGGTTGGTTGTACAAGGGAAAAGATGCTGTTCCTTGGTGTTGGAGATGTGGAACCGCTAGTTCAAAACATGATATTGCAACAGAAGGGTACAGAGAAGTCACACACGATGCACTTTTCATGAGATTTCCTGTAAAAAGAAAGACAAACGAATATTTCCTGATATTCACCACAACTCCCTGGACAGTTCCTGCCAATGTTGCCATTGCTGTGAATAAAAAAATAAATTATGTAAAAATACAAAACGGTAAAGAAAAATACTGGCTTGCTGAGAAAACACTGGGAGAAATAAAAGGAGACTACAAAATTCTGGAAAAGAAAAAGGGATTTGGACTCGAAGGAATGGAATATGAAATGCCCTATAAAGATTTCAAGACACAATCAAAATCACCTCACAAGGTTGTTTTATGGAACTTAGCCTCTGAAGAAGAGGGGACAGGTATAGTGCACATTGCGCCTGGTTGTGGTGCAGAAGATTTTGAACTTGGGAAAGAGTTAAAATTTCCTTCCATATCTCCTCTGGACGAAGCAGGAATATATAGAGATGGATATGGCGATTTCAGTAGAAAAAAATATTCAGAAGTCAATAAACTAGTGTTGAAGGATATGAAAGAGCGAGGATTTGTATATAAGATAGAACCTTATCACCACAGATATCCCCACTGCTGGAGGTGTAGTGAAGAGCTCGTATTCAGACTTGTTGATGAATGGTATATAAAATCTAACGATATAAGAAGCAAACTCATAAAGGAAAACAAAAAGATAATCTGGTATCCGAAATATGGAAAAGTCAGACAAGAAGATTGGTTCAACAATATGAGTGATTGGTTGATTTCCAGGAAAAGATATTGGGGACTTCCGCTTCCTATCTGGGAATGTTCTTGTGGTGAAACAGAAGTCATAGGAAGTCTTGAAGAACTGAGAAAGAAAGCTATTGATAAGAAAAAAGTGGATAAGCTTCCAGAAATACATCGTCCATGGATTGATGGAATAAAGATAAAGTGTAAAAAGTGTGGAAAAGATGTTGAAAGAGTTCCTGATGTAGGTGACGCTTGGCTTGACGCTGGGATTGTTCCTTTCTCTACTTTGAATTATCTATCTGATAAGAAATATTGGAGAGAATGGTATCCTGCAGATCTTATTTCTGAGAACCTTCCAGGGCAATATAGAGGCTGGTTCAATGCATTGATGTGGGCTGGTGTGGCTTTGACAGGAAAGGCTCCTTTCAAAACTCTCTTGGGACACGAAACACTTAAGGACGAAAAAGGAGAGGAGATGCATAAGAGCAAAGGAAATACTATCTGGTTTGACGAAGCTGCTGAAAAAGTTGGCGCAGATACTATAAGATTATTATATTGCCTTCAGGATCCTATACTAGAACTCAGGTTTGGATTCAATGTTGTAAAAGAACCTAGAAATAATATAAATATATTATATAACATGTCCAGATTGATAGAAAACTCAAAGTCAAAAAAAGCTTTAAGAATCGAAGATAAGTGGATATTATCAAGATTCAACTCCCTCATTAAAAAATTCACAGAAGAGCTGGAAAATCTTCATCCGCATTTAGCTACTCGTGCCCTCAAGGATTTTTGGTTGAACGATTTTAGCAGAAGTTATATTCAGATAGTAAGAGACAGGCTCTCACTTGGTGATGAAACTGTTAAATCTGTTCTAAAAGATATTTATGTGGGTCTTGTTAAATTATGTGCTCCTGTAATTCCATTCATAACAGAACACATTTGGCAAGAGCTGAAGAAAAAGAAGATTGTGAAAGAAGAAAGTGTGCATTTGTGTTCTTGGCCGAGAGCAGATAAGAAAAGGATTGATGAAAAGTTAGAGGCATTATTTGGTTCAGCATTTGAAGTCATCACCGAGGGACTAGCTGCCCGTGATAAAGCAGATATTGGACTAAAATGGCCTCTGGCAAAGGCAGTAGTTTCTTCTGATAAGAAATTAGATAAGAAGCTTCTAGAAATTGTTATGGGACAGTTAAATGTAAAGAAAATAGAACTAAAAATTGGAAAAAAGATCTCTGTCAAGCTCGATACCAAATCCACTCCTGAGCTTGAAGCAGAGGGTTATGCCAGAGAGATGTCAAGACAGGTCCAGGCATTCAGGAAAAAGCTCGGATTAGAGAAAAAAGACAGGATTCAAACTTTCATAATCACCGACGATAAACTCAAAAAAATGCTGGAACTACAACAAGAATTCATAAAATCACGCACAAATTCAAAAAAACTGGAGGTTGTTACAACTGATAAGGAAAGATTTAAAAATAAGACGGGCTTTAAAATAAAAGATAAAAGAGGGGAAATTGCTATAATGACTACTAACAAGTAATCCAATAAATTCACTCCTCTTTACTATAACAATCTTTAAAAATAAAACATTCCAAATAAAAATACAAAATGATAGTAAAAGACGAGTTTCTGAGTAGATTAAGGAAAATCTTCGACTTAAATCTTTATGAAGTAAAAGTGTGGACTGCCTTGCTTTCGAGGGGGACTTCGACGGCCGGAGAACTGAGCAGTATCTCTGATGTCCCAAGATCAAGAACATATGACATCTTAGAAAGCCTTGAGAAAAAAGGATTCATAGTTATGAAGCTTGGCAAACCTATTAAGTTTATAGCTTTAAAACCAGATGAAGTTGTTGAGAGAGTAAAAAAGAATTTAATGAGAGATACCCAGGAAAAGACAAAAAGGCTCGAGACATTAAAAAAAGACGAGGTATTACAAGAGCTAAAAGTTTTATTTAGCAAGGGGATAAAATTTGTCGAACCTTCTGACCTGTCTGGAAGTTTAAAAGGAAGACAAAATCTATACAACCACTTAGATATGATGGTCAGAGAAGCAGAAAAAACAATAACCATTATAACAACTGCAGAAGGTCTTAACAGGAAACTTGAAGCGTTGATGCCAAGTCTGGAAAAATGCAAGAAAAGAGGAGTTAAAATAAGAATCGCTGCCCCCATAGATAGTAATAATATAAAAGTTGCAAAAGATTTTAAGAAGATTGGTGAGATAAAAAATATAAATGAAATTAAAGCAAGATTTGTGATTATTGATTCAACCCAGTTAATGTTCATGCTTCTTGATGATGAAAAATTCCATCCTAATTATGATATAGGTGTCTGGATAAATACAGAATTCTTTGCAATGGCTCTTGAGCAGCTTTTTGATTTGGCTTGGAAAGGAATGAAGCCTGTGAGATAGATTGTTGGTGTGGGGGGCCTTAGAAAACTAAAGGCTTTTTATATTCTCAATATCTCATAATATTAAGATACCCCCGGGTGATCGGAATGGATCGCCGGATGAGTTTTTTTAATACTGCTTAACAGAAACATACTTTTTATATTAAAAATCTGCGTTACGTCCACATAGAAAGATTTATAAATATTGTGCCCGTATGGATTTTATGGTATATACAGAAATTAAGAATAAAAATGGAAGGAAATATTATTACAGAGTTAAAAGTATAAGAAATGGTAAAAAATTCAAAAAACAGAGAATTTACCTCGGAAAAAATTTGTCCAAAGATGTTTTATCACGAAAAATAGAAAAAGCAGATGAAGAATTAATGGCAGATAATAAAAAAAAGAAAGAAATACTAAATAAAATAAAACCAGAGATAATAAAAATTCTAAAAAAGAACAAAGTAAAAAAAGCAGGAATCTTTGGAAGTTATGCAAGAGGAGATTATAAAAAAAACAGTGATATTGATATTATAGTTGAGCCTCCAAAGGGGTTGGGTTTTGAATTTGTTGGCATTAAGTTTGATTTAGAAGAAGGAATAAAAAGAAAAGTAGATTTAGTAACTTATAAATCCTTACATCCCTTGCTCAGGGAAAAAATACTAAAAGACGAAATGAGGATAATATGAACAATAAAAAGAATTTGATATTTGTAGAGCATATACTTGAAAATATAGAAGATATAGATTCTTTTATGAAAGGTATCTCAAAAGGTGAATTTGAAAGTAATAAGGAAAAATTGAATGCAGTTGTAAGAAGTGTAGAGATTATTGGAGAGGCTGCCAAAAATCTTCCAAAATCTTTTAGAGATCAACATTCAAAAACCCCATGGAAAAAAATAATAGGCACAAGAGATCTTTTAATTCATCGTTATTTTGGTATTGATGTAGATATTCTATGGGCAATCCTAAAAGATGATCTTCCAAAACTAAAGAGACAAATGCAGAATATCAAAAGAAAGGAAATTTAAGACCAACTATTGATTTATTAATAAAAGGGTATAAAGCCTTAAAGAAAATAGGTGACCACAAAAAATAACTTTGTAGACAAAATATGAAAAAACAGGATTTGT
>CAYPBR010000018.1:3293-6943 GCA_964409005.1 Candidatus Woesearchaeota archaeon | reverse complement strand
ACCATGGATAGAATTATGAAATATGGTTTATAATGTTTTCTTTAAAAAATTATAATATGTTGATAACGATTACACTTCTTTTACAGAATTTTCTTCTATCTTTTCGTCCTGTTCATCTTCCGGAGTTGCTAGCTCCATTATTTCTCCTTCTTTTACAATCTCTTCCTCTTCTTTAGCTTCTTTCTCTTCTACTTCTTCGTCACTAATTTTCTTTTCCTTAACTCTTTTTAATATTTCCTCTTTCTTTTTAGGGAGAGGTCTTTTTATAGAGATTGGAAGGATACCTGAATCTAGTTCAATCTCAGCTATTTTTAAAGCATCGAATTTTATCTTTTCTAAATCTTCTTTATTGATTTTAACTAAGATAGGGGCATTCATTGCTATTTGGAGTGCACGTGCTCCAAGGATTCGTGCTCCCTCATATTTAGTAAACTCTTGTGACATTTTATTTTAAGAATTTTTCAACTTTTTTAAATACATCTTTAGAAACTTTTTCTGATAAATCTAAAATATTATAAAATTCTTTCAAATTTAGACTTGTTTTTTCTCCCTTCTGAATTGAGGAGATTGTTCCTTCTGAACTACCGATAGTGACCCTCGCCTCGCTGATGTCTTCCTCTTCTCTGGTTGGATCTATAATCAAATTATCTCCAACTTTGTGCGTTGTGATGGATATAGGGATATCTTTTGATAAGGGTATATTATTTTTTGACAATTCCCCAAATAAAACTTTTTCTTCTTTTGCATCATATTTTGGAATTTTTGCATTTTTCAAAGCAATTATTGCTCCTAATCCAGCAGCATCAATTAAATTTCCGTCTGCATTAATTGAATAAATATCTATGAAAACTGTCCAGACTTTTTCACCTTTTTTTATACATAATTTTTCCAGTTCAATAAATTTACTTTCTCTGATCATTCTATCAATAACTCTTGCAAGTTCTATTGATTCTATTTTAGGAGGCCCAAGTTCATATCTAGGTGAACTTAGTGGTAATAATTCTGCAGTCACCATTAAATTTCCTTTCTCAGGACTATCTGGATATGGTTCTGCAACATTCATCTTAATACCGACCAAGACTTCTGTTTTACCAAATTTAACACGGGTAGAACCTTCTGCATTTTTTGAAATGTTTGTTTCAATTTCTATATTTCTAAATTCATCAGGTTTTCTGTTGTCAAATCTCTTGCCCTGAGATAAATATTCTTTAATTCTTTTTCCTGTTAATTTTGATGTTTTCATTTTATATTTTATTATTCCTCCACAGAATTTTTCAGAGTATTTTTTTGAACTTCATAAATTTTTTTACAGGATTCCCGTGCAAGTTCAACAGCTTCCTTTAGTTGTTTATTTCCAATTTTTCCGTCCAGTTGAATATGAGTTAATTTTCCGGTGTTTGTGAAAGTCATTGGAATGTCTGTTGCCCTCTCTCCTTCTTCCCAGTCTTCTTCATCTTTGTCTACATCAACAACTAATTGTTTATCTAATTTCCCGATGGAAACACTTGAAACTAAATCTTTCATAGGAATTCCCGCATGCGCTAAGGCGAGAGCTGCCGCATTTATTCCTGCACATCTGGTAGAGGCATTTGCCTGCAAAATATTTATATGAACATCAATTACCATGTTTGAATATTTATCAATGAGTAAAACAGGTTCTAATGCCCACTCTGTTATCTTGCTTATTTCCTGGCTTCTTCTGTTTGGACCAGGGCGAATTCTGTCTGTAACAGAAAAACTCATCATATTATAATTACACCTGAGAGTTCCTCTTTCAGGATTTTGCAAGTGTTGTGGATGCATTTTTTTAGGACCATAAACAGCTGCTATTGCTATCGTGTCTCCGAAAGAAAACATTGCACTTCCGTCGGCATTTGGCACAATCCCGACTTTCGCTTTCATTTCCCTAATTTCTTCTGGCTTTCTCCCACTTGGTCTCTTAAATGTTTTTACCATTTTATGCTGAAACAAATTCTGGTTCACCCAGTATTTTCACTCCCCTAATTTTATTTAATCTCAATGACTGATATTCAGTTAATGAACCAAGATCTGGTGGCGCCTGAAATCTGATTTCCCTTTGAACTCTTCCAGAACGTGTTCTTTCTGGTAAAGGCTTACTCTCTATAAAAGAATATTCTGGACCTAAGGCATCTATTATTTCATCTACTCCATCGCTTCTTGCCATAAAACCTAAATGATAATTAATCTTCACTTTTCTCTCGCTCATTTTTTCTTTTCTCCATTAAATAATTTCTTTACCTCGTCTGTTAAACCATCAATGTAAGATTTTTCAGCAATAAATAAAATAGCTTTTTTTGCGAGCAATTCATTATCTATTTTTTCACCTTTTATCCAAATAAATCCGTTTTGACCGACAGTTATATTGCATCCTGTTTCATCTTTTATTAGTTTCACCATGCTTCCCTCTTTTCCGATAACTCTTGGAACCTTATGTGAGTTTATTTTCAGAATCATGCCGTCCTCTATTTTTCCTAAATTTCTCGATTTGATACTTAAATCTATCCCTCTTTTATTAATTCCGCTAATTTTAGAGATAACCATATCCCCAATATCCATTACTTCATCTAATCCTGCTTTGTTCACATATCTAGGAACTTCTGTCAGTGACAAGAACCCCCTCTCAGATGCACCTATTTCTATAAACCAGCCGTTGAATGTGATATTTTCAACTTTTCCTATAACAACATTTCCCCCTCTCGGATTATAAACTCCTGAAAGAGGAATTACTCTTATGAGTCTGTCTGATTCTTCTGCCAAACCGTATTGCAATGCAATTATCTCCTCCCCTCTTTTTTCTGTCCCTTCCCCCGGAAGATAATTATTTCCTTTGGCAATAACTTCTCCTGGTATTATTATTTTTCTCGTCATTTTTCTTCCCCTTCTTGTTTAATTTCTTCTGTCAGTGCAGAACCATGAGTTACCCCATTTAATTTATCATAAAAATCTATTATTAATCCAGAAGGAACATTCACTACGACTTCTAGACTCCCATCACCAAGCCAGTTTTCTTGTTCTTTATACTGATTTATTACTCCATAAACTTTTCCAGTATGTATTGCAGGAACTTTTATCTTAACCTTTTTTGTTTCTATTTTTATTGGAATAATTTTACTCAGTTCAGTCACAATATCACTTATCTGACTATCTATCGGGGCGTTTTTTATATTGATATGGGCTTGCTCCAAAGCATTTTTAATTCTCTCAATCGTGTGAGGATTTCCTGTTTGAGGATCAACAGAATTTTTTGACAAAAAATCAACAACCTGCTTAAATCTTTCATCTTGTTCAGCATTTCTATGTTCCTGAGTTACAAGAACCTCTCCGTTTTTGATTATTCTTTCAGAAATAGCATCAACCTCTGTTGTTTTAAAAGCTTGTTCTAAATCTGAAGTAGATGCAACATTTCCTTTTTTAGCATCTGTAAAGATACTATCAGCCTCAAGAAAATCTACAGAACTAGATTCACCTTTTTTAAATGCAAGTGCTTTATCCAAATCAACAATAATCTCGAAGTGTTTTGACCCTTGTCTAATCTTTGCTGTTGTCTGCGTCATTTTAATAATAATTAGAATTCATCATAATTTATTTCACAAAATCTTTTAATTCTTCCCCTTCCACTCTCTCGAATT
>CAYPBR010000018.1:0-3193 GCA_964409005.1 Candidatus Woesearchaeota archaeon | reverse complement strand
ATCATAATTTATTTCACAAAATCTTTTAATTCTTCCCCTTCCACTCTCTCGAATTTACTATCTGTATTTTTAATATAAATCAATTCAAATCTTTTGATATCAAATTTCTTTTCAAAAACCTCTTTAAATATATCTATCACTAGCTTAGCACCTTTTTTGATATTTAATCCTTGTTTATATCTTTCTCTTAATTTTTCTTTTATCTTTTCGTCGTTTTCTCCAATAGCATTCGTATAGTATGCTAGATAGTTTCCTGTTATATCACTGGTATAGAGTTCTGGTTTTTTCCCATTGATTCCCGCAACCATTATGGAAACTCCGAAAGGTCTTGCACCGCCGTATTGTGTGAATTGCTGCATCATGTGTGCAACGTCTTTAATCACTAACTCCGGCTCTATAGGAGAATCATAAGTAATTTTGTGTTGTTGTGCCAAAACCTGTGCCCTATCAATAAGTACGCGAGCATCAGAAACGATTCCGGCAGCACTTGCAGTAATATGAGAATCTATCTCATAAACTTTGTTTGCTGATTTTTGAACAATTAGGCTGTCTTCTGATCTCTTATCAGCTATTATAAAAACCCCATCAGAACAGACCATTCCAACACTCGAACTTCCAAGTCTGACTGTTTTTTCTGCATATTCCACCTGGAGGATAGTTCCTTCTGGTGAAAACATAGTTGCAGTTCGATCATAACCCATTGCTTGATGTTGTAAATCTAGAGACATATCCATCTTCTATATTTTTAGAGAAATTTATAATATTTAATTTTATTTATTTTCTCTTTCAAGTTTTAGAAAATTAAGGTATTTATAAGGTTTTCGGGTGGTTATTTTCTCCCCAATCCCTTCAAAGTCCCAGAGACTTTTTCGACATTTATCTTCTCTGGAAAAACAGCAAAACTGGCACGAACGTGATTCAGAGCTTCTCGATTTACAGAAATAATTGCAGAATTTTGACTTTTTTTAATCCAATTCAATCCTGTTTTTGACATGCCGAGAACGCCAATAAAATCTAAAATTGCTCTTTCAACATTCATCTTTAGATTTTTTCCTTTGACCAGAAGATACCTTTTTTTTTCACGCATAGATGGTTTGAGCGGTTTCATAAAAATAAATAGTGTTTTCAGGTTATTAAAACTTTTTAAATCATATTTACCAATTAATTAAAAAGAGGTAAATAAAAGGAAAGTTTGATAAAGAAAACCTTGGTTGTTTTTATAATGGAAATATGTACTATAGGAGGATATGATGCTGTCGGCAAAAATATGACAGCTGTAAAAGTAGATAACGATGTATTCATATTTGATGCAGGGGTAAGCATACCTGCACTTATAGATCTTCAGAACGATAATGTCCGTATATATACTGAGAAACATCTTAGAAGAGCAGGTGCAATACCAAATGATTTGGTTCTTGATAAATTAGGATGGAGGAATAAAGTTAGAGCAATAATAATAGGTCATGCCCATCTGGATCACGTGGGGGCTGTGCCGTGGTTATGTAATAGATATCCAAACGCACCAATAATTGCAACCCCTTTCACAATGGCTGTTTTGGACACTATCCTCAAAGACGAAAGAAAAAACATAAAGAATAAAAAGATAATTGTCAAAGAAAATTCTTCAATAAAGATTCGTGGAAAGAGTGGTGTATATAATATAGATTTTATACATGTAACTCATTCAACTCTCCAGTGTAGCAATATTGCCTTACACTCAAAGGAAGGAGTATTTTTTTATTCTGTTGATTTCAAATTTGATGACACTCCTGTTCTAGGAACTCCCCCAAATTACAAAAAATTTAGAGAAGTGGGAAAAAAAGGAGTAAAGCTTCTTGTAATAAATTCTCTTTATTCTAAGGAAAAGAGAAGGTCTTTCAGCGAGATGGTTGCTAGAAAAAAAGTAGAAGAAGCATTTTCTTCTATAAGAGACAAAAAATCTGCAATTTTTGTTTCGACTTTCTCATCCCACATTGAGAGACTTAAGAGCATTGTTGATTTTGGAAGAAAAACGAACAGAAAAATAGTTTTTTTGGGCAGAAGTATGAACAAATATATTAATGCAGCTATAAAAGCCAAGCAGTGTCCTTTCTATAAAGGCATAACTCTTGCGAAATATAGAAACGAAGTGAATAAAATACTCAAGGAAGTTGAAAAGAATAGAGGTGGGTATATAGTGGTCTGCACTGGACATCAGGCAGAGGAAAATTCTATATTGGATAGAATTGTAAAAGGTCAGACTTCTTTTAATTTCAAACAAGGGGATAATATTATCTTTGCATCAAAAATTATACCTGTTCCGCAGAATATTCTTGCACGTGAAAAAATGGACAGTATACTAGTGAAAATAGGAGTTAAGATTCAAAAAAATGTTCACGTATCTGGACACGGTTGTGAAGAAGATATAAAAATGGTGTTGGATATGTTAAAGCCAGAACAGATAATCCCAACCCATGGAACACCTGAACAGGAATTTCCTACCATAAGAATTGCACAAAATTTTGGATATGAATATGGAAAAAATGTTCACCTGATCAAAGACGGCAAAGTATTAAAGTTCTGAATTATATAGATTAGAATGGTTAATGAAGAGATTATTGGAGGACTCAAATCATCAATAGCTAAGGGGGAGTCCCTCAAACAAGCAATGATTAGTTTTTATAATTCTGGTTATAAAAAAGAAGAGATAGAAGAGGCTGCAAGAGCTTTAAAATCAGCACCCCCAGAACCAATACCTCCTCCACAAGTTTTGCAACCAGGACAACCACAAGTTCAACAGCAACCTCAACAAATTGTACAGCCCATCCAACCCCAGCCAATTCAACAATTAATAACCCCACAGATAATTTCCGCTTATGGACAAAAAAAATCAAAGATGAGGGTTTTAACAATTGTTCTGATAGTTATGTTAGTTTTATTATCGATTTCTCTGATACTTATTTTTGTGTTCAAAGATGCATTAATAGGATTACTCAACAAATTATTTTGAATGTTGTATTTCTATCACAATCAATTTTATATACTGAAACAGATATCGAATTATTATAAAAAAGGAGATTACCATGCCGAGATTTGCACATCTTGCAGACGTTCATTTAGGGGGGTGGAAACAACAGCCGCTCCAGGATTTGAATTTTAAGTCATTTAGAAAAGCGATTGATGTTTGTATAGATGAAAGAGTAGAGTTTATTTT
>CAYPBR010000017.1:5310-7132 GCA_964409005.1 Candidatus Woesearchaeota archaeon | reverse complement strand
AACAAAATTAACCAAGCCGGAAATTTCGATAGAAGATTTAGCTGTTTTTTGTAAAAGAAAGGGATTTGTTTACCAATCCGGGGAGATTTATGGGGGTTTTGCAGGATTTTGGGATTTTGGACATTTGGGTTCTGAATTAAAAAATAATATTAAGAGTGAATGGTGGGATTCTCACGTTTATCAGAGAGAAGATGTTGTAGGAATCGACGGGAGTATAATAACCCATCCACAGATATGGAAAGCTTCTGGTCATGTTGATAGTTTTAGTGATATTATCGTTGTCTGTAAAAAATGCAAGAAGGCGGGAAAGGTTGATAAGAATGAATTAGGAAAAGCCAAATGCAATCATTGTGGAGGAGATTATGAAGAAAAAACTGCTAAAGAATTTGAATTAATGTTTAAGACAAAAATTGGAGAAGCTGGAGAATCATACCTACGTCCTGAAACAGCTCAGCTGATTTTTACTAATTTTAAATCTGTCTATGATAATGCTAGAATGAAACTACCTTTTGGCATTGCACAGATTGGAAAAGCGTTCAGAAACGAAATTGCCCCACGTGATTTTTTGTTCAGAAGCAGAGAATTTGAGCAAATGGAGATGGAATATTTTATAAGAGCGGATGAAAAATGTCCTTATGAGATTCTAGATATAAACGTTCTTGTTTATTCTGCCGAGGCACAAGAAAAAAATCAAGAGCCTATAAAAATGAAAATAAAAGATGCCTTGAAAAAAGGAATTATAAAAAAAGATTGGCATGCTTACTGGCTTGCGCTTGAATTTAAATGGTTTGTAGATCTCGGAGCAAATCCGGATAATTTTAGGTTAAGGCAACACGTAGAAGAGGAACTCTCCCATTATTCAACAGATACATGGGATTTGGAATATAATTTTCTTTTTGGATGGAAAGAGCTCGAGGGAATTGCAGATAGGGGGAATTATGATCTGAGCCAGCATGAAAAATTTTCAAAAAAAGATTTAAAGATTTTTGACGAGAATTCAAAAGAAAAATTTTTGCCACAGGTCATATGCGAACCGAGTTTAGGTGTTGAAAGAGCTTTTCTCGTTTTTATGTTGGATTCTTATTATTATGATAAAGAAAGAGACAATATTGTTTTAAAATTAAATCCAAAACTGGCACCACTTAAAGCAGCTATTTTTCCAATTATTAAAAAACCAGAGTTCGAAAAAATTTCTGAGAAAATTTTTGAAGATTTAAGTCAAGAATTTAACGTAATCCATGATAAATCCGGCAGTATCGGTCGTAGATATTCACGTAATGATGAGGTAGGTACACCGTTATGCATAACTGTCGACTCTGATAGTTTAAAAAATAAAGATGTTACTGTTCGTGATCGTGATACAACAAAACAAGTTCGGATAAAAATTAAAGAGCTAAAAGAAGCTATAAGAAAATCAATAAATGGTGAAAATATTCTTAAATTTGGGAAATTGGTTGATACGAGAGTTAAATAAATTTTCCCCGTCGATAAATTTTATTAAAGAAAAAATTTACTACAAAAACTTTTTAAACAATTAATTCTTAGTATAACTAATTAAAAGAGAGGTGATACATGGCAAGAGCTAAAACACCAAAACAACTTGCAGTTAAGATAGGATCTCTTAAGAAACAGGTTACGAAATTAGAGCAGCAAAGAAAGAGGGCACTTGCAGCAAAGAAGAAAAAGCCTGCAAGAAGAAAAGCTGCTAAGAGAAAACCAGCAAGAAGAAAAGCTAAGAGAAGAAGAAGGTAAATTTTACCTATTTGGTATAGAATTTTTTATCTGTAGTTTGGAGTCCAATATATTTTTAAACTATTTCTCG
>CAYPBR010000017.1:0-5210 GCA_964409005.1 Candidatus Woesearchaeota archaeon | reverse complement strand
CTTATCTACAAACACATAGAGCAAGACTGCTAAAAAAATTCCTGCAGCATCTGTAAGAATGTCAAAGAGATCTGCATATCTTAAAGGCACAAACATTTGGTGAAACTCGTCCAAGAGTGCATATGTTATGGATACTGCCAATACAATTATTATGTGTTTAACTTTTATTTTATGAGTTCCTTTTATTGATATCAAAAGAAAAAAAGATAATAAAAAGAAGACTATGAAATGGTATAATATGGTTATATCTATGCTTATCCCTGCCTTGGTTACTTGAGAACCAGGAATAGAAGAAATATAAAATATTTCCAATGCTATTAAAACTGTAAGAATTATTGCTACATATCTGTTTTTTTCAAGCCATCTTATCATCAGATTTTTGAGAGTTTATAGATTAAAAATATTATTATCCTCAAATATATACTAAGAAATGGCTGCACTGGGAGTCGAACCCAGGACCCCGAGCTCATGAGACTCGTACTCTACCACTGAGCTATGCAGCCAAAATTACAAGAGATATTCGATTTAAAAGTCTTGAGGTAATTTTAAAAATACTTTCCTCTATATTGTATCATGGCTGCTATAGAAGATGGCATTGCTACTGTAATAGATGTTTTGCCTAGTGAGATAGTTTCCAAGATAGATTTTTTGATAGTTTTGATTCAGGCAATAGGAGGATTGTTTGTTTTATATTTAATTTTTCTAGTAGTAAGATTTTATTTCATAAAAAAACAGACAAAGATGCTTGTAAAAATCCAAAAAGATATAGAATTGATAAAAAAGAAATTAAATAAGAAGTAATAGAATAAATAGAACTTTTTTGTATCGTTTAATCGCTTATTTTTCCTTTTTTAGTTTTGACAAAAGTCCTGCCATTTGATTCCTTAGTTTCTTGCTAGGCATTGTGTTTCCAAGTATCTTCTTGTTTTTTTCGAAATCATTGCTAAATTTAACACCTTTTTTTATGAGTATATTTGCTGATCTTTTTACTGATTTTGATTTTATTTTTCCCATATTGAATACCTATGATTTCTTTATTTAAAACTTTCTATTGAAGATAGTTTTTCTAAGGCATCAATCAATATAGAAAGTTTCTTTAGTGGTTCTCCGAGACTCAGAATTATATAGGGGAGTCCTGCTTCTGAAGCTTTTTTGTTTGCTTTAACAATATCGTTTTCATTTATTCTTTTTTTGTTATAAGCAACTAAAAGTTTTTCTCCTTCTTTATTGACGCGCAGGACTAACTCATTTTTGTTGAAACTCTCAATATCTATTATTTCTATTGATTTTGCAGATAAGAATTCTTTTACCTTATTGAAAAATTTCTCATTCTTTTTTTGTGATGTTTTTTTCCTTGCGGGTGTTTTTATTTTAGATTTTTCCTTAATTTCTTTGTCAAATATATCTAATTCTTCTCTTTTGATTTTCTTTTCACTTTTTATTGGTTTTCCTTTTAATTTAAATTCTGATTCAGGAACTGTGAAATACCTCCAGAAGATTTCTTCATTTTTTTTAAAAGGAATGGCAAAATCCTTGATTGACCTTAAAGCGACACGGATTGCTGGTTGTTGCTCACTGTCTTTTAGAAATTTTTTCTCTTTTAAAAGTTCAAATGCATCTCTTTCTCTATTTTTTAGATGTTCTGAAAATTTTTCCAGCGACGGTTCTTGTCCTGGCAAAAAATAAAGGGGGGAATTACCAACTTTCATATCACTTATTTTTATCTTTTTTTCAGCGAATAATTCAGAAAGAAAGGCAGATGCAAAGAGAGCGCTCATTCCAGTTTCTCCGGATATATGAACAGGCAAGCTCGGTCCTCTTCTTCTCAGTACTGAAAGAATTTTTTCTTTTATTTCAGAAGTATCTTTTGTAGGCATGGTTTAAGAAGAAAGAAGAAGGTTATAAATATTTTTATGGTTTCATCCATCTGACTTCATAATAGGTTATCTTGTTTTCTTCATCCACTATTGCCAAAAGTAAATTCTTTTTTGTTGAATGTGCGACCCTATTTTTTGCAGAAAATTCGTGCCATGTTAATCTCTTGGATTCATGGTCAGTGAAGAGAATCCATCTTGCATGTTTCTTCCCTGGTCTGTGTCCTTTATCATAAATCCTGAACTCTGCCCCAAATTTCAGTGCTGTCTTTACAATATACCCCCGGTCTCTCAAATCTTTGAAAACAGGATATTTAATCTGAATTTTTTTATCAAATCTTCTAAACTTGTTCATTAATTCTTTTTTTGGAATTTTTTTATTTCTAGAAAAAATCCCCATTTTTCCTTTTTCAATGAGATATAATGCTTCTGAGAGGGAGTATTGAATCTTTTCTCCGCTTGGTTCTCCAAAAAAACTTTTTTTATAAAGAGAATGGGCTTCTGACTCATTGCTTGAGATAACTTCTCCTATAATATGTGCCTTAATCTCTTTCATGTTTTTTTGACGGAAAGATAATATTTAAAAGTTGCTGAGTGATTATTTAATCATGGTTTATAATTTTAAAAAAATAGAAAACAAATGGCAGAAAAAATGGGGAGAAAAAGATATTTTTAGGGTCAGAGAAGGAAAGAAAAAAAAGTTTTATTGTTTAGAGATGTTCCCGTATCCTTCTGGGTCTGGATTGCATATGGGGCATACTTTTAATTACACTATTGGAGATATTTATGCCAGATTTAAGAGAATGAAAGGATTCAACGTCTTATATCCGATGGGGTATGATTCTTTTGGCCTTCCTGCGGAAAATGCAGCTATACAGGCAGGAGAGCATCCTAAAAAGTATACTCAAAATTCTATCAAAAATTTTATCAAACAACAGAGGTCTTTAGGGCTTAGTTATGATTGGAGTAGAATTATCAAAACCTCTGATAGGGAGTATTATAAATGGAATCAGTATTTCTTCCTGAAATTTTTTGAAAAAAGACTCGTTTACAGGAAAAAGGCCCCTGTCAATTGGTGTTCTAAATGTAATACTGTTTTGGCGAATGAGCAGGTTCATGCTGGAAAGTGCTGGAGACATAAAGATACAGATGTCAGAACAAAAAAATTTGAACAGTGGTTTATCAAAACTACAAAATATGCAGACGAGCTTTTAGATATGATTGATGATTTAAAATGGCCCGAAAGAATTAAAATCATGCAGAAGAACTGGATTGGCAAGAGTTATGGAACAGAGATTGATTTTGAAATAAATGGGGAAAAATGGCCTGTTTTTACTACACGACCTGATACTCTTTTTGGAGTTACTTTTATGGTTATTTCTGCACAACATTTGAGGTTAGAAGAATTAATTATTGGGGAACAAAAAAAAGAAGTTGCAAAGTTTTTAGAAAAAGTCAAATTCGTTGGAGAAAAAGAAGATTTGGAAAAAGAAGGAGTTTTTACAGGAAGTTATGCTAAGCATCCTTTTACCGGAGAAAAAATTCCTGTTTATGTTGGAAATTTTGTCGTCGCTGAATATGGTTCTGGAATGGTTATGGCGGTTCCTGCACATGATCAACGTGACCTTGAATTTGCTAAAAAATATAATATTCCTATAAAGATTGTTATTCAGCCAAAAAGATATGAGTTGAAAAAAAAAGAGTTAAGAGAGGCTTATATAAGAGAAGGGGTATTAGTCAATTCTGGAAGATTTCAAGGTATGAACTCTCAGAAAGCGATAGAAGAGATAACAAAAGAACTTGAAAAGAAAAAAATTGGTAAGAAAGCAGTGCAATATAAACTTAAAGACTGGCTGGTTTCTCGCCAGAGATATTGGGGGACACCAATTCCAGTTGTTTATTGTGACAGATGCGGGATCGTTCCTGTTCCTGAAAAAGATTTACCAATAATCTTGCCAGAAAGAGTTAAGTTTGGAAAAGGAAATCCTCTCGAAACAAATAAAATTTTTCTGAAAGTTAAATGCCCCAAATGTGACGGAAAAGCCAGAAGAGAAACAGATACGATGGATACTTTTTTTGATAGCTCTTGGTACTACCTGAGGTATTGTGATAATAAAAATGATAAAAAACCATTTGATAAGAAAAAAATAGATCATTGGATGCCTGTTGATCAGTATATCGGGGGGGCAGAGCATGCTACCATGCATCTGATTTATGCCAGGTTTTTTATAAAAGCGCTTAGAGATCTTGGGTTTGTGGGATTTGATGAACCTTTCATTAGACTTTTCAATCAAGGGATGATTCATGGAGAAGATGGTTATGTCATGTCAAAGTCACGGGGGAATGTTATTAATCCTGTAGATGCAATAAAAAAATATGGGGCAGATTCTTTGAGACTTGCTTTAATGTCTCTCGCTTCCCCGGATAAAGATACAAACTGGGATGAGAAAGTTTTAATGAGTAGTTTCAAATTTATTAACAGAGTTTCAGATTATTTTGAAAAGATAAAAATTGGAAAAGCAGACAGGAAAATAGAGAGCAAATTAAACAAAACCATAAGAGATGTAACATTATATATAGAAAACTTCAAATATAACTTAGCAATTATTAAAATAAGAAATTTATTTGATTCTCTTCCTGAAAAGACAAGTAAAGATGTATTGAATAAATTTTTACAGTTATTACACCCTTTCTGTCCACATATAACAGAAGAGTTCTGGAAAAAACTTGGAAATAAAGATTTCATAAGTCTTTCAAAATGGTCAGAAGCAGACGAGAAAAAGATTGATGAAAAGTTTGAAGAAGAGGAGAAGATAATTGAGAAATTGGGTTCGGATGTTAATCATATTAAAAATATAATTGGTGTTAATAACCCAAAGGAGTTGCGCGTTTTAGCTATCCCTAACGAAGTCCTGGTTTATACGGAAGCAAAAGATTTTCTAGCAAGAACTACAGGATCAGAGGTAGTAAATATATATGCAACAAATGATCCTAATATTAAAAATCTAGATCCTGAAAATAAATCAAAAAAAGTCAAACCCGGAAGACCTGGGATTTATTTAGAATAATAAAAAAAGAGAAAATGAAAAAATACTGGATATTTGTTATTGTAATTCTCGGTATTTTAGCCATAAGTTTCGTTAGTTATCTCTTATTTTTCAGAGGAGAAAAAGTTGTAGAGCAGCCAACAACTTGCGGAGATGGAACTCTATATGAAACTTGTTCTCTGAGAAAACCTTATTTTTGTGAAGAAGGTGTGCTTGTAGAAAAAGCCTCTGTCTGCAGTTGCTCTGAACTATTAACAAAAGAGGGAGATTCCTGCATTTCAAAATACCA
>CAYPBR010000016.1:0-7230 GCA_964409005.1 Candidatus Woesearchaeota archaeon | reverse complement strand
TAAAATACTAAATTCTTAAAAACTTCACTTATTTATTTTATTTATGAAATTTATCGCTGATTTACAGATTCATTCAAAGCATTCCAGAGCAACTTCTTATAATCTAAGTATTGATAACTTGGAAAAATATGGCCGTATGAAGGGATTGGATTTAATGGGTACTGGTGATTTTCAGCATCCCCTGCACAGAAAAGAGATTGATGAGATGTTACAGGAGGATGATAAGGGAATTTTAAGGACAAAGAGCGGTTTTGCATTCTTATGGCAGACAGAAATCAGTTTAATGTACAGTCAGGATGGAAAAAGGAGGGCAGTTCATCTTTTGGTTTTTGCTCCAAATACAGAAACCGCAGATAGAATCACAGATTATTTAGGAAGTAAAGGAAGATTGGATTATGATGGAAGGCCTATTTTTGGAATCCCATGCCCCCAATTTGTTAAAGATTTGAAAGCCATCGACGATAAAATTGAGATTATCCCAGCACATTGTATGACTCCTTGGTTTGGTTTGTATGGAAGTAAGAGCGGGTTTAATTCTTTAAAAGAGTGTTTTCAAGACCAGGTAAAGCATATCTATGCGATTGAATCTGGAATGAGTGCTGACCCACAGATGTTGTGGCGTTTTAAAGAAAAAATAAATGTTGTGAGTTTCTCAGATGCACATAGTTTCTGGCCATGGAGAATTGGGCGTGAAGCAACGATTTTTGAAATTCCTGAATTGAGCTACGATAATATAATCAAAGCGATAAGAACCGGAAAGAATCTGAAAGCTACAATTGAAACTCCTCCGGCTTATGGAAAATATCACTACGATGGACACAGAAAGTGCGATTTTTCTTGCAGTCCTGAAAAAACAAAGGAGTTAAAAGGAATTTGCCCTATTTGTAAAAATCCTATGACAATCGGCGTTGATAACAGGGTTGAAGAACTTGCCAAAGAATCTAAAAATTACAAACCGAAAGATGCCAAGCCGTTTTATATCTTATTACCATTACACGAATTAATTTCTCTTTATTTAAGTTCGACACTGGCGTCTAAAAAGACATGGGATTTATATAACAATATGATTGATAAATTTGATAACGAGTTCAATATACTGTTGAATATAAGCAAAGATGAAATGTTGAACAAAAATGTTGACGAAGGACTTGTAAATTTAATCTTAAAAAACAGAGAAGGAAATGTAAGAGTCAAGCCTGGTTTTGATGGTGAGTACGGGAAAGTATTGTTAGGTGAAGAACAGAAGACGTTAATGTAAGATGAAATTCCCAGAAAAATATATCAAAAGAGGAAATTTTAAATTGCACAGTGGGCAGAGTTCAGATATTTTTTATGATGTGAATGAGATGCTGACTGATGATTTTTATATGATGCAAATCCTGGATAATATCCCTCTGAATAATCATTATATTGGTATTGCAACTGGCGGAGCAATTATAGCAAGATTAATTTCTTCGGAACGAAAATCAAAATTTTCTATGATAAAAGATGGAGTGTTAAAAGGGGATTCTCCTTCGGGAGACTGGATATTAATTGATGATATGGTAACCACGGGAAGTGCTAATGAAAACCCAAAAATTGATTCTATTTTCGAGCTATAGTTTTTATTCTGACGAATTTATAATGAGCATCACTCGTAGGTTTTTTACATTTGGCACATGTGGACTTTAATGTGTGGGTTTTGCAGGATTTGCACTTTTTTAGAAGCATCTTACTTTAGGTTTATAATATATTCTTTCAACCTTGGATGGAATGAAGTTGTGAAATTTTTCTCAAGTTCTTCTGGTTTGACCCATTTCAATTCTTTTAAATCTCCCATGGCTTTTTCTTCCCCGTCCAGAATTTCACATAAAAAATATATAGCAAGGAAATCTTTTTTTTCTGGATATACTTTTGAGAAGACTGCCCCGAGATTTGCCACATTTAACCCAGTTTTTTCTTTTATTCTGTTTTTTATGGCTTTTCCAACATCTTCCCCTAGTTTTAATCTTCCTCCTGGGAAACACCAACTTAATTTAGATATATGAGGATCATCTTCTCTTCTTCCTATTAAGATTGTTTTATCTTTAGGATTGAAGATGATTCCAAGCAATACTACATTAAAATTATCTAGGTTTTCCATACTTTTAATTCAGAAATCCCATATTTAAATCTTTCGAAACTCAGTTCTTTTAATAAAATAAAATGATAAAATTTGCTATTAAATATTTACTTCTCTTTAATACTAAATTCTAAGCCTTGTTTTTTTGCCCCTTCTTCAATATTCGCAATTACTTCTTTAAGTTTATTGTCAGCCGCTTTTAAATCATCTGCTTCTGTTTCAAGAGTATAGTTACCAGCAGAGATATATTTTATTTTTATCTCTTTTAAGTCAGATAAAAGATCTTTAATTAATTTTAAGCCATCTGGTTTTTTTGTCGTTAAGAAAATGTATTTTTTTACAACAGCTTTTTTTCTTTTCTGGGTCTTCAATATTTCCAATATTTTTACTGAATCCTTTTTCCCGACGAGCTTTTCAAGATTCTTCGGCTTCTCTTTTGCTTCTTCAAAGAAGTCAAATAATTTTTCTTTTTTTTCTATATTTTTGATTATCTCATCTGCTTTATCTTTTATAACGCTTTTTAAGATACTAACATAACTTTTTTCCTGCTTAATCTCTTCTAATTTTTCTTTTTTTTCTTTTTGGGTTACTCTTCTTAATGAGAGGTCTATATTTCCTTGCGGAGAAATTCTCAGAACTTTACAAACAATTTTTTTCTTTGGAACTACATAATCCCTGATATTTCTTATTCTTCCAGGAGCAATCTCGCTAAATATTATGGTTCCTTCTTCATTTCCATCTATTTTTACAAATACAGTTGTTCTGACTATTCTGTCAACACTGCATAGGATGATGTCTCCTTCTTCTAATTCCATAATTTAGAAAGAAAAATTAGGGTTTTAAACTTTTGCTTAAAAAATTTAACTGAAAATTTTAATTTGTTCTTAAATCTTCACTTTGAAGTATTTCTTTAATTTCCTGAGTTGAGCAAATACTCTGTCTTTTTCTCTAACAGCTCTCTTATCTTGCTTATTTTTTTCATAGTGTTTTTTTATTCTTTCTAACTTTTCTTCAACACTTTTTAAATCAGGATTGATATATTTGTCATTATCTTTTAATATTTTAGAAATTTTTTTGGAATATTCTTTAGAGTGAATTTCTTGCTGTCTCAGTTCTTCTCCAATTTTCTCGGCCGTGAGTCCTTTATCTGCTAGTTCCAAGACCTTTTTTTCAAAATCTTTCTGAGACAATTTCTTTGACTGTATCTTTTCTTTATCTTCATTCTTTTCTTTTTTTTTCAGCATTCCAATGATTTGTGACCTAGTTTTTTAAATCTTGCTATCAGAAAATTTTTAAACCAGAAATGGTTTTAGATGAGATGGGAAAAGCCATTGGGATTTTAAGTTTAAAAGGGGGAGTTGGAAAGACTTCTGTTGTTGCTGCCTTGGGTGATGCGCTTGCAGATTTTGGTAAGAAGGTATTATTAATAGATGCAAATTTTTCAGCCCCAAATCTTGGGCTTCACTTTAATATTGTAAATCCAGAAAAAACCCTTCACGATCTTTTAGCCAGAACCGCAAATATTAGGGATGTGGTATGTAAATTAGAAAAATTTGATATAATTCCAGCATCTATTTTTAACAAAAAAGAGATTAATTTCTTAAATTTAAAAAATAAAGTTAAAACACTGAAAAGAAAGTATGATATTATTCTTATCGACTCTTCCCCTTCTCTGGACGAAGAAACTCTGGCCGTAATCTTAGCTTCTGATGAAATTTTTATTGTAACTACTCCTGATCATCTGACTCTCAGCACAACTATAAAAGCTATAAAAAGAGCAAGACAACGGGGAACCGAAATAAATGGTTTAATTCTTAATAAAGTTTATAATAAAAATTTTGAATTGTCTATCGATGATATTGAAGAAACTGTCGATGTTCCTGTGTTGGCTGTTATTCCCCACGATGTAAGTGTTTTAAAAGCCTTGTCTAAGTTTACTCCTTCTACAACTTACAAACCTAAGTCTGCAGGAAGTATTGAATATAAAAAACTTGCAGCTGTTTTGATTGGAGAGAAATACAAACCACGAAGATTTAGAGATAGGTTAAGAATAACTCCGAAGAGGCAGGAGATTAACAGGGAAATATTTTATGAGAGTGTATTTAAATAAAGGAAACCAAGGTTTCTTTTATGAACCCTTCCTTTTAATAATAGCCCTACCAGGATTCGAACCTGGGTCTCAGGCTCCAAGGGCCCGCATTCTTGACCACTGAACTATAGGGCTATAAAGATATGATTAAGATTTAGTTTTTAAGTTTTTAATATTTTCTTTTTATACTTTCCACGTTTTTCAACTTTTTTCAGTTGTTCAAAAACTTTTTCCGCATCTTTTGATTTACCATATTTATTAAAAAATTCTTCGAGAAGTTTTTCCCAATTTTTAAAGTGCTTTGTTTTCAATGCTTGTTTGAACAGGTGCAGGTCAACTGCTTTGTCCTCGATTTTATGACTTATAAATCCAAGACCGAAATCTATGAAATATATCTCGTTATTTTTTAGAATCATGTTTGATGTAGTTAAATCTCCGTGGATTATATCTCTGTCGTGGAGTTTTTTCACATCCTCTCCGATTTTCCTGCAAATTTCTCTCTGTTTTTTTAGAGGAAAATTATCGAGATGGTCTGAAAGCCTTTCTCCGTCTATAAATTCCATAATAATTTCTTTTCTTATTTCATCTGTTCTTATTACTTCTGGAATTTTTATTATTTCGTGTGCTTTCTTAAGAAGTTTTGCTTCTGAGCGAGTTCTGAATTTGCGAATTTTTTCATCCAGTTCAGAGATTCTATAAGATTTTTTAATCCTTCTTTTAATTACCTCGTTTTTATCTTTCAGTATTAAAGCCTCTGCTCCTTGCTGGATTATTGTTGATATCATTTGTATAATTGGTCTTTAAAAATTATATAATCTTTTGGTTCTTCTTTTAATTCAAGCTTTTTCATTAAATCATAAACAAATACTTCTGTTGTTTTTCTAACCCTGATTAACCTGCGGATAATATCCTCATTAACGATTTCTGGATACTTGGAAATTTCATCAAAAATAGTCAGTGCAGGAAAGATTTTCACATACAAATTGTATATTTCTTCGTTTGTATCGGTAGACATTTCTATTAATTCAAAAAAATTTTCGCATAATTCGTCAAAGAATTCTTTTGTTATTTTTTCTTTTAATATTTCCAGAAATTTTTCAGCTTCTTCTGAATTATAATAGAAAGTAACAACCCCTTTTTTACTTATGCAGAGGGTATTATAGAATCCAAAGCCAATACATTTTTCCAATTCTTTCGATTCTCCTTCATACCAGGCTTTTGTTTCAAACAGGGAGAGTTCTCTTGTCACCCCTTCAATAAATTCTTCCATCTTTTCCTTTTTGTGAATATTATAATTACAAGGGCTATAAGCATACTAATATCAATGACCATACAATATTTACAATAGGATTTAATAACAAACTGCTGGAGATAGATAAAATATACTGCAATAATTGCACCGAGGATAATTCCTATATGAATTAATAATCTTTTATTTTTTTTAGGTTTTTTTATTTGCGAATAAGTGAGAAAAATCATAAATATGAATATAATAACACCGTAATGACTGTTCTGGATTCCAAATGTGAAATCATATTTAGAAGCGTGGATAACCTCACAACCACTTCCAGGTTCACAGATTTCTGATGTTGGATTGAAAGATAAGATTGCAGAGCTTATGAGAGAGATTATAAAAAGTATGAGTAAAATTTCGTATTTGTATTTCATTTAGAACCTCATTTTTTTCATCTTGCCGAATTTCTTAGCAAGTTTTTGCAGTTGTTTTTGGCTGATTCCCTTGGACATATCTGTCATATCACCTTTTATCATTTCATTTAACATATCATATTGTTTTAGTAGACTTCTTATATCACTAGTCGGAATACCTGCGCCTTTTGCAATCCTAGATATTCTGGATGTTTGTTTTTTTAACAATTCTGGGTTTTCTTTTTCTTCCGGAGTCATTGATTTGATTATGTGCTCCCATTTTGAGATTTTTGCTTCCTGGGTCTCTAAAAGATTTTCAGGAATTTTTGCACTTCCCAGTCCTGGAATCATTCCTTTAATCTTTTCAAAGCCCCCGAGAGAACTCATTGATTTTACCTGTTCAACAACATCGTCTAAACTTAATTTTCCTTCTTCAAGCCTTTTTTGTATTTTTTCTTGTTTGCCTTCGTCTGTTACTGACTTTATTTTTTCTATCAGGGTTTGCAAGTCCCCCATTCCTAAAAGCCTAGAAAGGAAGGATTCTGGATTGAATTCTTCTATATCGTTTATTTTTTCGCCAGTTGTTATGAAATAAACCCCTGTTTTTGTCTCTGCACAAGCTGTTAAAGCACCACCTCCTCTCGCAGTAGAATCCATTCTTGTGATTACAACCCCTGAAATATCAACCGCCTCTTTGAACTCCCGGGCTTGTTTTTGTGCAGCCTGTCCAATATCTGCAGGCATGACTAAAATTGATTCTGTGGGCTTGATTTCTTTGCTCAATGATTTTATCTCTTTGATTAATTTTTTATCCAACGTATGACGGCCAGCAGTATCTATTAAAACCAGGCCATAATTTTTCAACTCTTTTTTATATTTTTTCCAGATTTTTGACGGATTTTTTTCTTTTGAATCTATAAAATAAGATAATTTATTTTTTTCAGCCAGTTGTTTCAGTTGCTCAGAAGCAGCAGGTCTGTGCACATCTAAACCGACGAGGGCAACTTTAATCCCTCTTTTTGTGAAATAATTTCCTAACTTAGCAATTGTCGTTGTTTTGCCTGCCCCATATAATCCGAGAAATATAATCCTATTCTGCCCCCTTTTCAATTTTAGCTGTTTATGCTCTCCGAGAATTTTTACGAGTTCATCGTGCAATACTTTTATCAGCTGCTCTTTTTTTTCTACCCCTTTTATTCTTTCATCCAGAGCCTCTTTTTTTATTTTATCACTTAAATTCTTTATCAGATGAATATTTACATCTGCTTCAATTAATGCTCTTTGAAGATCTCTGATAATAGAATCCACCAGGTTTTTGTCCAGAAATATAGCATTCGCTATCTTATTTGTAGCTTTTCTCAATACTTCCCCTAGTTTTTCAAGCATATTAGAA
>CAYPBR010000015.1:3699-7860 GCA_964409005.1 Candidatus Woesearchaeota archaeon | reverse complement strand
AAATGTTTAAATATTCTTTGATTTTAGTTCTTTTATGAGTGTTCTATTATTGGAACAAAGATCAAATGGATTTCAAGGTCTTTCTTTAAAAAGTTCTGTTTATGATAGTTTAAAACCAGAAATAAGACAATCTTTATCAAGGGAGCAGGAATCTTTCGTTCATTCTTTGGATTCCTTTGAAGCCCCATATTTACAAGAGAAACTATTATCTGATGCCAAATTCTCATCTACGGAAGGGTATCAAGAGGCATTTACAGAATTTAAGAGGTATATTGCACTGATGGGTTTGCATGGTAAAAAAGCATCAATGGCTAGCGAAAAAGTCGATGAAGTCTGGCACCAATTTATTTTATTTACACCACAGTATCATGAATTTTGCGAACAAATGTTTGGAGAATATTTACATCATGTGCCAAAGACGTCTTTTGCGCCAGTTCCATCTGAACATAAGAGAAATTTAAGAGAATTGTATGTTAGGACATTTACAGGAATTTCTCCTTTGTGGAATCTAAACGAAAGTTCAGATCCGTGTGATGCTTGTGGTCCTGATGCATGTTCCCCTGATGGCACCCCTAATTAATCAAGTTTACTAATTTTCTTAATAAAAACTCCAAAGAGGTATTCTAATTGAAAACCATTTATTGTGTGAGAAAATGATCAATGTAAAGAAAACTAAAAAAGAATTCTTGAGTTTGCTTCTAGATTCTAGAGTAAGAACTGTTTTAGATTTGGGTTTTGGTAAAGGATTAATGTCAAAATTCTTGTATAAAAAAGATAGGAAGATAATCGGAATTGATTTTAAGGAAGACCACGAGGATCTTAATAATTTTACATTTATAAAAGGGGACCTCCTAAAAGAAAGTTTTGGAGAAGAAAATGATTTGGTTATATCTTCTTTAATTTTACATTTTTTTAAGACAGAAAAAGCTTTAGAAACAATAGACAGAATGAAAATAGCAACTTCAAGGTTTGGTTATAATTTATTGATTTGTTTATCTAATAAGGATGTTTTTGCTAAAAAAAATAAAGATAAGTTTTATCCATCTTTTGGAGAACTAAAGAAGTTGTATTCTGGTTGGAAAATAATAAAAGAGTTAAATGGGATTACGGAGGTAGAGAATCATGGGAATCTTGGCCAGCATCAACACGATTTAATTTTCCTTTTAGTTCAAAAGAGTTAAATTAATATCTCAAACAGATTTTCTTCAGAATTGATCTTTGTCTTTGCTCCTAATGGAATTGTTATTTGTGGGTCTGTGTGACCTATATCTGCACCAAATAATATAGGGAAATTATAATTTTTAGTTCTCTCAATGATTTTTTCTTTTAATTTTTCTTTTTCTTCATCACTGTATCTAAAAGGACGTCCAATAATCATGCCTCCAATTTGCTCAAAAATCCCGGAATTTTTCAAATCGGCAAGAAGAGAATCGATAGAGGATAATGGTTCTCCCTTACTAAAGTCCTGTCCTTCAGGGATTTCCCAGAAAAATATTTTTTCTGTATGGTTTGGCCAATATTGGGTGCCTATTAAATGTACAATCGAAGAAATACACCCCCCAATAATTTCTCCCTCTGCTTTACCTTTTTTTAACCATTGGTATCCTGAATTTTCTTTTAATTCTCTTGGTCTTTCTAAATCTTTTTTCTCTCCCCAATCTAAAATTTCATCTGTCCATTCTTTTGAAGGATTTATTTTTCCTATTCTTCCATCAACAAGTGCTTTGTTAAAATATTCTATTGTATAGTCAAGTGGTTTTGGAAATTCTCCAAATTGGGTCATTGCACATGGACCATAAAATGTAATTAATCCGGATTTTTTATTAATTGCATAATGTAAAACAGAAATGTCAGAATAACCACAGAATATCTTCTGGTTTTTCCTAATTTTTTCAAAATCTAAATGTTCTAATGTTTGGTTTGCAACATCACCACCAATAGCACAAATTATTGCTTTTACTTCTTTATCTGTAAAAGCATCCATTATATCTTTTGCTCTTTCCTCAGCAGGGGCAGATTCCCATCCATTATTCTTTCTTGTTGTGGGGAACTCCTTTATTTTATACCCTTGGCTTTCTAAGAATTTTATGGCGTTATCTAATCTGTGTGAGAATATTGCTGCTAATCCAGATGAAGGAGAAATAATCGCAATTGTATCTCCTTTAGATAGTTTTGGAGGATATGTTAAATTCATATTGTTAGTCTACTTTATTTGTATAAAAAAGTTTCTATCCTTTCCAATTAATCAACGGTTTGATATGCTTGATTATTTTTACAGATTCTTTCTGTGCATCCATAACTTTGGAAAAATCTTTGTAAGCCATTGGAAGTTCATCCAGAGTTTTCTCAGAAACAGTTCCTTTTATCCCCTTCATAACTTTTCTAAATTGTTCCATGGTGTATTTTTCCTTTGCACCCCTTCTGCTGATGCTTCTTCCTGCCCCATGAGCAGAACTGTTTAAAAATTTTGAGTTTCCTTTTCCTTCAACGAGAAAAGACCCGTCACGCATGTTCCCAGGAATCACTCCTCTTTCATTTTTTTTTGCAGGAGTTGCACCTTTTCTATGAATGAAATATCCTTTTTCATAGACAGCGTGATTGTGGTTTTTATTTACCCAGAGTTCAGATTTCAAATCTTCCTGGAGAACTTCTTTCAGAGCTTCAATAACTTTGTAAGACATTTCCAGCCGATTAAGAAGAGCATAATCAAGACCAAAGGCTAAGATATTTAGATATTCTTTTCCCAGCTTTGAATTTTTATTCAGGGGGAAAGTTTTTTCATATTCTGATTTTTTTTCTTTCCCAGAAGCTTTTATCATATATTTTTTCGCAACCTGATAACCAATGCCTCTGCTTCCAGAGTGTATTATTAACCATAATTCTTTTTCAGATTTATTCTTTGGGGGTTTTACAGCTATTTTTAAGGGAAGGTTAAGCGAAGGAAACCGTTGGTGTCCTCGCCCGTCATATCCTAGTTCAATAAAATGGTTTCCTCCTCCGAGCGTTCCTAAATGTTTAATTGCAGCTGTTCTTAAATAATTTAGAATATTTTTATCATGGGCACCTTTCTCAAATTTTTCTAGAAGTGCTTTAAAGGATTTTTTTGTTTTTTCTGTGATTTTATCTGGTTTATTGTATTCACCAACACCCATAGGAACTTTTTTCTTCACACGATTGTATATCTGGTTTTGCTTTTCACGAACCTTTTCAACCAGATTTTTCCCTCTTATTCTTATTGCTATTAACCCGCATCCGATATCAAAACCAACCCAAGAAGGCACAATAAAATCTTTTGTCTTTAAAACAGCCCCAATAGGAGCAACATAACCTAGATGTGCATCAGGCATGAGTGCTGCCGAGACCACAAAATCTTCTGAATAACAATTTTTAAATTGTTCAAAAGTTTCTTTGTCGACATCTATCCCATAATTGTATATTTCCTTTTTAGATTTCATTCTTATTTAAACCAGCAGAACAATTTTAATTGCCTTGGATTATAATTCGTTAAATCTGCGAATATTGCTATGGATTTGACATAAATATTTTTCTCAACCTCTGATGATAATTCATCTATGACACATGTATCACTGATTTCACATATCTTTGCTGTACAATCTAGATAGTTTGGAGTGTTATCGGTTATTGTGGATTTAACATTTGTCGGAAAAGAATCCCAGGACACTGGTGGGGAAATAGTTGGATCTACAATCTCTTTTCTGGCAGTTTTATTTAACTCAATTTTTCTTAAAATTGAAATCTCTTCTGTATAAATCTGCAAGGAGATATCTCTCCTCTCAATAAATCTCTCGTTTACAACTAAAAGTAAAATCCCAGTTATTAATAATATTGCGACGAAAGCTTCAACAATTCTTATCCATGCTTTTTTGTTTACCATACTCTGATTGTTAAAATTCCAGAATTTATATTTGCTTCCTGATCGATATACTGGATATTAATATTTTCTGCATAAATATTCACAGAGGGCTCTTCTCCTACGGGACTTATAACGGTTCTATTGCTATATGTAAAACTGAAACTAAATTCATCTCCACCAGGGATTTTCAACACCTCTTTGATTTCTCCGTAATTGCTTTCATACAATGAGATGAAATTGATTATCTTTGTTTCAAAGATTTTTTTGTCTGTTTTTAATGAGCTAAC
>CAYPBR010000015.1:0-3599 GCA_964409005.1 Candidatus Woesearchaeota archaeon | reverse complement strand
ACATTCGCTCCTGTTCCTATTAAAAAAGACATTAACATCAAAGCAAAAGAATGTTTTATTCCTGCTTTCATATTTCCTTCAGCAAGTTTTCCGATAGTTAATCCACTGAAAAGTCCTTGAAGCAAAAGCAAAGATAAAAATGCATTTGATATTTCTTCAGGAGTTATTGCCATGCCTCCCCCTACGCCTAATCCAATACTTCCGATTACTTCCGAGCCAGATATTCCTGAAACCATTGGAACTATTTTGAATTGCATAACCAGGATAATTATTATAAAAACAAAGAAAATGATATATCCCTGAACGACCAGATTGCTAATTGCAGCCTTTTGCTCTTTCTTTAATCTGTCAGACATGCTTACTGCCCCTGCCACTGCTTCGAGTATTTCTCCAATATCTCCCCCTGCTCTTTCTGCTTGACCGATTAATACCAGGGCCCTTGAAATAGTTTTATTATTCACGTCCTTTGAAAACGTTTGAAGAGCTGTGCTTAGGGGAATTCCTAATTCAATCTGATTGGCTAATTTTTTGATATTTTTGCCTAAAACCCCATATGATTTATTTTTTATATTAATTATACTTTTACTTATTGGAGTTCCTGTTTTAACACTCTCTACCAGATTCCTGGAAAATTCCAGGAACATTTCCTCCTTTTCAGCAGCCATTTTCGTTTCATTGATTATTGAAAATACAAACGGAGAAATTCCTATCAAAACCCCTAGGCCCATCATAAAAAAGAAAAATTTAGTTCCAATTAAAAATAAAGAAGATATTATAATCACCAGTGACATACCTATTCCAATCCAGTGTGTTTTTGTGAGTTCCATTATTTTTCTCTGAAAAATTTATTAGATTTTTTCATTTTTTATTCTGCAGGTCTTTTTAAATGTAAAAAGGTTAGGAAAACTATATTTATCATAAAGACACCTAAGAGAGTCATTAAGGTAATTGTTGAAGTGCTGAGTGCAATACCTAAACCACTTATCCTCATCATTATTAATAAGAGCATTAAAATCATAGGGGCAGCAATAACAACACTGATGTATATATCCATGAATGTTTCAGAAGTTTTTGTGTCTTTTTCCCTTGAAATCTTATAATCGAAAAGTAGTGTTTCAGCCCTGTTATTAAAAAAATCAGGGAGATTTCCTCCAGAACTTATAGTTGTTGCAATACCATTTAATAAATTTGAAAGCTTTTTGCTGGGGCTGTTGACTGCCACACGCTTTAGTGCAGTGATTAAATCATAACCGTAAACATTGATATCATTTATCAATCGCGTAAACTCTTTTGCAATATAAGGATATTCTTTCGTGGAGACAATTATGTTGAATATGTTGCTGGGATCAATCATTGAGCCTGAAATAGCAGCCATGTTTATGGTTGCAAAAGGAAGTTCCTGGTTGATTTTCAATTCAGCAGCTGATTCCTCCATTGCAGGATAGAGATACATGAGCAAGAAAGTTCCGATAGGGATTGCAAACAAAACCCAGAAAACTTTCAAAAATCTAATTCCTATATTTTCTGTGACAAGGGTTATTATTGGCAGAGTAGCTGAAATATTAAAAAACAAAAGAAATATGAAAATAAATATTGAGACAATTATAGAGGACAAGGTTGTGAAAAGCAGTATAGATATATAACCAGTGGGAATAATGAGTAATTTTGCTCTTATGATACTTCTTTCAACTTTTTTGAATTTCCCTTTTTGAATAAGAGACTTTGAATAATTAGAAAAAGTTTTATTTGCCATTTCAGCATATTTACTTGGTTTTTTTATTTTTTTTTCTATAACTTTCTTTCTCTTTTTTTTCAGCCTTTTCAAAGATAATCTTTCGAGTTCTGTGAGCAGTTTTTCTTTTTCGGAAAATTTCATCTTCGGAGAAAATTTTCCTGGCAAATTTTGTCCAAGGGTTATTGCTGGCTGCTCAATATTTATTACTGGTTGTTGCTGAATCAGTTCTTGCTGTGGTAGAGAACTTAAAGGTATTGCAATATTAATTTTTTTTAGAGAATCTGATACTTCCTGATTTGTTTTTTTTAAAGAATTTTTCAGAGAAGTTATCTGTGAAGAGACTAGTTTTTTTTCTCCAACATTCTCAGTTCTTTGAAGATGGTCAAATAAAGAATTAATTTCCTGGACTGTCTTTTTTTCTTTTGAAATATCTTCTTTTAACTTTTCCATAGGAATCATTCTATCACCTCTGAAATTTTTTGCTGTATCTGAAGCATAAATTTTTTTGACTTATTGAAACTTTCAGAATCTTTTTTATTATAAGATTCTTCTAAATTTGATACAGTTGCCCCTAGACTTTCGATTAACTGATTGAGAACAGGAATATCCTCTTTTTTCATATATAGAAGAATAAATTCTTGTTATTAAATATTTTGATTTAGAAGATATTATTCTCTAAATCCATTTAGATATATCCTTAGTGTTTCTCCTGCAGACATTTTAGCAAATGCCCCAGTGAATACATTGCCTTTGGAATTAACAATTATGTCTCCAAAAATTATATCCGGGTCTCTTGCAAATGATTTCCAGTTTCCTTCTTCAAAGAGTTGTGATGCAGAGGCATCAAAAGAGAGTTCTTCAAATCCTTCATCTTTTACTTTTAATCTGTATTTTAATCCTAGTAGAAATGTTTTTATTTCATTGTAATCGATTATTTGCCCGGAATACTTTTTACCCAGTAATCCTACAAACGGCTCCCCGTGTAAAACATCTCCCATGAGTTTTTCTTTATTTAAATTTCGTCGTCCATCATAACTCTCAAGAACCCATTCTCCTGCTTTTAATCCATACCTATAAGTTTCTTGTTTTCTCGTTCCCTCATCTATTCTCTCTATATATGTGGAATCATTTTCATAGAAAAATGAGACTGTTTTTTTGTAGTTAAAATCCCCTGTTCTTAAGAAATTAAAAAAACTCTTAATGGGCGGAAGGCCAACATCCAGGTTTAGCTCTAAGGATTTCCTTCCTTTTGTAATAATCTCTAGATTTCCAACAGGACCATTATTATATGCATCTCCAAAGAGAGAAATAGTGTAAGGGAAAGTTCCTTCATCAATATATCTAGATAATGTTTCATTTCGAAGAGAATCCTCAAGGGTGACTAAATTTCTTGATTCAGAATAAGGAATAATCTCTTGAGCATTTGTCCTATAAGGAATAAAAGATAAAGCGCACAATAATGCCAAAGGTAAAATTGTTTTTTTCATTTAGTAATTTACTTTTAAGGATTTTTAACTATTCTGTTTTTTAATAAAATCTAATTATAATAATTTCTCAAACTCTTCACTCTTTTAAATACAAAGAAATAGCTTCTTTTGTTCTCTTAAGAAGTTCATTCATACTTTTTGCCTGAGTGTGGCATCCTGGAAGTTCAACTACCTCAGAAATCAAATATTCATCTTCTCCTTTCTCTATTATTATATTAAAATTAGCCATAATTTTTTTAGTTTTGAGAATTATTTAAATCTTCCTTTAAAAACCTACTCAACACCACGAATAATAATTATCCCTTTAAATATATTTTATCATGATGAGTAAAATTCTCAAATGAGATTATCTTATTTTTCTTATCAAATTTAAAAAC
>CAYPBR010000014.1:0-8643 GCA_964409005.1 Candidatus Woesearchaeota archaeon | reverse complement strand
GGATTAACTAGTGCAGTTCCTTTTACACTATCTGCTTCAGGTCCTGTTCTTACACAATCACTTACACGATCAAATAATGTTAGTAGTTTTACAGTAACTGCTAATGATACAGAGATGGTTAATTTTACCGTGCCTTCTTCAACTGCAACAATAAGTGATTCAGATGGAAACAAAGTATCATTATCAATAACCCCCTCTACTATCTTAACAAATGTTAATAATGCTACTTTTAGTGTTGTTGCAACAAGTATATCTGAAAATTTTAATTTGGGAGGGAACTCTACTACTGTTACTATAAATGCAGTGGATAATGCTACTGGTTTAGATACAGGAAATATTATTGTCACTCTTAATTTCGAAGAAGTTTATTGTAGATATGGAGATCTCGGTAATGAATTAGAGATACTCTCTGTTGAAGACAGATCTGAAGGAGACCCATGGGAATGGGAACCTCTTAAGGACATAAAATTAGTCGTAGAGGTAGAAAATAAAAATCAGGATGATTCAAAGAGGGTTACTGTTGAAGTGGGTGTTTATAATGTGGATAAAGAAAAATTTATATCATTAAATGACGGAGAAGACAAAGAACTTGATGACTCAGTAAGAATCAGTGACGACGACGAAGAAAAGTTCACTTTTGAATTTAAACTCCCTGCAGATATAACAGAAGACGAGGAATACAGATTATATGTTAAAGCTTATGAGAAAGGAGATGAAGATGTTCAGTGTGTGAGTCAGACAGACTTTGAAGATGGTGATAGTAATGCTTATTCCCAAGACATTGAGGTTATTTTAGACAATGAAGTTGGTGTTGATGAATTAGAATATGACGAGACAGTTCTTTGTGGCTCTACAAATTCTGTAGGTTTTAAGTTATATAATTTTGACTTGGGAGATGATGAAGTAATGAGGGTTAATCTTTATAGTAATGCACTTGGAATAGATTTATATTCAGAACAATTTGAATTAGACAATGGAGATTCTGAAGAATTATTGCTTGATTTTAACATTCCTGTGGATGCGGAAGAAAAGACCTATAAAATATCTGTAATTACAGAATATAATTATAAAGAAAGTACAGATATTTATAAGGAATCTAATACAGATACCGATAATGCTTTCTATGTAAGAGTCGAAGGAGGATGCACTGTTGAGCCAAGCGCTTCAGTTTCTGTAACTCCAGAATCAGAGGCAAAAGCAGGAGAAGATCTCGTTGTGAAAGTAAGTGTTACAAACACAGCAGATAAAACAATGACTTATACTTTAAATGCGGCAGGATATACTCTATGGGCATCTTCAGCTGAATTGACTTTAACCACACTCACATTAAATGCAGGACAATCAGCAGATGTTTTTGTAACCTTTGATGTAAATAAAGATGCAGAAGGCGAAAATCTATTCGACTTTGAAATAGTTTCAGACAATGAATTAGTTTTAACACAGTCTGTTTTAGTTTTAATTGAAGGGAAATCTAGATTTGGTTTTCTCACAGGATCTACAATCAGAGAAAATCCATATATCTGGGGTATTGGACTTATTAATTTAATTCTGATAATAGTTATTGTAATTGTGGCAGTAAGATTAGCTAGAAAATAAATTTATTTCTTTTGAATTTTGAACAAATCCAAAATCTTCCTGTAAAATTTCTCCCAAGATTTATTTTCTTTTTCTATTTTGACTATCATCGCTCCGATTAAATAACCAATCAGCCCCCCGGCAATAACGTCGCTTAGGAAGTGCAGACCAAAATAAACTCTTGAAAATGCAATTAAACTTGCAAAAACAATCCAAATATATTTAATCTTAGGAAACTCTTTTGATAAAATTGGAATAGCACAAAAAGCTAACATCGCCTGGAACGAAGGAAAAGATAAATTCCAGCTCAGATGACTATTTTTTGCTAATACAGGTAAAGTCGAAACAATAGCCTGTTGAAATGGCCTTGCTCTTTGTACAATAACTTTTAACAAAAAACTGACAAGGACTGATGCTCCAAGAGTAAACCAGAGAGGAAGAATCCATTTCCTCTTATGATCACCCCATAAAAAAAGGCTCGTTAAAATAAAGAAGATTATTATCCCGGAACTTGCAAAGGTCAGACCCATAAAAAAATCATTTAAAAATCCATTTCTAATCAAAGAAACCGCCTTTACAATTTTAGAATCAAAATATAGACTCACTAATACTGCCAGCAGTATTAATGTAAATATGACAATCTTTCTCCTCTTTTTCATTTGTTTTATCAATATTAAATTATTTAAATACATTTCCACTCTAACTCTCATGAAAAAAGTTTCAAAACAATTTTTAAATATCTTAATTAGATATACAATTCTTGTTTTGGTAGCAATACCAAACCTTTGGCTCTTTTATTTTATTTTTACCCCCCTTACAGTTTATCCGGTTTATTTTTTGCTGAACTTATTTTTTGAAACTTCTCTTTCTGGAAATGTTATAGATATAATAAATATTCTTTCCATAGAAATGATTTTAGCATGCATAGCTGGTTCTGCTTATTATCTTTTACTAATACTAAACTTATCTATACAAAAGTTAAATCTGAAAAAGAGATTGAATATGATAGCTTTTACTTTTTTATTCTTCTTAATTATAAATATTTTAAGAGTTTTTTTACTGAGTTTAATGGCTATCTCAGGATCTCCCTGGTTTGATATAACTCATAAAATCTTTTGGTATGTAGGAAGCATTATCTTTGTAATAGGAATTTGGTTTGCAGGAGTAAAATTATTCAAGATAAGAGAAATACCTTTTTATTCAGATATAAGATTTTTATATAAAAAATCCGGTTTAAAATTAAAGAAATAAAATGATGGAAATATTCTCTCAGATTATAGTTACTTTATTGTCAATTATAAAAGAACTTGGTTATCTGGGTATTTTTATCGGAATGACTATTGAAAGTTCTTTTTTCCCTTTTCCTAGTGAAATTATTTTAATTCCTGCAGGTGCCCTCATTGCTAAAGGGGAAATGGTTTTCGCGTTTGTTTTTTTAGCAGGTTTGCTTGGAAGCTTGACAGGGGCTTTAATCAATTTCTTTTTAGCTTTATTCTTAGGCAGAACAGCTGTTGATTTTCTCGTCGATAAATATGGAAAATTTCTTTTTATAACCAAAGAAAAAATAAAAAAATCAGACAATTACTTCAGGAAACATGGAGAAGTAACGACTTTTATTGGTAGATTAATTCCTGGTGTACGACAGCTCATTTCTTTACCAGCAGGATTTTCAAAAATGAATCTCTTCAAATTTTCCTTATTTACAGCACTGGGCGCTGGATTATGGACAGCAATTTTAATTTATCTTGGATATTTTTTTGGAAATAATGTTGAATTGGTAGAAAGAAACATAATTTTGATTTTATTATTATTTTCTCTGATAATTATGATAATTTATATTTTATTGAAAAAGAGAAAATCTAAAAAATTAATTAGAGGAGATTAATCTATTAATTTCAACAAGTGTTTCAACTATGAATTTTTCTGTGACATCTAAAATTTCACAATTATTGACGTTTAAATTATAACATGCAGGGCTAAATTGTTCTATGCTTGTTTGATTTCCTGGTTTTATTACTAAAAAAAGGTATCTCCCAAAAGAATCACAAGTTGCATTAGGGTCTTTTATTATATTTGTTCCAAAAGCTCTAAATATCTGCTGAAAATTATACATGGCAATACCCCCATCTCCCCCGCAAACGAAGTTTTCAGTATTATCAATAACCATCATTTCTAATAAACTTACCCCCCCTTTAAAAGGAACATTTTTTAATTTTCTTGGATCATTTCTAAGATAAACATTGTAGGTTATGTCTTTTCCATCCTGAATCATTGGAAAAGATGTATGATAAAATATCACGTTTCCCTCTTTTATAACATCAAATTTTACTCCTTCATATTCAAAGTGACTTAAAGAATTAAAATACCAGAATAATGATAAAATTATAATGATAAGAATCCCAATTCCAATAAATAAATTCCTTAATAATTTATTTTGATATTCAATTTGTTTCTTTGTTCCAGTTTTTATTTTTTCAATGCCGCTAACTTTAATTGTTTTTTCTTTTCCTTTTTTCTTTATTCTAAAAAATTCATAAAACTTTCTTTTTTTTCTGCTCGCCTTTCGTTTGTTTTTCTTTTTTTTGTTATTATTAGTCATTTTTATCATCACAATATCTTCGTCTTTTTAAGGATTCCTATCTTATTCCAAGTATCTTAAATAAAAATTCATCAGTCAATCTTGTTAAGCTATATTGTGGACCTATTATAAATACGCAATTTTCTTCTTGAATTATGCCTGTGATGTTATCTTCTTTTATAATAATAAAATTATCTTCACAGGTTTTAATAGGTAAATTTTCATTCTCACACTCTTCACCATCTAAACAAGCTGGTTGTGTCCTTAAAGCAACCTGCCCCAGATTCACATAAATCTCTGTTTCAGCTTCTGGATTTTCTGAATAAATATATAATGGTTTTTGATGGTATTTATCCAAACTATCTACTAAGGAATAAATTTTTTCCACCTGTTCTGGATTATATCTGAACACAAAATTAAAGCCATCTATATCTAAAACCCATAGACCATTCTGATTTACAAATTTAAAACCATTGTAATTTATCTTGCTGGAATCATCATTAGCAGGAGTTCTCCCTCCAAAAGAATATCCAACTACACTAAAAAACATGATAAATATAAGGATGAATCCTACGATGAATTGATTTTTTTTCTTTCTCCTATTTTCTTCATGCCTTGAAATTATTTTTCTCATGAGATATTTTATCAAAGAGTGTATAAAAAATTATTTGTTTATCATTATATTGAGATTATTATTAAAAAATGATAAAGCTCTCGCCAGGGAATAAAAAAAAGAAAAAAAAAGAAAAATAAATTTTTTGGTTATTAAAGCCTTTATACTTCAGCGAAAGCCAAACTACCTGTTACTCCAGTCTTACCTCTGTATTCTTTTCCAGCAGTTGTATCAACATCTCCTGGATTATTGACTAACTTGCTTGCAGCAGCAGCTGTATCAGCTTTTTCATAGCCTGCTACAACCAGAGCAATTTTTCCAGTAGTGAAAGCATCGCCAACACTCTTAATCATGTATTCTCCTGATCCTACTCCTGTCGCACTTGTGAAATCTGCCCCACAAACAGGGTATGTGACTCCTAATGCATCAGCAGTAGCAGAATTAATACAGCTTCCTCCGACAAGAACTACATTCCGGCTTTGCCAGGAACTCTTCTCGTTGTCTTTGAAAACCATGCTTCCCGCTGTAACAGTTCCAAAACTTGTCTCTGAAGAACTTATGTAGACATTTGCAGCAACTTCATCACCGTGATAGACCAATTTTACACTCTTTTGTCCAGAGCTTGGTTTAGTGTATAGGATTTCAGTTGCTAATGCTGAATAAGTGAAATCTCTCCATACGTCAGTATCAAGTATTTCTGTAGATGTTGCATCAGTATTACTCATATTTATGGAACTTACCTCTGGTTCAGGAGTTGTAGAACTATCCCATGCAAGAGTCAGATTAACCCAATCTCCTGAATATTTGTTTCCATTTTTGTCCTCTTCTCTTGCAACCAAATAGAAAGAAACATTAGTGTGACCAGTATTTCCAAAAACACCAGCTGAAAAATTAACTGCACCGTCTGCAGTGCTGTCATTAGCAAGATATGGCAAATAAACAGTCATCCCTTCTTTTGAATAAAGCGTGTGGAAGTTTGTATTAGCACTGTTGTTACCAATAATAATATTGTTTAAAGTGTTGTTTACTGTGAAAACCTTTAAGTCAACACTTCCAATTGAGAAAGTGTCATCATCTTTAACACCTGTCTTCTTATCAATCCATGTATTGGTGTCTCCATCATAGTACTGAATATTTGCTTTATCAACACTACTTTCTGTTGTGAAGCCTGTGGCTCTCATCAAATAAGATTCAGCATCACTTGAATCACTCCAAGAAGCTACAAAGTAATCATCAGTGTCTTTGTCATAAGTAATATTACTACCTGAAGCAGCAGTAACTAACGCATTATTAGCATCTTTTCCAATACCTGAAAAAGGACCTCCAGCAGACCCGTATAAAAGATTGATATCTGCAGGACCATTTTTCAATGGAAAGTTTTCAAGACCGATATATTCAGAACCACCTTGCTTGACTTCAATAGTCTCTTCAACAGGATAATCTAATCCCTGGAAAGACAATTTGACTGCTCCAAATGCAGGCATGGTTACGTCACTGTCTTCTGTAACAAACTCATCATCATCTGTAGCCCAAGCAAGAGCAATAGATGTAAGCTTTGTAGTGTTTACAATTGTAGCAGTAAGGCCTGAAACAGTATCATCATTCAACTGAATTTCTGAACCGCTCGTAAGCTTTAATTTACCATTACCTATACTAAACTCTACTTTACTGATACCTGTATCTTTAGCATTATACATTATATCCTTAATACCTACAAATGCTCCATCACTCAATTTTTGAGTCTGTTTTTCTTCTAAACTATTTGTAGTTTCTCCATTGATAGTTAGTTTAACTTTTGTATCACTGATATACTCTATAGAAACTGAATAAGACATACCTTCAACAGTTAGTGTAGCTGTTTCATCTTCACTTACAATTGTCTCTGAAGCAGAATCTAACAATGTTAATATCACATTTGCTCCACTATAACTTTGTGTTAAAATATAATAACTCTTACCCATAAAAGTAAGGTCAGATGTTTCTAAGTCAGTTAATAGAGGTTCATCACTAAATGTAAGTTGGTATGTAAGCACTGTTGTTCCAGAAGCAATTTTAAATCCAACACTGGGTTCATCTTCTTTATAGTCATTATCCTCAAACATTGTTAATTGAAGTGCTTCCATGGTAATTTTTTGTGTATAGTCAAATTCATCATTATCATCATCAACGAATTTACCATCTGCTAAAAGATTTGACATTTCATCTTCGTCAAGACTTGTACTAATAACACCTGTAAATGTATCTCCTAAATGGAATTTAGTGGAAGTTTTCTCAAATTTATAAGAATCTCCTCCAGTTGCAACACCACCGGTTGTCTTGACCTTTGTTGCCAAATAATCAGCAATACTGCTTGTTGCAACAGTATCATCAACACCTGCTCCTGTACCAGAAACGACTGCAGTTCCAGAACTAGAACCGCTTGAATAAGGTGCAGGGAAATTTGCTGCAGCAGCAACCCCCATGGTCATACCTGTCAATAAAACACTAGCTCCAATTGCCGCGACTTTTTTATAATTAAATCTCATATTTATATTTTTTAACCTCCTTTCATCTGTATCGAATATGTTGCCTAAGACAACTCTCCCTCTCAACTAAATAACACAGGGTAGGTTATCTCGTTGAGCTGAATATGATCCCCTGTTAAATATATAAGTTAATATTTTTAGGTAATTTTCTTTTTAAAGCTTTCCGTTAAATTTCGGCCACTCCCGCTTAGAATAGCTATTTTTGATGGTTTTATTTATAAAGCTTTCTATGTCACTATAATATTAATACACTTTCTGACCCTACCAGAAAACGAAGGTTTTATTAATACAAGGTAATTAAATGTAATATATATATAAAAATAACATATAACTCAAATATATATGTTAGACATATCTATTAAGAAAAAATAGATATGGTTTTACGAGGAAATGGCACAACAAAAGCAAAAGGCAAAACCTAGGGTTAAGGTAAGGGAAATAACTATAACACAGGCAAAAGGGGCTTTTTCCATATTTAGAAAGTCTGGAATTTCAAAAAAAGACTATGATTTCTCAGGTGTTTTAGCTTTGAGGCAGCTTTTGAGCAATGAAAAAGCACGAATTTTGCACGTAATAAAGACTCAAAACCCTACTTCAATCTATGATTTATCTAAAAAATTAGACAGGACCTTTAAATCTGTGCATGATGACCTTAAACTTCTGGAAAGGTTTGGATTTATTGAACTAATTGAAGAAAAAACAAAGAAAAGAATCAGACATGTGCCTCAAATTGTAGTGGATACAGTTACAATACACCTGAAAGTGTAGTGCCTACACTTATTTTAAAGGGAAGTTGATATAAAGAAAATAAATAAAAGCGTAATTGATTATTAATGAAATCCTAACTTAATAATAAGCTGTGAAAAATATCTCGATTGACCCTCCCCTTTGAAAATCCTGTATTCCCCCTTTATAATTATTAGTCATATTTCCTTCTTTAAAGGACAAAATCTCTTCACCATTTGATAGAATCTTCAATTCATATCCCTTGACAGGTCTGTCTCCTTCAATTTTCCAGCTTTCTCCTGCAATTTCTTTTAAAGTAGAATTTAAGACTTCACAGCTGTTTCTTTCATCCATGCATGATTCATCAGAGCTGCAGCTAAATATCAACTCTTTAATTGAGAGATAGTTTGTTTCATAAGTTTCTGCACAATCTGTGCCATATTGTAAAAAAGCCTGGATAAAGCTGTCTACTTCATAACTCTCACCCCCCTCTTTTACAGGGCTTCTCAGAGAAATTCCTAAGAAAACGAGTAAAATCACAGCAACAATAATTACAATTAATCCAAAGCCGACCATCTCTTCCTGAGCCCTCCTTGATTTTTTTGAAATCGAGGACTGGAAAATCT
>CAYPBR010000013.1:5815-9345 GCA_964409005.1 Candidatus Woesearchaeota archaeon | reverse complement strand
AATATTCCCCGCCTGTCTGAGCCTGCCATGCCTGGCACATGAATGTGATTGTTTCTTGAGTTTCTTTTTTGTATGAACCCCAAAAAATCGCTGCTCCCGCCAAAATTCCAATTCCGGCAGCTGCCCAAGGACCAAGTACTCCTACAATTATGGCTCCTTTTGGTCCAAGCAAGGTGTAGAATGTTGTTCCTATAAAATATCCTCCTCCTAACGCACGCGCAGTTGCTTCAACTAATATTGGGTCTGCTCCTGGTGCCAACAAAGCTGCAATACCTTTAACAGAACCATAAATAGCTATTGCTATTCCTGCATTTTTTAAAATAGCGCTAAGAGCTTGTTTTGCTGTTAATTTTGTGGCTACTTCAGCAGCAGCTTTTTTTCCTAATTTATCTGCGAAGAAAGCACCTAAACCTTCAGCAATAGGAAGTGTGGATTCTTCACCATCTTTTTCACCATTGTTATTGTCGTCTGAATACCAACTTCCATCTTCATTTTGTCTATAAAGACCCCCCTCCTCTCCGATAAGATATTTTCCAAATTTATTTTCACCACGGCTATATTTCATACCGTGATAGTTAAGGATTAATGAGGCTTTTGGTGAATATGCAGGATTAGGTGTTCCTCCAAGTTCGGGGGTAGTTTTTTCTTCAAGAGGGGATTCTGGAGTGGGTTGAGCCTCTAAAGCATTTTTTGCAGCAATAGCTAAATGATCATCTACATGAACATAATTAGACGCCAAATCCCCATCAGGATTATGAAATATCCATCCATCTATATTTTGAGAAGTCCAAGTTCCATATTTATACAACCCATCAATTCCCCCGGCAGAGTTCCTTTTTTGAATTGTTGTTTCATCTATTAACCAATAAGTAAATCCAGCTTGCGCGCCCTCTTCAGCCACGTTCAATTTTATCTGTTCAAATCCACTAACCAACCCAACCTGGCTTCCGACGGCATAAGAAACAGCGAAGATGCCAATCATTAATATAAAAATCTGGCTCAGTGCCAGTGCTCCCCTCTTGTTCATATTTTTTATTTGCATTTTATGGCTTTTGCGTAGTGGAATCTTCAATATAATAAAAATCCTCATCTAGGAAAAGTTCTGGTTCTAACATGATAAATTCTTCTTCAAATATCATTTCATCTTCTATGAATATAGGTTTTTCTGTTTTTTTATCTCTGCTTCCTGGAATAATTTCAAACTCTGTTGAGCCTGCATAATTATCATTAACATACCAGACACTTTTAAAATTTCCATAACCACCATTATCTATTAACCATCCCATCATATCATCTTCAGTACCAGTCCTATTCACCACACCATTAGAATCATAAATATCTACACGAGAATAAATTTCTTTTCCTCTCGGATTGAATATTTTAATTTCCATTTCAGTTCCCCTCATATTTAATTGATCATATGAAACCAGGATTATTCTTTCATCATCTCTGAATTTATTTTTAATTCCCACAAATTCTTCTGGATAATCTCCTGCATTATTATTGTTAAAATCCTTCCAATAATTGCATGCAAAGAATTTTACATCTTCTTTAAAAACTTTTCTCACTCTGAAATCTCCTGCTGTACTATTTAGCCATGTATATCCAGGAGCAGGACTATATGTTCCATCAGAATAAATTACATTTTCTAAGATATTTCCTCGTGATTCCCCTCTCGTTTCATTTTCTCCGACATAAACATTTACATTTGTCCTGTCTGCTCCAGCCCTAGCAATAGCTTCTGCTCTTTCCCTTTCTCCTTCAAGATATAATCTTTTCCCGGTATATTCTCCAAATTTGTCATCTTCTTTTGCAGCCCCTTCTGCAATCATCTCTCCGAGAATCATTTTTTCTTCTGGTGTGCATGCAGCATCGTCATTACCAATTAAAGTTAAAGCTAAACCACTGATTAAAACTCCTTTCCCTAATTTACTTATTAATCCTCTATTCTTCTTCATCATAACCCTCTCCTGTGAAAAAATCCTTCCAGTTCTCCCACCATCCTTTTTTATCTACATAATTAACTTTAACACCACAATCACCAAGTGCGAGACATAAGTTCTGTTTTTCTGTTTCCCACGAACCTCCAGAGAGACACTCTTCATTTTCTACATAATCCCAACCCCCGAAAAGTCCTTTCTCTTTTTTCACAACACAAACATCACTAGCTACTGCACATAGAGTCTCTGTGTCTTCCTCAACATCCCAGAAATTAAATCCAGGGGGGTCTTTTGGAAGGCAAACTCCGTCTCCGATATTTTCCTCCCACTTGCAATCCCTCTTATCAGCATTATCACAATCCTTTTCATTATCTTGTGCAACACAGGTTTGCCAGCTATTTACAACACATGCAGCATATCTGTATCCATCAGGAGTTCCGTCGTCAATTGTAGTCTCTGTGCAAACTTCATTTCTGAAACTAGCGCATGGCTCTGCAGAGATTTCTCCATTATAACAGACAATTCTGATTTCTTCTCTTCCAGGAGCGTTTTCTTTCCAGTCTTTTGGAGTCGCACAAAATGTTTCGCCGTGCTCATATTTTTCTTTTGTTCCATCTCCATTATTATCATAAGAACAGCTCAAATCTTTGCAGATATAATTTCCCATGTTTACATTTTGACCCCTTTCAACAGCACTGCAAGTGCTTCCGGCATAGAAATCGCAGTTTCCACAAGTTGCAGAGTCTGTATTTGATTCCCCTGGATTGCAACTTTCTGTCCAGTCTTTAATATATGTCCAGTATTCTGCATCATCCTGACTTTCAGAATCATAAATATTTGCAGTATTCCCGCAACTGTCTAAAAAATAAATCTCATCCTTTCCTTCCACACAAGTTGTTCTCTCAGTTGGTCCGCAGATAGTGTTCAGCTCTTCTGCAGAACATAAAAATCCTTCGTGAAATTCAGCTCCTCTTTCTTGGCACTCTTGCTTTGTCTCAATTGTGCAGCTATTTCCAGAGTCTGTCTGAAAAACACATGCTCCTTTTACTTCAGGCTCTGCAAGAGCTATACATGATTGTTCGTCCTGAATATTGTTCAGGAATTGCGGAACAACGTTGTATTCCGGCAATGAAGCGAGATACTCACACCTGGTCTGTGTAACAAAAGCTGCCTGCTCTCCTATTAAACAACAACCTGTCTGACACTGAGGAATATCATAATTATTTCTCGAGTCCCAGTATCCTCCTAGCTCTGAATCACAAGATGCCTGCGGGGAAGGCAGACATTCTCCTGTCTGTGCATTGATGCATGTTCCAACAGAACAATAAGTAGTTGATTCACACGATGTTGGAGAGGTTCTAAAATTTGAATTACATATTGACTCTTCATCTACATCTATACACCAAGCCCCGTCATTTCCATCTGGACTACTGCCTGTATTTTCACAGCATACAGCAGCACTGGTAAAATTGATTGAAAGAACTGCTAAAAAGATTAGAATTCCAATGAACAATATTATATTTTTATTTTTCATTTTATAATTAAGGGAAGCCTGACGGCCATGCTACACTTCGTGAGGCAAACTGGAAT
>CAYPBR010000013.1:2786-5715 GCA_964409005.1 Candidatus Woesearchaeota archaeon | reverse complement strand
TTATAATTAAGGGAAGCCTGACGGCCATGCTACACTTCGTGAGGCAAACTGGAATTTATTTCCTATGTTTCTGTCTGTTAAAATGTAAATTGTTGTGCCGTCTGTCTGTTTTTTCTTTTCAACTTTCAAATCGTGATAATAATTCATATAAACAGTGGTTTCTGCATCACCATAAGTAGTTTCCCATTCTATGATGCTATTAGCAATACTGATTAATTCAAAAAGATTGTTGTTCAAAATAACACTAAATTGTTCGTATTTTTCTGTTTCAGCTTTTGTTAAAATAACTTCATAACTGAATGTGCTGACGATTCTTTTTGGAAGAAGCTCGACTTTTGTTTCGCCGGGTTTTAAATCAACACTATAACCTTTTTTTTCATAGCTGTCTTTTAAGGAGCTGAAGCAAGCATCCACCTGGTCCTGAATAGAATTTTTAATTTCTGATTCAATGTGCTGTTTCAATAATGGCTGTTGAACCACACATGTTCTGTAATATTCATTAGTATAACACAAATATTCAATCTTGTTATTTTCATATAAAAAATAATTTCCAGATTCTACACTTCCCCCCTGCAGAGATAATCTTTCAACACTTTCTTCTATATCTTCTTCAATGCAGGTTTTGATAAATTCCTGCGGATTTTTTGCAGCAGGTGTTAAATCTATTCCGAGTCGTGGAGAAATCATATAAAATAAAACTGCAAGAGCAACAACAATTATCGCAACTATGATAAAGATTGTCACCTGACCCCTTTGGTTTTTTGTAAAAAAATCAGACTGAAAAGAGCTGTTAAGCTTTTTACCTCTTTTATTATTCATAATATTTTTAAGAGAAACTACTTTATAAAATTAATCTTCAATCTTCAATCCTCTGTTTCAACTCTCGGTGCAAGAATAAAACTCAATTCAATCTGTTCTATTTTGAAATCTATTCTTAGCGGGTGGTCTTCTGCAAATTGCAAGATTGTTTTTTCAGAGAGCTTCGCACCCTTTATGAATTTTTGCAGATATTCAAGGCTATATTTTGCGCTGCAGTTTTCTGCCTCTATTTTTGCCTCATCTCCTGAGAACTCAGACATTGCAGAATTTAAACTACTAGCTTCTATTATGAATTTTCCGTCTTTAATTGTGAAAGAGCAGGCATCTGCGACAATTACACAATCTTCTATTGAAGCTATGAAGTCTATAGAATTCAATTCTACTTTTGAACTAAATTCTAAACTTGGAATTTCTTTTTCCTCACTTTCTATATCAATCAGACTTAAAGTGAAATTCCTTCTGATTCTGTCCTGAATCTGAATCTCTAATGTATTATCTTTTTTTTCTAAAATCAAAGAACTTCCAGCACCACACCTCTTTAAAATCCTTTTTAGGTTATCCAGATTAATTCCCAAAACTTCATCTCCTGATTCAAATTGGGAAAAAGCAGTTCTTGGCAACCAAAATCCAACCATTGCAACGTTTGCAGGGTCCATTGCAATAATGCTCAATCCAACGTCCCCCACCTTGATTCTTACTTCTGTGACTAATTCTGAGAGGATTTCAATTATTTTTGAAAACAGCATTGGGTTTTCTAATTTGACCAGCATCTTTTAATAAAAAGATATTTTACTTTTAAGCATTGTTATACTTGAATATGATTAGTTTATTTATTTTTGCATGTCTAATATGGAAATTCAGTTCAAATTAAAAAATTTATTCATTGTCTAGTATATGGGAATTTATATAAATCTTTCATAATATTTCTCTATATGGGAGATGTCAAAGAGCAGAGGATTAAAAAGATTTTTAATTTGTACTATTCAAGACAAGACGTTCAGAGGGCTATTTTTGAGTTTTCTAAAAATCGCGAGGTCGTTCCGAGTTATATGATGGACAGTTTTGGAAAAAGGCCGGATTATCTTCAGTACATCAGCGATATTTTTGAATTAGTAAAAAAAGGAGCTACCTCTTTTCATTGCTCAGAAGAACTCTGGGAAGACCCTTTAAAGATTTCTACAGGAATGAATGAGAAGCAAATGAATGAGATAAGGATAGGGTGGGATTTATTGCTGGATATAGATAGTAAATATATAGATTATAGTAAAATTATGACAGAAATCATCTTAAAATTCCTAAAATTTCATGGAATTAAAAATGTCGGGGTAAAATTTAGTGGCTCAAAAGGATTTCACATGATTATTCCATGGAAAGCTTTTCCTAAAGAGATAAACAAAGTAAAAACTTCAGAGATGTTCCCGGATTGGGCAAGAATCATAACGAAATACATAATAGAATTGACGAAAAAGGATTTGATAAAAAAAATTACAGGATTGACAAAGCCAAGCAAATATGTGAAGGATTTTGAAGCGCCGAAAGAGGTTATGCCTGACCTTATCCTGGTTTCACCACGGCATTTATTCAGAATGCCTTATTCTCTGCACGAGAAAACAGCCCTGGCAAGTGTTGTGCTCACACCAGAAGAGGTCTCAACATTTCAACCACGAGATGCAAATCCTTTAAAAGTAAAGGTCAGAAATTTCATGCCAGATGTAGAAGAAGGAGAAGCGCGAGAACTTTTGATGCAGGCTCTGGATTGGTATAAAGAAACTAATCATGAAATTACAGAAAAAAGAGATTTTAAATTTAAACCTGTTAAACTCGGCAATTTATCTGAGAAAAATTTTCCCCCGTCTATAAAAAAGATTTTGCAGGGAATTTCAGACGGAAGAAAGAGAGCCCTGTTCATTCTTATAAATTTATTCCGCTCTGTAAATATGGAAAGGGAGGAACTGGAAAAAAGAATAGAGGAATGGAATCAAAAAAATGAGGTTCCCCTCAAGCAGGGATATATCAACTCACAACTTTCATGGAGTTATAGAAATAAAATTGTCCTTCCGCCAAATTATGATAAAGACTACTACAAAGGTATTGGGATTGTTCCGACAGA
>CAYPBR010000013.1:0-2686 GCA_964409005.1 Candidatus Woesearchaeota archaeon | reverse complement strand
TGTGATAAATTATCCACAGAGGAAAAGATTTTTTCTTTATTGGCTGTTGGGGAATGTAAATCTGAATTGCTGGAAGACTCTTCTGGGAATGAATGCTGGCCAGGGGGAAGTTGTAATATAAAAACAACAGCGCAGGCTATTTTTGCACTGAGCAATGTAAATTCAAATACAGATGATGCAGAAGAATGGCTTTTGTCGAAGGAGATAAGTCCTAGGGATATGAAATGGTATCTGCAGATTGAGAGCAGTGAACAGACGTCGTGTGTTGTAAGTTATGCAGGTTCTTCATATAATTTAGAGATATCTGAAGATAAAACTTTAAACTCCGGAGCAGGGAGTTGTCTGAGACTGGCTCAGGAAAACTATTGGCTGGAAATTTCTTCCACTTCTCCAGGATGTTATGATAACGAATATGAAATCTCCTGCGATAAAGATTTTTTCACAACAAAATTATTCAAGAAATCAACTTCTCCGACAATCTATGTCGGTGAAACACACTCATCTGCAGGGGGAACAACCATTGAAAAGATAAATTCTTTCTGTTTTTCTACAGCCTCATCCTGTGACTATGAAGCCAGTTTATGGGCAGCGTTTGTTTTAGATTCGCTGGATTATGAAGCTTCTTCCTATTTGCCTTATTTAATTACACTGGCAGAAGATAATAAAAAATACATTCCAGAATCTTTTCTGTATCTCTTAACCTCTGATACAGACTATAGGACCAGCTTGTTATTGAAGCAAAAAGCTAATAAGTATTGGCAGGGAGTTGTCGGCAATGATAAATTTTATGATACTGCACTGGCGTTGTATCCTTTCCAGTACGAAGACCCCCAAGAGAAGACAAATGCCAAGAAATGGCTATTAGAAGAAGCTCAAGAGGAAAGCGGATGTTGGAATAGTGGAAGTATAAGAGATACTGCGTTTGTTTTACATTCTGTCTGGCCTGGAGCTTTATCTGCTGCAGATGACAATGGAGGGATTGATGGTGTCCTTGATTGCGGGACTTCTGGATACTATTGTATGTCCAGAATGAGTTGTCAGGAAGTAGGGGGAAGTATATTATCTGAATATGATTGTTCAGCACCTTACAGGTGCTGTGACACTCCGAAAACTCAGGAAACCTGTTTAGCATTAGGGGGGGAAATTTGCATTTCAGGCGAGAGATGCACAGGCACCACAGATGATTCTTCTGATTTACTATTCGGAGAAACGTGTTGTCTTGGAGGAACTTGCCAAGAGACCACATCAGAAACAGAGTGTGAAATTAGTGGGGGAAGCTGTAGTGCATTTGGATGTGACGAAAATGAAGAAGAATCTTCCGTATACAGTTGTGAATCTGGGGATTACTGTTGTTTTGAGAAAACTCCAGGAAAGAGCACTGTTTGGATTTGGATATTGACGATATTGATAGTCTTAGTTGTTTTAGGAATAATCTTCAAAGATACGCTGAGAAGATTTTGGTTTAGAACAAAATCAGGAGTTGGTGGAAGAAAAAGACCGAGACCAGGAGGATACCTGTCTCCAGCACCTCTAACAGGTCGCCCCGAAAGAATGCCAATGCTTGGCAGAGCACTGCCTCCTCCACCGAAAAGACATTTGAAAAGACAGCCTCCTCGCGGGGATATTGACGATGTTCTTAAGAAATTAAGAGATATGGGAAAGTAGAGTTTATTATATATTTTGGAAAATAATAATTCTTATAAATGGATTAAACATAATAGGTAAATGACAAACCATATTCGTAGAGCATTAGAAGAAATAAATCCATGTGGAATAGAAGATCAACAAGAAACTCATTGCAAATATATTAAAGAATGTGCAAATCTTGGTAGGAGTGAAAAAGGATTAATTTGTTTATCTTATTCAGCATATAAGACAGCAGGATATATTTTAGATGGAAGTGATATAGAAACAGAAAGAAAAGACCTGAGAAAATATTTAGAAGGTGGAGTTGCTAGAGGTCTTAAATTAGTTGACCCAAAAAAAGAAACTTGGTCTCCAGAAAAATCAAACCTAAGTGAAATAGAAGATGCTTTGACCCAGATTACAAGTAGAGCACAGACAATGTATCAAGAAGCAGTGAATGTAGGAAATATGAATGATCCTCTTAACTTTCTTGCTGGTGCAGATGCTATCGTTAGAGATTTAGCTTAAAAATAAACTTTATTAACTCGGTTTCTTTTAACAAACTATGAAGAAGATATTTTTTGTTTTATTATTAGTGCTCATATCATCACTCGTCTCTGCAGTTGAGTTTGACATGAAAGATGAATTTTATCAAGGAGAGACACTGATGGCAAAAGTTTCTGGGAATTTCGTGGATTCAATCCTTGAAGAAAACATCTTTTTTTATAGAGGGCATGTGAGAGTTCCGATGGAATTTGAGGAGACAAAAATAAACAATGACTTTTATATTTATGCCCAGCTTTTTGGGAAATCTCCGGATAATTATTCAATTGTTATAAAAGACACCAGATACATTAAAGCAGGGCAGATTATTGAAGAAGATATTGTGAAGAATTTTTCAATTATAGAAGATATGGCAGATTTCTCAATAGAGCCTGGATTTGTTACGACAGAAAGTGATTTTTTTATAGAAGTGCAGAATCTGCAGGATTACGAGATAACAGTTGACATAGATAAAACAGAGAACCCTGTAGATTTAAAATCAGGAGAGACAAAAAAG